>DATKKN010000104.1:0-23152 GCA_035542895.1 Methanomicrobiales archaeon | reverse complement strand
AGTTCACAATTGAGGAACTATTTGTGGACAGAGATCCGACCTGTACAGTTGACGGCGTAAGTGTTCACAATAATTCGGGGTCATCAAAAATACAGTGCTGTCGTGTTACGCCGTCACGATTTCCGGGAGATCCGGGCGATGGTATGGATCCCTGCGTCGGTTGAGTAACCTTTATCATGCTATGATATAACATAGCATACGTCACACCAGATGTGCACGGGTACCGGGGTGTCTGCCTCTCCCGATACCTTCTTCGTTCCACGCCGCGCGGGGCCCTTTTCAGGCTTTGATATCAACTGCAATCTGCCACCAGGTCCGGTTCTCATCAAACCCACCGTCAGGTAATCAGAATCCGGCTCTTCCGGGGTGGCCTGCAGCCCGGAGGCAAGGAATTCACGCCTGGGGTTCCCGGATCAGTTCCATGAGCTCGGCGCCGTCCTCCAGGGCATGGAGGCGCTCCTCGCCGATGACGAGGGTGTTCTCGATCATCTTCTGGCGCCGGTAGTCCACGAGGACGCAGAGGGCGTGGGCCCGGGCGATCCGGGAGAGGTTCCCGATGAGGGGAGCCCGTTTCACCACGTGCCGGGTCGTCCCGTACCCGGTGAGGATGGTTTCGTCCTCGAACCGGGCGAGGGCCTCGAAGGGGGCACGGCGGAGGAGATGGATCTCCATGCCCATCCGCTCGAGGTCGGCGGGGACCTTCCCCTGGGCCGGCTCACCCGACCCCGTGAACCGGGACTCGTGGGCGAGGAGATCGATGGGCTTCGTGACGGCGGTATCGAAGATCTCCTCGATACGCAGGGCGATCTCCATGGTGGAACCCATCCCGCTCTCGTACTTGCTGATGGTCCGCCGGGACACCCCCAGGAGGTGGGCGAGGTCTCCGAGGGACAGCTGCTGTTCCTCCCGGAGGGCGTGGAGGACCTTTTCATTGATGTTCACATAGAGCCCGCCCGGGGAGACGTAGACGAGGGGCGGGATCCCGTCCACGATGAAATCGGAGAGCGTGGGGAGGGACAGGGCATAGATCCCGTACCGGATATAGACCGCTCCCCGATGGAGATCCGCATCCCGGGTCCGCTCCCCCACGATGAGGGGAGCCCCGTTCAGGTAATAGGAGACGAGGTCCAGGTCCCGTGCGATATCCTCGGAGACCCCGTCGATATGGGAAATGGCCTTGATGACCATGAGGATGTCCGGGCTCCGGGCGATGAGATCAAAGGAACGGGGCCTCTGGCTGCACCTCTCCGAGACCTGGAATCCCGTATCGAGGAGCAGGGTCCTCACCCTCCGGAGCAGGACCTCCTGGGTCATGGTTTCCTAAAGAACCCATATAGTGTGGCGGGGTAATAAGATATCGGGCATGTGGATCGGGATCGATGACACGGATTCCCCGCGGGGAATGTGCACCACGTACCTCGGGGCCGTGCTCATCCGGAGGCTCCTCGCCCGGGGCTTCTGGCTCGTGGAGGCGAGGCTCATCAGGCTCAACCCAAACGTCCCCTGGAAGACCCGGGGGAATGCAGCCATTTCCCTTGAGGTCACGGGGGATCCCGATGTTGCCTTCGAACTCGCGTGCCGGTCCATCGAGGACCTGGCAGATCTCCCTGCGGAGGGAACCGAGCCGGGCCTCGCGGTGTCTGAGTCAAAGCCCCCGGTCGCCTTCTATGAAAAGGCCCTCAGGTCCTTCTGCGAGCAGGGGGAGGCAGTGGAATTGCTCGAAGCGGCCGGGGCGATGTACCGCGGGTGGAAGGGTGGCCGGGGGCTCATCGGTGCCGCAGCGGCCATCGCGAGCGATCTTCCTGACTCGACCTGGGAACTCCTGGTCTACCGTGACCCTTTCCTCTGGTCCATTCCGAGAACCATTGACCGGGGATCCTTCTTCCTCGCCGATGCCGCGACAACCCCTGACACGTGGGACACGGTTGACCGGGAGAACGACATTGTCGTCTGCTCCCCGCATACGCCGGATCCGGTTCTCTTCGGGATCCGGGGGGCGAGCCCCCTCACGGTCTCCCGCGCCCGGTCCTTTGTCCGGACCGAGCCGCCGGGAATGGAACAGATGTACCTCACGAACCAGGGGACCGACGGTCACCTGGAGGAAGGGACCATCGGGGAGCTCACCGAGGGACACTCCTACATCCTGGGAGGAACCGTTGCCGGGAGGGCTGTGACGGGGAGGGGCGGGCATGTATCCCTGGACGTCGAGCGCGGGGGGCGCGGCCTCCGGTGCATGGCCTACGAGCCGACGAAGGGGTTCCGGGACGTGGTGAGGGCCCTCATTCCCGGGGACCGGGTGGAACTCTGCGGGAGCTACAAGGGGGGGTCCCTGAACCTTGAGAAACTCCATCTCGCCGAGCGGGCAAGGGACCTCCACAGGGTCTCCCCCGTGTGCCCCTCGTGCGGGAAGCGGATGACCTCGGCGGGGAGTGCGAAGGGGTACAAGTGCCGGCGGTGCGGAAGCAGGGCGGCAGAGGGAATGATCGAGGACCGTGACCGGAGTATCAGGGCCGGATGGTACGAGGTCCCGCCCTCAGCACGGCGGCACCTGGCGAGGCCCCTCATCCGGGGCGAACCGGCACAGATAAGAGGGGGCAGGGAAATATCTCCGTAAAGAGGAGAGTGCATGGAAGGCAAGGCGGTGAAGCAGGTAAGGGTCCGGCCCGGCATGACCGTCGGGGAGCTCGTCACGGAGCTCGAGGCGTCCGGGGCCTTCAACGGGGGATCCCTCGCGAAGGCATGCGGGGTCACGGAAGCAATGTTCCGTGATGAGAAGGCGACCACCTTCATGGGCCTCGCCGGTGCGATGGTCCCGGCGGGCATGGGTGGGATCGTCTCGGACCTCATCGACCAGGGATACGTGGACGTCCTGGTCTCCACCGGCGCGAACCTGGTGCACGACATGGTCGAGGCCATCGGGTGCAGGCATTACCATGGATCGGCGGAGTGCTCGGACAATGACCTCCGGAGGAAGGGGATCAACCGCATCTACGACGTCTACGTCTCCGACGATGCCTTCACCCGGTTCGAGGAGTTCATCCAGGGAGTCTTCGGCGGGCTCGCAGAGGGGACCGTCATCTCCACGAGCGAGCTCCTCGGGTTCGTCGGGAAGAACCTCCCCTCGGGCATCCTCGCCACCGCCGCGAGGAGAGGGGTCCCGGTCTATTGCCCGGCGGTGCAGGACTCGGTCTTCGGCCTCCAGTTCTCCCTCTTCACCCAGACCCACAACGTCGTGGTGGATGCCTTCCGGGACATGAAGGGCTTCCTGGACCGGTGCTTCACCTCCGGGAGCGCGGGAGCCCTCCTCATTGGGGGCGGGGTCCCCAAGAACTTCATTTTCCAGGGTATGCTCCTCGCGCCCCACGGGTTCACCTATGCAGTGCAGCTGACCGGCGACCGGCCGGATCTCGGGGGCCTCTCGGGGGCGACCCTGGACGAGGCCCGATCATGGGGGAAGCTCACCGCCGAGGCCCAGGGGGTCACGGTCTACGGGGACGCGACTATCACCCTCCCGGTCATCGCCGCGGCGGTCCTGGAGAGGCTCTCCCGTGGCTGACCTGATCCTCGCACTCGACGTCACCGATCGCGGCTCGGCCCTCAGGATTGCCCGGGCCTGCGCCCCCTCCATCGACGCCATCAAGATCGGGTACCCGCTCGTTCTTTCGGAGAGTATCTCCATTGCCCGTGACCTCCTCCCCCTTGACCTGCCAATCATCGCCGATTTCAAGGTCGCGGACATCCCTGAGACGAACGAATTGATCTGCACCCAGGCACTCCGGGCCGGGTTCTCAGCGGTCATCGCGCATGCCTTCCCCGGAGGGGATGCCCTTTCTGCATGCATCAGGGTGGCGCACGCGAACGGCGGCGCCTGTTACGCGGTCGCCGAGATGAGCCACCCGGGCGGGGAGGAGTTCTTCCACGGCGGCGTCGCCGAGCGGCTCGCGGCACTCGCCGTGCAGTGCGGTGCCGACGGGATCATCGCCCCCGCGACCCGGCCTGACCGGGTGGAGCGTCTCCGGGAGATCGTCGGGACCCGGGAGATCCTGTCCCCGGGGGTGGGGGCCCAGGGTGGGGATCCCGGGGCGATAAAGGACCTCGTGGACGGGATCATCGTCGGGAGGTCCATATACGGGGCGGCGGACCCTGCGGCCGCTGCGGCAGAGTTCGCCCGGCGCTGCCGATGATGATATGAACCGACCTGACCGGTCATGAGCCCTGTGAGTGAGATGAGGCAGCCCGGAACATTTCCTTCGGAGACCGCCGGCCTTCGTCCGCCGGTCTGCTCAAATCGTGTTTTATTTTGCGCAAAAAAACACGATTCTGCGCAAAACATTTTATGATCGCCTCACCATGGATCCGGTATGCAATGGAGTCCAGAGCAGCGCAGGCTCATGGAGAAGTACCACTCCCTCCAGGACATCCCACCCGCCGAGCGGCGCTTCAAGTGTTACACCTGCCACACCATCGTTGACTCGGCGCCCTGCCCGAAGTGCGGCGAGACCCGGCTCCAGATCCTCTGTCCCCTCGACCACTGCCAGTGCTCACACGAGATCATCGCGCGGATCGAGTACTGCCCCCTCTGCGGGAACCCGGTCTGCCCCGACTGTGGATCCCACGATGTCGTGCAGATCAGCCGGGTTACCGGCTACCTCCAGGACGTCTCGGGCTGGAACGCCGGGAAGCAGCAGGAGCTGAAGGACCGGGTGCGCTACCAGCTTTCATGATCCCATGAGGTACTTCTTCCGGGGAAAGACGCTCCTTATCCGTGGGGACTTCCGGGCCGCAAGCACCGGCGTGAATGGCGGCCTCCGGAGGGTCACCACCCTTCTCAACCATACCGTGGACAGGGAATTTGACCACACCGAGCCTCTCCGGCCCCTCGAGGACCTCGCAGCCGGGATGGGGTTCTCCCGGGAATTCTTCGGGCTTCTCACAGCGGTGGATGCCCGGAACACCTGCATCCTGCATCATGACTTCATCACCCTCTTTGTCACCGCCGGGATCACGCATCCGAATCCCGGAACGGAGGGAACCATCAACATCATCGTCCACTCGGCAGAGGGCCTCACCGACGGGGCGCTCCTGGAGGCTCTCACGACCGCAACCATGGCAAAGGCCGATGCCCTGAGGGCCCTCGGGCATCCCTTCTCGGGGACCGCGACCGACGCCGTGTTGTCGGCCTGCGAGGGTCCCACCTGCCATGAATATGCGGGGACGGCGACCGGGGCAGGAAGGCGCATCTACCGCGCGGCATTCCACGGCGTCGGGGAGGCATTGGCCAGGCACGAGGGCAGGGTCGGGAGGAAGGCCCCCTCGATGTTCATATTCTCGCGCTATGGCGGGGACCACTGGGTGGAATGGTCCCCCGAGGGCTGCCCTTACTACCCATGCCACTTCGAGGGCCAGCGGTGCGACTACTGCTACTGTCCCCTGTACCCCTGCCTTGACCCGGAGCTGGGCCAGTGGGTCGAGAGCAAGAACGGGGGAAAGGTCTGGAACTGTGCCAGGTGCACCGTGCTCCATATACCGGAGGTGGCGGATTATCTTGCAAAAAACCCCGAGGCTGCCCTCGGTGAGCTGAAGAGAGTCTCGAAGAGCCGGTCGTCCGGAAAAAAGATCTAGTTCTCCGGGATCCCGAGGGCCGAGAGGAGCTCCTGGAGGGGGATGCCATGGGCCTGGGCCGCCTCCCTGATGGTCTCCCCGCGGGCAACGGCGCAGCCGAGGCAGCCCATCCCGAACTTGAAGAGGACGGTGGCCGCGTCGGGCTTTGCCTGCAGGACCTCCATGATGGTGCTGTCTGCCGTTACTGCCATGCCCATGTGGTTGATCATCCTGCTACTTAACCCTTGGGAAGAGCGGGCGATCCAGAAGGAGCACATTTTCACCCCCCACCGTCATACTTTAAGAGGGGCCGGGGAGCCCGTATGAAGTGGAGATGTCTATGGAAGTCAGAGATGCGGTTGAAAGAATCTCCGGAAAAATGGAAGCAAAGGGAATTGCCGTTGACCGGTCGAGGATCGAATCGAAGATACGGCGTCTTGTCGAGGAATTCGGCGTGCAGCTCACCGAGGCGGAGCGCACGGTGAGTAACGAGCTCGCCCGGGAGCACTCCCTTCCCTCCCCCGGCGCACGAGCGCAGGAACGGGAGATCCACGGGCTCTCGGCAGGGGAGTGGGTGACGGTCCAGGGCAAGGTGGTGGCCCTCTCGAACCCGCCCACCCCGGCCATCGCCCAGGCGGGGATCCTCGCCGATCCCTCCGGGGCCATCAGGTTCACCGTCTGGGCGCGGGCAAAGGCCCAGCCTCTCGCGACAGGGAAATGGTACCGGTTCGAGTCCGCGGTCGTGGACGAGTTCCGGGGCATGGCGATCCTGTACATCAACAGCGGAACGAGCATTACCGAAGTCGAGAACGAGACCTCCCTCATCCCGAAGGTCGTCCCCGTGCGTGAGCTCAGGCCCGGGGTAGGGTCCGTCAGGGTGAAGGTGGTGCAGGAATGGGAGACCAGCCACGAGAGGATGCTCCAGACCGGCCTGCTCGGGGATGAGACGGGAACCATCAGGTTCACCATCTGGCGCGAGGAGGGGAAGGAGAAGCTCGTCCCCGGGGGTGTGTACACCATTTACTACGCCACCGTCGATGAATTCAACGGGAGGCTGACGCTGAACCTCTCCACGGCAATGTATCTCCCCGAAGAGGGTGACATCAGGGTGAACGAGGGGGAGGCCGTCCAGGGGGTCATTGTTCACCTCGCGCCCGGTTCGGGGCTCATCAAGCGTTGCCCCGTCGAAGGGTGCAACCGGGTCCTCTCCCGGCAGAACTACTGCCCGGTCCATGAGATCCAAAAGAACTTTCACTATGACCTGAGGATCAAGGGAGTCCTCGACGACGGGATCCGGACGAGGAACTTCCTCGTTCAGAAGGAGATCGTCGAGGCCCTTTCGGGGATGAAACTCGATGAGGCAATCGCCCTCGCGGAGTCGAGCCCCCTCGGGATGGATGAGGTGTTCTACCGGATCCGGGACGCGGTCCTCGGGCGCTACTTCCAGATCCGGGGGGTCGACATCGACGGGAGGATCCTCGTCAAGGAATGCCGGAAGATCTCCTTTGACCCCGCGGATCTTGCCGCGCTCCTGAACCGTGCGGGAGGTGAGGCGAAATGATGAACGCACGGAAGCCGAACGGGCCGCGCCCCGGGCAGACCTATGAACGGGAGCCCGCCCGCAGGGTGTTTGCCTCCGAGCTCAGGGAGGTCCGGCTCCAGTTCAGGGAGGGGGAGGACGAGAAAAGCCCGAGCTTCGTCCTCCTCCCGACGGGAGCCAGGTGCAACCGGATCTTCATCGCCGGCACCCTCACCGAGAAGGACAGGCGCGGGGACCAGAATGTCTTCTACCGGGCGAGGATCGCCGACCCGACCGGGACCTTCTTCCTCATGGCAGGGAGCTACCAGCCCGAGGCAATGCAGCAGCTCGCCCGGGTCGAGCCGCCCGCCTTCGTCGCGGTCATAGGCAAGCCGAACCTGTACGAGTCCCAGCCGGGCTCGATACTCGTCTCGGTCAGGGCCGAGTCGGTCACCTCGGTTGACCGGGAAACCCGGGACCTCTGGGTGCTCGATACCGCGCGGGCCACCCTCCAGCGGCTCGACGAGCTGGGAACGACCGATGACTCGAGGAAGGCACAGGAGCATTACCACACCGACCCTGCCGTCTACCGCAGGATGGTCTACGATGCCCTGGCCCAGCTGAAGATCTGATCCCATCCCTTCTTTTCCCCGAAATTCTTATCTTGGTGGAGCTCATCAGGTGCCGGCATGGAGCACCTCAGATTGTTACCCCTGGTGAGGAAAGGAGCCGCACGGGCCGCCCGGTCCCTCGCCGTTCTCCTCCTCTGCATCCTCTCGGGATGCCTGGTCCCTGGTGGCAGGGCCCCGGTTCCTGCCCTCAATGTCTCATCGGCGGCCTTCCCCATGGGCGGGCAGATCCCGGTGATATATACCTGCGACGGGGCGAATGTCTCGCCTCCCCTCTCCTGGGGCACCTCTCCCCCGGGGACCGTATCCATTGCCATCCTGGTGAGCGATCCCGATGCGCCGGGCGGCACCTTCATACACTGGGTCGCCTATAACATCCCCCCCGGTACCCGCGAGATAACTGCCGGGGGGCCCGGTAGAAATGTCCTTCCCGCAGGTTCCGTGCAGGGGACAAACGACATGGGCCGAACGGCATACGGGGGGCCGTGTCCCCCGAGGGGAAAGCCTCACCACTATCACTTCACGGTCTCTGCCCTGGACACCTCCCTGAACCTCTCCGGAAAACGGGATGGAAGAGTGCTCGAGGGGGCCATCGGGGGGCACCTCCTTGCCCGCGGCGAGGTCGTGGGGATCTACCAGCGGGCTTAGTTGGAAAAACCGGTGGGGAGGGTTCGGATCATCCCATTTCCCTCCCTGGCTCATACGGCCGGATTGCCTTCAGGCACCCGTCCTGCCCCTGGTGAGGAGGAAGGTCCCGAAGGCCGGGGCGAGGACCGCGAGCCATGCTCCCAGGGGGGTTGCTGTCGGTTGAGGGGTCGCCGGTGCGGTCGTGGTTACCGGCGGAAAGGTCGGGGGCGTCGTGAGTGGAGCCGTGGTGGGCGGCAGGGTAGGGGATGTCGTCGTAGGGACCGGGGTGGAGATCGTGGTGGCCCGGGTCGTCACCACGGTGGTGACCGGAACCGGGGTCGTCTGAGAAACCGTGGAGCGCCCGATGTTGAAGGTGAGGCTATTGGAGTCGGGCGCCTGCATATCAAAGGACGCCGGGTTGCTCCACTTTGCCTGGATGCTGAAGGTCCCCGTCCCGAGGCCCTGCAGCGTTATTGCCCCGGGTCTTCCCGCATCATCGGTATAGAAGATCTGGCTGCTCACGTTCATCGCCGCGAAGTTCATCCCCTGGATGGTGGTGAGCTGGGCCCCGCCCGGGGTGGTGAGGACGAGGTCAACGGTCGCCGGGAAGACGGCCCCCGCGTGGTACGAGGAGCCCACGTTGGTGGATACGATCTTGAAGGCGATCCGGGTATCCTCAGGGATGGAGAGCCCCTTGATGGAGTCCGTGTGGTTCGGGCTCGCGAGGACGGCGTCGATGGAGACCGACGGCACGTTCACCACGATCGAGTTCATGGCCCCGTTCGTCGGGTTCCAGGCATAGTACACGCCATAGATCCCCCCGAAGAACTCGGGGAGGAGGCTGAAGCTCGTATCATCTGAAACCGGGACCGCGAGGAGGAGGGCCATGTTCGGATTGTCGTCCTGGTACTTCCTGAGCTGCGTGACCGGATTCGCGGCGGTGCGGAGGCCGGTGATATCGAGGTTCTGTTCGTACACGAAGACCATATCCCCGGCCTGGATGTGGCGTATGTCCGTCCGGGCAGCGGACGGGAATACGACGAGGGCCGAGAGGATCAGGAATATCCCCGCGGCGAGGAGGATGCGCGATCCGGTGCGGGATGATGGGTGAGTCCTGGACATATGGATGACCTCACCCCATTGAGAGTATCCCCGGGATATAAGACCTTCTCAGCCAAGGATGGGGCGATGTGCCATCCCGGGTGGTTTCACCCATGCGGGATGACGAGGGCCGAACCGTCAGGCCCTCCCACCCGGGTCCGTTCGTGTCACTGGGTTCACCCTTCCCGAGGGGTTCCCTGTGGCGGCATGGGCATCCTGCCAGCCTCTTCAATCTGGTGCCTGAGGGCACGCACCAGCCCCTCCAATTCGGCGACCTTCCTTCCCAGGCTCTCCTTCCTGCGGCTCCGGTGGAGCGTGATATGCGGCTCACCCTCGAGGAATGCCTTCTCCAGTTCCTCGTCGGTGAACCCGCGGTGCGCGGCGGCGAATCGGCCGGGGCCGCCCATAAGCTCCCTGACGACCGGTGCCGGCAGGACCGCGCCCATCCGCGTGGCGAAGAACCGGCGGGTGGCGCCCGGGGGAAGGGTCCTCCTGCCGGTGACCGGGTCAAACCGTTCCAGCCTCGCCTTCGAGAGGGCGAGGGCCCAGACCTGCTCGAAGGTCCGGGTACCAATCGGGAAGAGGAGGTCCGGTCCTCCCGTCCCACCCCTCGACCGGGCGGATGCGAGGAACCGGTCCCTCACGATCAGGTACACCCGGATGGCCCCCGCGGCCTCCCGGGAGATGAAGGCCACCCGGGATATCTTCCCCTCTGCGTCCCTGATCCGGAACCGGGCCGGCCGGGAGCCGAGGTCGAGGTCATCGAGCCGGAGGGAGAGGGCCTCGCCGAGCCGCGAGCCGCTGCTCACGAGGACATAGAGGATCGCCCTGCCCCGGGTATCCAGGTGCTCCAGGAGCTTCAAAATCATGCCCGGGGTGAGGGTATCAGCCGGTACCCGGGGGCCGGGCCGGCTCCGGGCACGCCGCAGCTCCCGTCCCTCCCTCGGCAGGAGGGTGAGATCAGCCCCGGCCAGCAGGGTCCGGATGGCACTCTGGTAGGCGAGGCAGGTCCGCCGGCTGCGGCAGTCCCCCTCCAGGGCGCCAAGGTCGGCGGCAAGGTTGCGACGGCCGTTCCTCAGGTCATTCACATACTTGGCGACCCAGGGCTCAAGCATCCCCGGTGAGGATCCCTTCAGCCGTGCGCCGTACACAAGGGAAAGGAATTTTACCCATGCGCTCACATACAACGAACGGGTAGATTTGGCCCGGTATTGTTCCAGGAAATCCACGAGCATTGTGGTCCTCCGGGTAAAAATATGCCCTTATATCACTTAACGATGTTGGATTACGAGTGTTGGCATCCCCTTAAATCTCATTAAACGAATAAGGAGCGATCGAGAATGGCACCCAGGAGAGAAAAGGAATCGAGGATGAGCGAGAAGAGCATCCGGCCCCGGGCCCCGCCCCAGGCCGAGATGCGCGACCCGAAGGCGGTGGACCACCTGATCAAGGCACTCGGGGACAAGGATGAGATGGTCCGGTCCCAGGCGGCCCGGGCCCTCGGGGAGATGCGGGACCCGAAGGCGGTGGAGCACCTGATCCGGGCCCTGAAGGACCGTCACAAGCTCGTCCGGGCCGAGGCGGCGGAGGCCCTTGGCCGGATCGGGGATCCCCTCGCCGTGGACCACCTGGTGCGGGCCCTGAAGGACGAGAACGCCCGGGTCAGGGGCGCATCTGCCAGGGCCCTCGGGGAGATCGGGGATCTCCAGGCGGTGCCGGCCATCATCGGCGCGCTCAAGGACAAGGACGAGGACGTAAGGGGCGAGGCCGCCCGGGCCCTGGGGAAAATGGGGGACGAACGGGCGCTCACGCCCCTTATCGATGCGCTCAGGGACTTCGACACCTATGTCCGGTGCTACGCGACGATAGCCCTCGGGACCATCGGGACACCGGCCCTCGACTCCCTGATCCAGGCCCTCAAGAGCGACTACGAGGACGTGCGGGACCGTGCGGCGAACACCCTTGCCGGGATGAAGGACCGGGCGGTCGAGGCCCTCATTCGGGCGCTCAGGGACGAGGACTGGGCCATCCGGAAGGAGGCCCAGAGGATCCTCGTCACCATCAAGGGCCCCGCCGTGGAGCCCCTGATCACCGCCCTCCAGGAGGAGGATTGGGACGTCCAGCGGCAGGTGGCAAAGGTCCTCGAGGAGATCGGGGACGAGCGGGCGGTGGAGGCGCTTGTCGAGGTGCTCAAGAAGGCGCACTGGGCAGCCCAGAAGGAGATCATCCGGGTGCTCGGGAGCTTCGGCTGGAGCCCACTCTCCGATGAGGAGCGGGCGTACTTCCTCATCTCCAAGGGATCCTGGGGGGAGCTCGAGCAGCTCGGCGAGGCCGCGGTCCCGGCCCTCTCGAACGCTCTGTCGGACGAGGATCGCTACGTGCGGAGGCGGGCGGCCGCGGTCCTCGGCCGGCTCGGGAACCGGGAGGCGGTCCAGGCCCTCATGGAAGCCCTCGAGGGCGAGGACAGCTACCTCCGGTGCATGGCCGCCGAGTCGCTGGGGAAGATCGGTGACAAGGCAGCGGTCCCGGCACTCCTCTCTGCCCTCAAGGCAGATGACCTCTGGGTAAAGGGGTACGCGGTCGAGGCCCTGGGCAGGATCGGCGACGGGCGGGCGGTCGAGCCGCTCATAGAGACCATGGGGTCGGCGGGAGCCGCCATCCGGAGGGAAGGGGCCCGGGCCCTCACCGGGATCGGGAAACCCGCCATCAAGCCCCTGATAGAGACCCTTGCCGGGGAGGACGAGGAGATGAAGCAGAGCGCCGCCTGGGTTCTCGCCATGGCCGGGGAGCTCTCCGTGCCCCCGCTCATCGACGCCCTCAAGAAGGAGGGCGAGGCCTTCAGGAAGGACGCCGAGGAGGTCCTCTTCGAGATCGGCGAGCCGGCCGTGGAGCCGCTCATCACCGCCCTCGGGGACTCACACGAGCCCGTCCGGAGCTCCGCGGCCCAGGTGCTGGGACGGTTCGGGGACCGGCGGGGGGTGGAGCCCCTCATCAAGGCCCTCGGTGACAGCTCGGGCGCGGTCCGCAGGGAGGCGACCATCGCCCTCGGGAAGATCGGCGAGCCCTACGCGGTCACCCCCCTCGTGGGGCTCCTCTCGGACGAGGACCTCGCGGTTGAGCGGGAGGCGGTGGTGGCCCTCGGGAAGATCCGGGACATCCGGGCACTCGCCCCGCTCATCGGGAGCCTGAAGAACCCGGAGCTCCGTGAGGATGTGACGGGGGCCCTCTCGGCCATGAGCGACGAGCGGGCCATCGGGCCCCTCATCGAGGTCCTGAAGGACGAGTCGGTTTTCGTCCGGATGGGGGCCGCGGACGTGCTCGTGCACATCGGCGAGCCGGCCGTCGAGCCGCTCATCGATGCCCTTTCCGCAGAGGATGCGGGGGTCAGGTACGTGGCGGCCTGGACCCTGGGCAAGATCGGGGACCGGCGGGCGGTGGAGCCGCTCATCGCCGCCATGAAGGACCGGGACAAGGGTGTCAAGAAGGGCGCCGCAGTGGCCCTCGGGGACATCGGGGACGGCCGGGCGGTTGAGCCCCTCATCCAGGCGCTCAAGGACGAGGACGAGTCCATCCAGCGGGCGGTGCGGGAATCCCTGGAGCGGACCATATCGAAAAAGGACTGACGTCCTTTTTCTCAACCTCGCTATCGCTCGGTTCTCGAAGAAGGATTGAGATCCTTCTTCTCGACCCCCCTTTGGTCGATTCTCTCCCGCACCTCTCCTCTATATCTTTCTGAGAACTTCCCAGATGCCGTCGCGCTCCACGAGGACCCAGTATCTCTTCAGCTCCTCCTCAGCAAACCGGTAGTCGGGGAAGAATTCCCCGACCCTTTTCCAGTACCTCCGCGAGTGATTGGGCTCAAGGAGGTGGGCGAGCTCGTGGACCACCAGGTAGTCCCGGATATTCGGGGGGAGGGCGAGGACCCGGAGGTTGACGCTGATCTTTCCGTCCGGCGAGCAGCTCGCCCACCGGCTCCGCTGTTCCCTGACGGTGATCCCGGAGATCCCGAGGTGCATTTTCGCCGCCTGCGCCTCGAGCCGGGAGTTGAGATCATTCCCGAGCACCCCCTTCAGGAAGGCTTTCAGTTCCCTCGGGGTGGTATAAGTGACGATCCCCTCCTCTTCCTCCACCCCGCAGGCCGGGCCGGTCTCCAGCCGGAAAAACCTCCCGCCGAGGAGGATCCTCCCTTCCTGTCCTGCCCGGTCCCTGGAGATCTCCTCGATCTCACCCCGCTTCCGCTCGATCCACCCGAGGTTCCGCTCGATGAGGGAGGAGACCCGGGTCCCCGGGGGGGCCGTGACCCTCACCGTGCCGGACGGGAGCACCTGGATGGTCGACCGGCGAATCTCCTTCTCCCGCACCTCGATCTCCATCTCCCCCGCCCGGTGGGGTTCACCGGGTGAGGTAGGCGATGATGGCATCCCGGTGGGGCGTGATCTTCGACGCGACGAGGGCGGTGTACCTCCCCTGGAACCTCGCGCCGGCGAGCTCGTTCTCCGAGGGCCAGCGCCCGCCCCCCGGCCCGGCGACCGTCGAGGCGCCGTACGGGGAGCACCCCGTGATCTCGTCGACCCGGCTCTGGCCGGCGAAGAGGTAGGGCAGCCCCACGATGACCATCCCGTGGTGGAGGAGGGTCGCGTGGAAGGAGAGGATGGTGGACTCCTGCCCGCCGTGCTGGGTGTTCGAGGACGCGAAGACCGAGCCGACCTTCCCGGTAAGCGCCCCCTGCACCCAGAGGGATCCGGTGGCATCGAAGAACTGGCGCATCTGGCCGCACATGTTCCCGTACCGGGTCGGGGTCCCGAAGACGAAGGCATCGTAGTTCCCGAGCTCGTTCCTCCCGATAACCGGCACGTGGGAGAAGGCCTTCTGGGCCTTCGCCGCACCGGTCTTCTCGAGGACCTCGGCGGGCAGGGTCTCGGGGACCCTTCGCATCTCCACTGAGGCGCCGTCCACCCCGGCGGCCCCGGCCGCCACCGCCTCCGCGAGCCGGTGGATATGGCCGAACATGGAGTAGTAGCAGACGAGCAGCTTCATGGTGAACCCTCTTTCCGCGGAAATTTCCTGTCAGTGAGTATCGTGCGGGGATGAATAAGGGTTTCCCGCCCGGGGGCAACCGGTGAGCCACTCCCCCGCCGCGACTCATCCCGCCTGCCCATCGGGGACCGCGAGCAGGGATGGCTTCTCACGGGAGAGGCGCAGCTTCAGCGCCTCGCTGTACCGGGCGGCGAAGGAGCCCGCGAGGGAGGTCACGACCACGAGGAGAGCCACCGTCGCCGAGATGGTCGCCGAGCCGAAGATGGCAACAAGGGCTATGGAGAACTCCCCCCTCCCCAGGGTGTTTGCCCCGATCTCTATCCCCGCCGGGACCGAGCCATGGAGACCCCAGCCGACGAGGACCCC
Source organism: Methanomicrobiales archaeon (assembly GCA_035542895.1). Classification (GTDB taxonomy): domain Archaea; phylum Halobacteriota; class Methanomicrobia; order Methanomicrobiales; family JACTUA01; genus JACTUA01. The sequence continues at coordinate 8,272 of DATKKN010000104.1, read as the reverse complement.
GGAGGCCATCTTGGACGCGAGGGCGAGGACGCAGAGGATCGCGGTGACCGGGAGGGAGAACCCGCCCGAGAAGTCGATGGTGATCCCGAAGAAGACGAAGAAGAGGACGAGGAAGACCTCCCGGAAGGGCTGGGAGAGCCGTTCGAGGGCCGATCCGCTCGTCGCGGCGAGGGAGGAGCCGAGGATGATGGCGACGAGGGAATCGGGGATCTTCAGGAGCTTCGCGAGATAGGTGGAGGAGATGACCACCGTGAAGGTGAAGAGGGTGGGAAGGTCATCGGTCCGGGCGAGGAGCGCCTTGATGGGCTGCCTGAAGAGTCGCATGATCCCGGCGGTTGCCGCGAGGACTGCCACCGTGAGCAAAATGAAGCTCACCGGGTTCACCCCCTGGGTCGAGAAGAGGGAGATGAGGAGGATGAGGAGCACGTCCTCGAAGACCATCATCCAGACGATGGTCTCGGCCTCGGGGAGGATGAGCCGCCGGTTCTCAACGAGGGAGGCGATGGCCATCGCCGAGCTCGAGATGTAAAAGGCCGACCCGAGGATGAAGGATTCGAGGGGGGGAAAGCCGAGGAGGAGGGCGGCGGCACACCCGACCACCAGGTTCACGTTGAGGTCGATCACCCCGGAGAGGAGGATGGTGCGTCCCCGCTCCCGGAGGGACTTTGGGCGCATCTCCAGGCCGACGTAGAAGAGGAGGAAGATGAGCCCGAGGTATGAGAGGTACTGGGAGTAGGCGTCGGCCGGGACAAGGTTGAGCCCACTTTTACCGATGGCGATGCCGCCGAGGATGTAGAAGGGGATGGGCGGGAGGGAAAACCTCTTCGATACAAGGGCGAGGACGAGGCAGACGAAGAGCGCGAGGGCGATCTCTTCCATCTAGTGACCCAGGATCTGGTGCTCGAACTCTTCCAGCTGGTCGGTATCCCCGATGGCAACGACGATGTCCCCGTCCTCGAAGGTGAAGGACGGGAGCGGGTTAATGATGTTCTTCCCCTTCCGGGAAACGGCGACCACCGTCGCCCCGGTCTTTGTCCGCACCTGGAGCTCGGCGATGGATCTCCCGGCCAGGTTCTTCCGGATGACGTAGGTGTGGACCCGGATCCGGAGGTCGGAGAGGGTGGAGAAGGCGATCTCCACCGCCTCCTTCTCGGCCTCGATGATGGCGCCCGAGAGGAGGCTCCCGAGCCTCCTCGCCTCGGCAGCGGTGAGCTCCGCCGCAGAGGGGGCGGCCTTCCCCTTCTCGAGGATATAGAGCTGGAAGGTGCGCGAGCCCATGAAGATGATGGCGACCCGGTCACCCTTCTCGGTCTCGAGCTCGTATTTCGTCCCGATCCCGGGGAGCTCGATGCATCTGACGCCCATAGGGTACAGGTTGGGGGAAAAAAGATAAAACCCTTCTCTCCGTGGGAAAACTCCCCGTCGCGCGCCTTCGACCCCGGGGACCCGGCCGCCCCCTGATCGCCTCGAGATGCCCCCTGCCGGGGAGAGGCAGGCCCCCCCGGAGGGAGAAGTATTTATGGGAACTTATAAAATATAATAAATGGATCAAGGTGGGGCTCTCTCCCCACGCCCGGGTGTTTGCGTAAGCCATGGATCTCCGCAAAAAGCTCCTTATCATTGTCGGGGTCACCCTCGCCTGTACTCTCATCGCCTTCTATGCCGTCACCCAGGGGATCGTCCTCGGGGCCTTCGTCACCCTCGAGGAGAGGAACACCCAGCAGAACATGAACCGGTTCTCGGGCCTCCTCGCCGAGGACCTCTCCTTCCTCGACACCATGGTGAGGGCATGGGCGCCGAGAGACGACACCTACACCTTCATGAGGGACCGGGATCCTGCCTACATCGAGAAGAACTTCAGGCCCGATACCTTCACGAGCGACCGGATCAACTTTGTGGTCTTCCTGAACACCTCCGGAGGGATTTTCTATGCAAAGAACGTTGACCTGGCGTCAGGGCAGGAGACCCCCCTCCCCCGGAACATCGCCGACATGGTGGCGGGGAACCCGATCCTCTGGAACTTCACCGGGAACCGGGGAAGCATGAGCGGGTTCCTCCTCCTCCCCGAGGGGCCGGTGATGGTCGCCTCTGCCCCGGTGACCACGAAGAACTTTGACAGCGTGAAGAACGGGTTCCTCATCGTTGGACGGTTCCTCGACGAGAGCGAGATCCAGCGGATCGCCCTCCTCACGAACCAGCAGGTGACGGTCTACAGGAAGAGCGAAACGGGGAGCCCGGTCGACGTGAGGGAGGCACAGGTCGAGCTCGACGGGAACCGGTCAATCTTTATCCACCCAGACAGCCCGACGACCATCGCAGGCTATGCCCAGGTCGCGGACCTGTACGGCACCCCGATCCTCGTCGTGAAGACCCAGCTCCCCAGGCAGATCTATGCCCAGGGCCAGGCAACCCTGGACTACTTCACCATCTCGTACATCGTCCTCGTCCTCATTTTTGCCATCGTCTTCCTCTACCTCCTGGACAGCTCCATCCTCTCCCCCATCTCCCGGCTCTCCACCGATGTGAAGCGCATCGGGATGACCCGGGACCTCTCGGCCCGGCTCCAGGTCGGGAAGGACGAGAACGAGGTGACGGTCCTCCAGGCGAACATCAACAAGACCCTCGCGGCTCTCGAGAAGGCCCAGGGGAGGCTCCAGAGGAGCGAGGCAAAGAACCGCGCCCTCCTCTCCGCAGTCCCGGACCAGATGTGCCAGGTGAAACGGGAGGGCATCCACGAGGAGTTCACCCAGGGGACCGCAGCCGAGCTCGGGGCCATGGCCCTCCGTGAGCTCCTGGGGAGCGACCCCGCGGAGATCACGGAGACCTTCCAGGTGATCCCGCAGGGGGCGGATGGCGGGGAGGAACCGGAGGACGGGGAGGAGATATCCCCCGTCTTCATCTTCGAGTACACCGTGACGGGGAAGAGCGGCGTCCGGTACTACGAGATGCGGCTCGTCGTCTCCGGGAAGGACGAGGTTCTCGCCATCGCCCGGGACATCACCGAACGGAAACAGGCCGAGGAGGAGCTCGAGCGGTACCGGACCCAGCTCGAGAAGCTCGTGGCGGCCCGGACTGGCGAGCTCCAGCGGACGAACGAGCAGCTCAGGCAGGAGATCTTCCAGAGAAAGCTCATCGAGGTCCAGAAGAGGGAGGCATACGAGCAGATCGAGAAGAACATCGAGCAGTTTGCCATCCTCGGGGACCACATCCGGAACCCCCTCGCGGTCATCGTGGGCCTCGCCGACCTCTCCGGGGGAACCCCGGGCGAGAAGATCATGGAGCAGGCGAAGGTCATCGACGGGATCATCGACCAGCTCGACCGGGGCTGGATCGAGTCCGAGAAGGTGCGGGAGTTCCTCCGGAGATATTACTCGAACGATAAGGACGCGGCGAAGTAGGAAATCAAAGACCGAACAGTCATTTCCAGGCAAAGCGTCCGGGGTATTCGATAGATCTTCATCATGGGATGCTCTTGGGGGCTACGCCCCCCGCCGCATGGGCATCCCCCGGAGTACGGGATTTCGAGAGGTTCCAGGTAAACAGGATGAGCCTCTTCTCCCGGACAGGGTCTATCCTGATTCGGGGGACGCCGCAGAGGCGGGGAGGGAGGGTTCATCAGAACCCGACCTGGAGCATCCCACCATCAGGTGAGGTGCGACCGCGAGGCGAAGCCCGAATCCCCGAGGAGCGTACGGAAATTCCGGATGAAGTTCCATTCCTCAAGGAGAAGATGGAATAGTTCCGGCTCCTACACGATCAACCGCTTCTTCATCAGGTTCACGGCGAGGACGAAGAACAGGGCCGCGACGATTACGATCCAGGCGAGGCTCACCAGGATCCCGGGGGTCACCTGCGAGAGGGTGATCATGCGGGTGATCTTCACCACGTGAGTGAGGGGCAGGACCGCGTTCGCGAAGATCTGCATCGGGACGGGAAGGATGGAGAGGGGAAAAAAGGTCCCGGAGAAGAGGAACATGGGCGTGACGAAGAGGAAGGTGGGGAGGTTCAGGGTCTCGATATTCGGGGTGAGGGCGGTGAAAAACATCCCGATGGAGGCGAAGAGAAACCCGGCGAGGAAGGCGAAGGGGATGATGACGAGGGAGATCGGGAGGTCCACCACGCCGAAGATGACGAGGACCGGGAGCATGATGGAGGCGTTGATGAAACTCCTCGTCGCGCCCCAGAGGATCTCGCCCGTGATCACCTCCTCGATGGAGAGCGGGGTCGCGATGATGGCATCGAAGGTCTTCTGGAAGTACATCCTCACATACGAGGAGTAGGTGGTCTCGAAGAACCCCGCGTTCATGATACTCACCGCAAGGAGGGCGGGGGCGATGAACCGGGGGTACGAGACGCCATCTATCTGGGTGATGAAAATACCAAGGCCATATCCCAGGGAAAGGAGATATAACAGGGGCTCGAGGAGGGGGGGCAGGAAGTTGATCCGGAAGGTCCTGACAAAGACGTCCCAGTTCCGCTGCCAGACCCGGAGCGTCCTGCGGGTCAGCGTCGGAGGCTGGAGATACGCGATCCGGCTCATTCCTTCAGCCTCCTCCCCGTGAGCTTCAAGAAGACATCCTCGAGGCTCGCCGGCCGTGCCACCACCTCGATGGGGCTGCACTCCTGGAGGAGGGACGCGGTGACCTCCCTCGGGTGATCGGTGAAGACCTGCACCCTCTCACCTGCCACCTCGTATTTCGCCCCCATCCTGCCGAGGCATGCAAGTACCTCCGGCTTGTTGTCGGCCTCCACGATGTCCACCCCCGCATACTTCTGGACGAGCTCGGAGGGGCGTCCCAGCTCTACGATGCGCCCCTGGTCCATGATGATGATCCGGTCGCAGAGCTGGGCAGCCTCCTCCATGTAATGCGTGGTGAGGACGATGGTATTCCCCCGGGACCGGAGGGCCCTGAGCCGGTCCCAGATCAGGTGCCGGGCCTGGGGGTCAAGGCCGACGGTGGGCTCGTCAAGGATGAGGAGCCGGGGGTTGTTGATGAGGGCCCGCGCGAGGATGAGCCTCCGCTTCATCCCTCCGGAGAGCTTCTCGATGGAGGTATCCCTCTGCTCGGCGAGCTGGACGAAGTCGAGGAGGGAGGCGATGGTCTCCCGGGCTGTGCCGGGCGGGATGTCGAAGTAGCGCGAATAGACCATCAGGTTCTCGTGCACCGAGAAATCGGGGTCCAGGTTGGTCTCCTGGGGAACAACCCCGATGAGCCCCTTGATCGCGGCCTGGCGGGTGTTCACGTCCATCCCGAAGACCTCGAGCCTCCCCGATGTCTTCGGGGAGACGCACTGGATCATCTTCATGGTGGTCGTCTTCCCGGCCCCGTTCGGCCCGAGGAACCCGAAGACCTCCCCCTCGCTCACCGAGAACGAGACCCGGTTCACCGCGAGGAAATTACCGAACCGTTTCTCCAGGTCCTCCGCGACGATGACTTCTGCCAAGCGGTCCACCAAGCCTTCTCCGGAATCATCGCGGGACCCTATAAACCCTCGCCGCTCCGGGGCAGTTCACGAGACTCTTACCATCGCCCCCGTATTCCGCGCGGCCGAGATCCAGGCATCCCCGCCGCCATGCTCTGCCATGAACCGTTCTGCGGCCCCGAGGATGGCGGTGGCGTCCGAGTCGGTGACCGCATAGACGGTCGGGCCAAAGGAGGACATACCGGAGCAGGCAGCCCCCGCATCCCTCATCTCCTCCATGAGGAGAGGGATCACCGGAGGCTGGAGTGAGATCTCGACCCGCTTGAACCCGAGTTCCTGGATCCGGTTCACCGATTTCCCGAAGAGATCCAGGTCATGGTCCACGACGCCAGGAAGCATCCGCATGAGGACCTCGTGGCAGGTCTCCCGGACCTCGTCCAGGGGCACCGGGCAGGCCTCCCGGAAGATATCGAGCTCCCGGCTCCCGCTCGCCCCCGCGGGAAGGCACGGGGTGGCGAGGACGATCCGCCAGTCGGAGGGAAAGTCATGCCTCGCAACGACGGGCGCAGGGCGGACCCCTTCGGATGCCGATGAGGGCCGGAAATCTGCCTTCTCTGCCCCGGGACCGAGCATGTGTCCCCCGTCGATGATGAAGCCCCCGCGATCGAAGGCCGCGGTACCGATCCCCGAGGTACCGCCCCGGCCCACCAGCCGGGCGATCTCCTCGACCGGAAGGTTCCGGCCGAACAGCTCGCAGGTGCCCCGGGCAACGGCGAGGGCGACCTGGGACCCGCTGCCGAGTCCGACGTGGGATGGGTAGATGCGCCGGAGGGTTATCTCCACGCCCCCCGCGGCCCTGATCCCGGCGAGGATCCGGCCCGCGGCCCGCTCGGCGGTCGCCCGCGACCGTTCGTCGCCGCCCCTCGCTACGGTCTCCCGCGCCTGGCACACCTCGAGGAGGATCCCGGGCTCCTCGAGAGAGATCCCGATCCCCCCGTCCACCCTCCCGAGCCCGCCGTGCATGTCGATGAGCCCCAGGTGGATCCGGGAGGGGGTCTCGACGATGACCCTCCGCTCGTCCAGGAAGGCGTGGTACGGGAACTGTTCCTCGATGGAGATGAGGGGCTCACCCCGGTGGATGATCTGGTACCGCCGGGAGAGGACCGGCTCCTTCCTGAAGATGCCGAAGATCCCCGCATGCTCGGTCCCGGCCGGGATCACCTTTGCCTCCAGGATCTCCCTGCGGGCCTCGATCCGGTGGGCGGCGAGGATCCTCCCGATGGGGATGTCCGCCTGCATGAGGTCCTCGCGGAACTCCGGTGAGAGCCTGCCGAGGGGGGTATCGGAAACCGCGTAGATGAGGGGTGCCGAGAACTCCGCATCCTCGATCTTCACCACCCGGTGGTTCACCGGGTCTCCCTCGGCGATGCGGAGGAGGGCCGCGGTCTCCTTCCCTGCCGGGACCACCTCCTGGGAGAGGGTGGTGATCCTCACCCGGCCCCCGGTGATGACCTCGAGGATCCGGGTAACCGAGCCATCGGTCCCGAGGAGGATCTTCTGCACCCTCGAGAGCCTCCCGAGCTCCCCTTCGAGTTCCCTGATGCGGGCATGGATCTCCATCGAGCATCATCTCATAATCCTCCCTTATAAAACGAGCTGGAACGCGGGGGACGGAGGGGACGCGGGGGTCCTGCTGTGCAGTCGTCGCCTCAGGGGATGATCTCGCAGCCGTTGTACCGGGGGTGGGAGAAGTCGGCGAGATCGATGATGCCCTCATCGATGAGGCCCTGCACCGTCGGGAGGGCCGCCGTGAGGCCCTGGTGGAGGTTCTCCACCGTCCCGCAGACGGCCCTACTCAGGTCATCAGGCCAGGGATGGAGGACCCGGGCATAGAGGCACCGCCCCCCGCAGAAGGTGCGGATGGCACATCCGGGGCAGAGGTTCCCGGGGAGAGGGTCCATGGCGAGATCCCCCGGGGTCGCATCCCCGATGTGCCCGAGGTAGAAATCCCGGAGGCCGACCATGCAGGGGCAGGGACCTATGGATCCGTCGGTCATGATGGTGAAATTCGCGTGCCCCGCGCCGCAGCGGAGCGGGCTTTCCCGGCCGGCGAGGAGATCCTCCATGGGATCGATGAAGGGGTACCACCGGGGGACCGCGCCCGTCTCCTCCATCAGCCCCACCCAGTCGCCGATGAGCGTGCGGATGCCGGGATTGTAGACACTCCCGGCCCAGGAGGCGAAGGTGCGGGCCCCATGGTCCCAGGCGAGGTCGGCATCGAGCTGCCAGTGGATGGAGCGGAAGGAGAGATCACCGTTTTTTGCAAGGAACCGCACCGCCGCAACGATGTCGGTCCTCTCGGTCACCGTCATCCTCGCTATGAGCTCCCCCCGGTACCCGCCCGAGAGGATTCCTCTCAGGTTTGCCATGACCCGGTCATAGGTCCCTTCCCCGCGGGAGGCGTCGGTGGTCTCCCGGGGACCATCCAGGGAGACGAGGATGGTGTCGAACCGGTTCACGACCCGGCGGGGGAGGCGGTCCAGGAGGAGGCCGTTTGTCTGGATGAGGAACCTCCGGGCAGGGGCATGCTCCACCATTTCGCAGACGAGGTCGGGCCTGAGAAGGGGTTCGCCGCCGTAGAAGATGAGGGAGGCATCCGGGTCCCCGGCGAGGAACCGGTAGAGAAGGCCGGGTTCGTAGGCAAGTTCGAGGGGGAGATCGCCGTCAATCCCGGGCCCCCCGGGATCCTCCGAGGGAACGAAGGGCTTTCCCCTGCAGTAGCTGCAGGAGAGGTTGCAGTGATCGGTGAGGATGACGTGGTAGTACAACGGGTTCCCAGGACCGGTTG
>DATKKN010000103.1:0-2043 GCA_035542895.1 Methanomicrobiales archaeon | reverse complement strand
GTCCTTCACCTCGACCTCGAAGACCTCCTTCCCGGGCACGAGGTCCCCGTCCGGGGCGACGGTCGTCACCCTCCCGAGCTCCCTCACCTTCTTCGCAGAATCGACCACGAGGACGTCGGCGCCGCTCTCTATGGCCGTGGTCGCGATGTCCTTTTTCCAGGGGCGGACGTCGATCCAGAGCTCCTTCATAGCATCCCCATGGCCTCGTCCGGGTCCAGGTTCTTATGGACCACCCTTGATATGGCCTTGACGAACAGGGCGGTGTTCTTCCGCTGGAAGGCGTTCCTCCCCATGCAGACCCCGGCCCCGCCGGCCTTCACCGAGTCCGCGATGATCTTCAGGGTCTCGGCATCCCCTGCCTTCTCCCCGCCGGCGATCATGACCGGGACCGAGCAGGCCTCCACGATCTTCTTAAAGGCCTCGGGGCTCCCCGGGTAGTTGGTCTTGATGAAATCTGCCCCGAGCTCCTCGGCAACCCTCACGCAGTGGCCGATGGCCTCGGGCGAGGTGCTGTCGACATTCTTGCCCCTCGGGTAGATCATGATGAGCAGGGGTATCCCCCAGCGGGTGCAGGCCCGCGAGATCTCCCCTGCCGACTCGATCATGTTCGACTCGTTCGGCGCCCCGAGGTTCACGTGGATGGAAACGGCATCGGCCCCGAGGGCGATGGCCTCCTCCACCGTGCAGACGATGACCTTGTCATTCGGGTCCGGGTTCATGGAGGTCGAGCCCGAGAGGTGGACGATGAGGCCGATGTCCTTTCCGTGCTTCCGGTGGCCGGCCTTGACCATCCCCTTGTGGAGGATGATGGCATTCGCCCCGCCCTTCGCGACGTCGGTGATGACCTCGGTCATGTTCGTGAGTCCCTCGATCTGCCCCAGGGAGAACCCGTGGTCCATGGGTATGATGACGCTTCTCCCCGTGTTCCGGTTGATGATCCGCTCGATCCGGATCTCCTTTCCAATCATGTCTCTCTCCTCCTTCGGTTATCTGATGATCTCCAGTGCCTCTTCAACGCTTCGCCTCTCGTGCACGATGGCGGCCGCAGCCCTGACGAACCGGTCCGGTGCAGGGTGCTGGAAGGCGTTCCGGCCGATGGAGATGCCCGCGGCACCCCCCTCCATCGCCCCCGCGATGAGCTCGAGGGTCGCCCGCTCGTCGGTCTTCGAACCGCCCGCGACCACCACGGGGGCGGGACAGCCCCGGGTCACCTCCCGGAAGGTGTCCGGGTCCCCCGTGTACACGGTCTTCACGAGGTCGGCCCCGAGCTCGGCCGCCACCCGGGCGGCGAGGGCGACGGGCTCCACCCCGTGCTCGTCCCTGATCTTCGCACCCCTCGGGTACATCATGGCGAGGAGGGGCATCCCCCACTCCATGCACTCCACCGCGATCTTCCCCAGGTCCCCGAGCATCCGGGCCTCCGATGCTGCCCCGATGTTCACGTGGATGGAGACCGCGTCGGCCCCCATCTTGAGCGCATTCTGCACGGTGTCCACGAGCACCTTCTCGTTTGGATCCGGCCCAAGGGACGTCGAGCCCGAGAGGTGGAGGATGAGCCCGACGTCCCGCCCGTGCCTGCGGTGCCCGTAGAGGGCAAGGCCCAGGTGCCCGAGCACCGCGTTCGCTCCTCCCTCGGCGACGAGTTCGACGGTCCGGCCCATGTCGGTAAGCCCCTTCATGGGGCCGTTCGTGACCCCGTGGTCCATGGGGACGATGATGGTCTTCCCCGTGTTCCTGTTGATGATTCGTTCCAGACGGATCTCTTTTCCTCTCATGCAAAACCTCCCCCGCCGGAAGGCGGTCTTTGGAGGCTTGAGAGGTCCGGAACCGTTCCAGCGGCGGGAAAACTACCCGAAATACCCGTAAAAGCGATAAGAGCCGAAGAAAGCAGTCGCTTTCAGGACGGTGTTCGGAGAACAGTGCACCAACCGGTGCGCTGAACAGTTCACTGCTGCGGGCTTTCCGGACGCTTCACTCGGGGCGATAAAGGCAATCCCGGGCGAAAAGGCATCCACCACGCATTGGCTAAGATATAGCATAGCC
>DATKKN010000102.1:0-22250 GCA_035542895.1 Methanomicrobiales archaeon | reverse complement strand
TGGTCGCGGAGGAAAAGGACCGCGAGGATGAACATGAGTACGGGACCGATGATCCAGTTCTGGACGAGCGAGAGCCCGAGCACCCGGGTATCCCGGAACACGTTCCGGAGCTCTTCATACCGCACCCTGGCGAGGGGCGGGTACATCATGAGGATGAGACCTATGGCGATGGGGATCGAGGTCGTCCCGACGGAGAGCCCGGTGATCACCCCGGGAACGGCGGGAAAGAAGTACCCGATACCGATACCGACCACCATGGCGAGGAAGATCCAGAGAGTCAGGTACTGGTCGAGGAAGGAGAGGCCCTTTGCCTGTCCCACCATTATCTGCCCTCGCAGTGGGAATCCTTCCTTTCCTCCTTCCCCCGGTCAGTCGCTCCCAATCCGGAGCAGCACGAAGGGGACTCCTCCTTCTCCTCTCCTCCGCAGCAGGAGGACTCCGGGCCGCCGCAGGAACAGCTGTCCATGTCCCTCCCCCGGACGGCGGCATGGATCATCGCCCATGCACACCCGACGCCGCTCTGCACCTCGATGGCCTGCGTCGGGCAGTTCAGGGCGCATGCCCCGCATTCCATGCAGTCCGACGGGCGAGCCAGTTGCGCCTGCTTCTCCCCTTCGGCAAAGACCGAGTGGGGGCAGACCTGGGTACATCGTTTGCAGTTGATGCACCGCTCCGGATAATACACGAGGGTGTTCTCACGGTAGGAATCGAACATCAGATCACCCTGAGAAGGTGAAGACCACCTGTAGTGATGGCGATGACGGCTCCCAAGACCACCATCGCGGCCAGGACGGGAACGTAGCGGAAGATTTCCTTCTTCACGCCGGTCCGGGAGGTGAACGGGGTCGAACCCGTGAAGTTCAGGGCGAGGTACGCGGTGATGGGCGGGAAGACGAGAAGGGTTGACGCGGCTGATGCCAGCTGTACCGGGGCTGATCCGCCGGCCGCCAAGTATGCCGGCCAGAGCATCACCAGGAAGCCGAGGACGAACCCCTTCGTGCTGAAGTCTTTCGTCGGGAGGATGGGCAGGAGGAGCGGTAAAAGCACGGTACCTGTAAGGACTGCGAGCACCACGTCGGCGGCGAGGAGCGGAAACCCGAGGAACCAGAGGGCGAGTGCCGGGACGATCGTGAATGGAAATGCCATCACGAGCTCGACGGGAATGAGAACCGCACGATCGCGGAGGGGGAAATCCACCCGCCTCATCGCTGGTGTCGCCTTCCGGGTCTTCAGGTATTCCGGAAGGTCCCTCGCCCGGACCGGGGCGTACTCGACGAGGAACCCGGATCGGCGGACCACGTCGGGCCATGAAACCCCGGGGGCCGAGAGCTGGGGGAGGATGAGACGCCGGTGGCTGACGACATTCGCAAGGCCGGTCAGGGCGATCCGGCGGACGAGTTCGTCGGTCCCGAAGGTGCCCTTCCCTGCGGCGCACCAGACGTTGATCCCCTTCGTGTCAAGAACCAGGATATATGCAGACCTCTCCGCAAGTGCGGACCTGAGTGCGTCGAAGGAGAGGGAGTAGTTCGCAGATACGAAGACCTCGGACTCCGGCGTTGGGGTCCCGAGCCGGTAAAGGCCGGGCGGAACGATATGCCCCATCCGGTTCACCCCCCAGCGGGCGAGGAAGTGGTCCCACTGGTTGGCGGGGGTGATCTCGCTCGTGGTGGTGCGGACCAGAGGCGATCCCCCGGGCGATGGCGCGGGATTACTTTCCGGGGTTCCGGCCTCACCGTTCACCGGCACACGGCAGGGTGGTGACGGAATTGAAACAGCCCCCCCGCCGCATGCGCAGGGTGATGTGGCCTTCTCGTCGCTCTTCATGGAATCGCCGCCCCCTCACTCCTGATCGCCGAAGAGCGGCCCGAGGATGCCCTTCACCATGCCCGAGAGCTCGCCGGCCTTGATCAGGGCAAGGCAGCAGACCTTTCCTTCCTTCTCGCAGCTGATGAGGGCGAGCTTCTCGCCGGTCTGGATCCCTGCCCTTTCCCGCACTTCCTTCGGGAGCACCATCTGCCCCCGCTCGTCGATGGAAAGAACCGCCTCGACCCGGCAGCCCGACGGGGAGGCGCAGATCCCGCAGCCGGGATCGGTGGATGTTTTCCTTGGCACGAAGAAGGATCTCAGTCTTCTGATGATTTATATCTTTCTGAAAAATCAGAATGATATGATCCGGAGGGGACTCCGGGCAGGATCCCCTGTACCTATTCCTTCCCTTCCCCCACCCCGTTCGTGTCGCACTCACCCCTGCATACCGGCATCTGTGCGTCCATGACCCGGTACGCCTCGGCGAGGACGACGGAGTTTGCGAGGAGGCCTGAAATCAAAATAACCTCCAGGATCTCCTCCCGTGTCGCCCCCCTCTTCATCGCCGCCTGCATGTGGTACTCCACGCAGTGGCTGCACTGGAGGGCGGCCCCGACGGCCATCGAGATGAGCTCGACGTACTTCGGGTCGAGGGTCGAGGTCTCGGTGACGGCGCCCTTGTAGAGGAGGTGGGAGATGAGCACCTCGGGGCGCTCGGACATCCGCTGGAAGATGAAGGGGATCCGCCCATTATCATCCTTGATCTTCTCGAGCCACTCCTTCGATATGGCGGGGGGTCCGCGTTTCACGATGGATTTGAGGGTATCTTCGAAGGTCATGGGATCACCGTGAGAGAAATGGTTGGTCCCGGGAGAACCTAAAATTTGCCTTTCCGGGGCAACCGAACAGGAGGGGATGGCGGGCGGGGTCAGGATATGGATGAGAAAGAACGGGGAAAGGTCCATGGGAACCACGGACGCTCCCGGGGGACTCGCTCCGCTCGCCCCCGCCGCTGGGGCGTCCCCCGGGTTGCGATAGGCCGTGTATTCCTTCCTCTTATACCATGACCTTCGTCTCGGAGAAGGGACGGACCCGCACCCAGATGTACGTGCGCATCCGCGACGGGAGCACGTCGGCAATGTCCCCGAGCCTCACCCCCTGCTCGAGCTCCAGGTCCCGGAGGGGTTTCGCGTACGTCTCAAAGGGGAGCTTCACCCGCAGGCCGGCCATCTGCACGGTGACCGGCGTCGGGGAGGTAACCTCGTGGATGGCCTCGACCTTCTCGAGGATCAGGTCCATGAGCCTGGGCGGGGCCACCGAGAGGGGGTCCTTGTAGATCTCCGCCCTCCTCACGTCGAGCACCCGGCTCACCTCGGCGACCATCTCCTCGAGCTTCGCGATCTCCTCGGGGCGCTTTGCCCGGTGGGCGAGCCGGCCCATTCCCCCCACGTAGCCGTCGACCGGCGGGTCGATGCACCGCATGAGCGCCTCCTTATCAGGTGCACCGGTGGCGACGATGGGGACGGTGATCCCCCGGCTGATCTTCGGGTTCTTGTGCCGGATGCACTCCTCGAAGTTCCCGTACAGGAGCACTGCGCAGTCATGCTCGTTGATGACGTCCCGTTCCTCGACGTTCAGCTGCGCGATCCGCTTCCCGAAGCCCCGGGCGAGGCCGATGACGTTCGTCTTCGCCCCGAACTGCCTGAGGTACTCGGCCACGTCGCAGGTGGCATGGGGGAGGTGGTGGATCTCGAGGGACATGGAGACGACCGCGATCTCGGTCCCGACGAGTGGCGAGACCTTCACCTCGCCGTTGATGGGCTTTGCGACCGCCCGGAGGAGGTCCAGGTCCTCCTTCGGGACGAGGGCGAGGATGATGATATCCCCCGCGATCTGCTGGAGCTGGATGATGTAACCCCCGAGGTCCTCTATGAGCTCTATGATCTCCTCGTGCCGGTAGAGGCCGCCCTTGTAGGTGATGGGTTCGAGGATCACAGCTCCTCCCCGATGAGCGCGAACTTCTCCCGGACGAGCCGCGTAACGACGTCCTCGGGCAGGGTGTCCTCGGATGCCACGAAGTAGAACTTCCCGTTCACGTACGCCTCCTTCCTCACCTTGAAGCCCTCGGGCTGGATGCAGACCATGGCGTACATGAGGTCCCGGAAGATGTCCTCCCGGGGGTCGTAGACCGGGATCTCCTCGAAGCCCTCGGCCCCGCCCTCGGGGACGGTGACGACGACGGTCCACCGGTCCGGCTGCTCGACGTTCGCCTTCCCGTACCGGTCCCAGAGAAGCTTGAGGAAGGGGGCGAGGTACGTCTCGTTCCCGATGGAGAGGGTGACCCGGTTCCCCACGACCTGCACCGAGGCGAAGTCATGGACTTTTACGACGGCCGGAAGCTTCCGGATCACGCCCACGACGATAAAGAGGGGGACCGCCGGGTCCACCGATACATGGAGCTTGGAGATGACCCGGAGGAGGTTCAAGTCCTGGAGCACGTCGCCCGTGATCCGCTCGTAGTACTCCCCGCCGGTCTTCTCCGGGCAGTCGGAAGTGAAGGCCTCGATCCCGGTCATCCCTTCCCCTTCTCCCTGATGAAACCGGAGGCAAGGAGCGCCGAACCGACCGCCCCGATATACTGGGAGTTCGGCGGGACCACCACCTTCGTCTGGAGGAGGAGGCCCATCGCGTGAACGAGCCCCTCGATGAGGGAGGTGCCCCCGACCATGATGACCGGCTCCTTGATCTCCACCTCCTGGAGCTGCTGCTCAAAGACCTGCTCGGCCACCGAATGGCAGGCCGCGGCCGCGACGTCCTGCGGTGCCGAGCCCTCGGAGAGGGCGTTCACCAGGGACTGGGTCCCGAAGACGATGCAGTAGGAGTTCATGGGCACGTTCTTCCCGGCGCCCTTCATGGCGAGAGGGCCGAGCTCGGTGATATCGACCCCGAGCCGCTTTGCGGTCATCTCGAGGAACCGGCCGCTCGCCCCGGCGCAGATACCGCCCATGGTGAAGGTCCCGGGGATACCGTCGTGGACGGTGATGGCCTTGTTGTCCATGCCCCCGATGTCGATGACCGTGCAGGGCCCTCTCTGGTGGTCGGCAAGGTATACCGCGCCCTTCGAGTTCACGGTAAGCTCCTCCTGGATGAGGTCTGCCTTGATCCTGGTACCGACGAGGTGCCGGCCGTAGCCGGTCGCCCCGACGGCCTGGATCTCCTTCCTCGCGACACCGGCCTCGGTGAGGGCATTTCCCATCGCCGTCTCCGCCGACTTCGCCACCTCGGTGGTCGGGACCCAGCCCTTGCCGATGATCCGGTTGTCCCGCATCACCACGGCCTTCGTCGTCGATGAGCCGGAGTCAACGCCGAGGGTGAGCCCCTCCTGCACCTCCCGGGCGAGGAGCGCCCGGCGCCGGGCGATGGTGGTGAGGGCCTCCATCCGGGTGAGAAGCGTCCCTGCCGTGGTCCGCTCGGTGAAGGAGTACGATACCACGGGCAGCTTCGACTTCTCGACGATGTAGCGCCGGAGCTCGTTCCGGACGATGGCCCCTTCGGCGCAGCGGAAGCAGGTGGCGATGAAGACCGCATCGGCGTCGATCCTGCCCTCGACGAGGGCCTTGGCCCGGGCGATGGAGAGCTTGAGGTCCGGGCTCCGGATGTCGAGGCCGAACTTCGGGTAGTCCCGCTGCATGTCCTTCAAGGAGATCTCGGGGTAGAAGATCTCGGCCCCCACGGCATTCGCCGCATCGTTGATCTCCTTCTGGACCCCGCTGTACTCGGGTCCGCAGGAGAGCTGTGCGATCCGGACCGGCGCGGTCATGGCGACTCGCCCCCGAGCGACGCGAGGAACTTCCGGATGGCGGCGACGAAGGCGATCCCTTCCTCCTCGGTGGTGGGGTACACGAGGTCGAGGATCGGCATTCCCTTCGTGCGCAGGAGATAGATGAGGAGCTCGTTCGTCCGGGCGCAGCCCATGCAACCGAAAGCGAGGTCTGCATCGTTGATGATGATGGCGGCTTCGGCCTCCTCGATCTGCGGGCCCATGATGGCCATCCGGCCCCGCACCCCGCTCGGTACCTCGACCGCCGCCCAGCGCAGGCCCTTCTTCGGTTCCTCGGGGGTGATCTGGAGGGGCGGGGACTCGAAGCCAGCGGTCTGGATCCGCTCCCGGATGCCGAGGGCCGAGCCCAGGGGCTCGTGGCCGAACCGCTTCACGAGGTCCGAGAGGATCAGGGAGGTCGTGGGGTAGATGAAGACCTTAACCATGGGCGGATTCCTCCTCCTCAAGGATCTTCTTCAGCCGGTCAACGGGAAGGGGGGGCCGGTGGCCATGCGCGGCCTCGGGCACGGGGGCACCCGTCGGGTCGAGGTCCTCCTCGAGGCCCCGGGAGACGTTTTCGATGAGGGAGAGTTCGTACTCGTGGCCGTGGAACCCGGGCCTCGCACCCCCGAGGTTTGCCCGGCACCGCCGGGGATCGCCGGGCGGGAAGCCCCGGTCCTTGACGAAGATGTGGGCAGGGTCCATGGCCCGGATCTTCGCCACGATCCCCTCAACCTCGTCGGGCATCCCGGTCACCTCGAGGCCGAAGCAGGTCTCCTTCACCATCGCCCGGGGCGCGATCTCGTAGGCCCGGACCGCGATGTCCTCCGGGGTAAAGTCCGTGGACTCGACGAAGATGTAGACGGTCACCGTCCCGACATAGGCCGGGGTGTAGCGCTTCATGGAACCTCCTTCACGTAGACCATTTCCTTCTCTCTCATGCCTTCAAGCTTCCCGGTATCGATGAGGAGACCGAAGATGTTCGTGCCCTCCAGGGGCTCGGCGGTCGGCCCGAACTCCCCGTGGGGCGCGGAACGCACGCCGATGGTCCCCGCCCCCCGCCGGGAGTCATTCGTCATCCCGAGGGTGAACGCCGGCACCTCGCCCTGCGGGGTGTGCTCGGGGAGGATCCGCATCCCCTCCCTGAGCACGGCCTTGAAGAGCGAAACGTCCTCGAACCGGAAGAAGAGCCGCATCCGGCCGAGGGCGTGCCGAAAGAGGCCGGTGGTCTCCCGGAAGATGTGGCAGGTCTGGGGTGCCTCGGCCGCGAAGAGCCGGATCGCAAGGACCTTCTCTTCGGGCGCGGTGGTGAGCGTGACCTTCCCTGCGGCGAGCATCTCCAGAGTCGTCCCCGGCTCCTGGTCCACCACGACCCTGCCGGGCGCCTCGTCGGTGAAGGAGGCCTGGAGCCCCCGCTCCCGGGCAAGGTCGAGGGCATCGGCCGGGGGGAGGCCGATGAAGTCGATCCTCGGCGGAGTGATCCCGATGGCGAGGAGATCCCCGGGGCCTGCGACCCGGACGAGCTCGATCCCGTGGACCACGTGGCCGATCACGGCATGCGTGGGGTTCGCGGCCACATCGCCCCGGTAGATGTAGGCCGCCCCGGCGGCCGGACCCAGGGTGCGGAGGGTGAGGGTCCCCTCGCCCCGAAAGCCCTTCTCCCCGGTCGTGATGTGGGGCTCAAGGAGGCTCTCGTCCCGGATGTGGGTGCTCGAGGCCCGGTCAACCCGGAAGTACCCCTTTGCGAGGGCGAGGTGCAGGTGCTCCAGGAGGTCCGCGATCCTCACGTCCATCACCCCGGGGGCGAAGCCCTGGGCGAGGGCCGAGACATGGGTGACGATCTGCATCCCTTCCTCGAGTGCAAGGCCCGGCTCGGTCGTCGTAAACGATGTGGACCGGTCTGCCCAGGCTATGATCCGCTCGACCTTCTCGATCCGGTCCCCCTCGGCCCACCGGTCGATGACCCCCTTTCCCGCGATGACCTTCCCGACGACCCCGCCGTCGGCGGCGGCCCCATGGTCGGCGAGGTGATTCATCCGGGAAAAGATGAGGTACGAACGCCGGCAGTCATACCCCCCGCACCCGAGGAGGACGTCCCCGCGCTCGTACTGGTGGGGGACCCGGGCGGGTGAGAGATCGGTCTCGAAGGGCCCGAAGGCAGCGGCATACCGGTCGGCCCAGTGGAGACCGAGAGGTTTTACCTCTCGATCCAGGGCCTTTGCCCCGGCGGGCGGGGAGAGGAGGACAGGCTCGGGGCGGAGGAGCTCCACCACCACCTCCCCCTTTGTGGTCGACAGCTGGACGGTCCGGGTCTCGGCAGCCTCGGCAGCCCGGGGCCGGATCACGGCCACGGCAAGGCGGGAGTCCCGGGGGCCGATGACCGACCCGAGGGTTGCGCCCTCCCGGACCTCGAGCCGTTTGCCGTCCAGGAGGATCTCCACGGCACTCACCCCGGGGGGGCAGCAGGCCGGGACATGATGGCGCGTTCCTCCTCGGTGAGGCTCGCGAGGACCTCAGGGGTCGGCCCCATCTGGACGATACGGCCGCCCCGCATGAGGGCGAGCCGGTCGCAGATGTCCTTCACGAAGTCCATGTCATGCGAGACGACGATGAAGGTCATGTCCATCTCGTCCCGGGAGTGCATGATGGAGTGCTTCACGTCGATCTTCGTGATGGGGTCCATGGTGCCCGTCGGTTCGTCCAGAATGACGATCCGGGGCTCCCTGATAAGGACCTGGGCGAGGGCGACCCGGTGCCGCTCCCCCTCGGAGAGCTGGGCGGGGTACCGGTCCAGGATGTCCTTTGCCTTTTCATCGGTGAAGCCCGCCATCTGGAGGGTGATCATGGCCTTCCTCACCGCGAGCTCCTTCGGGAACTCGAGCCCGATGGCGTCGGTAAGGTTGTCGAGGACCGCCCGGTGGGGATAGAGGTCGTACTCCTGGTGGAGGAGGCCGATGTACATCTTCGCCCTCCCCCGCTCCTCGATCCCGGGCTTCGTCATGTCCACCCAGTCGTCCCCGATCCGGATATTCATCTCCCCGGTGGTGGGTTCCATGACCCCGGCGATGATCCTCGAGAGGGTGGTCTTCCCTGCCCCGCTCTTCCCGATGATCCCGAAGATCTCCTTTTCCGCCACCTCGAAGGTGACCCCGTTCACCGCCTTCACCACGCCGCGGTCCATGGAGATATAGCGCTTGATGACGTCCCTTCCCTCAATGAGCTTTCTTCCCACTGCCGGTCGCTCGAACTGCTCCAGGTCCTGGAGGCCGGCCATGAACCTCCCGATGACATCCGCCGGGGTGCCGATCATGGCAATCTCCCCGTTGTTCAGGAGAAGCGCCCGGTCCGCCACGTCCTGGACCACCTGGGAGAAGTGCGAGGTGACGATCATGCCCATGTTGTTCTCCTTTGCGGCGGTCTTGAGCATATCATGGACGAGCCGGGCGGTCTCGGGGTCGAGGGTCCCCGTCGGTTCATCGGCGAAAAGGAGGAAGGGCTCCTTGGCGAGCTGCCGGGCGAGGACGACCCGCTGCTTCTCGCCTCCCGAGAGGTCCCGGGCGATGTGCATCATCCGGTGGGAAAGCCGCACCTGGTCGAGGAGGTCGGCGGCCCGGTTGATGGACTTCTCTTCAGGGTAGTTGATGTCGTCCAGGGCACGGAGGACGTTCTCGATGACCCGGTCGTTCCCGTAGAGGGCGAAGGTCCGCTGGAACATCATCGCCGTGCGGTGCATGATCCGGCGCTTCAGGGCCTCGTTCTTCTCGTCCCAGAAGTCCACGTCCGTGGCCGCAAGTTTTCCCTCCTTGCAGGCCGGGCATGGCTTTCCTGCCCTGCTCGGGAGCTCGATGTTCTCGCACCGGTCGCAGACCGCCACGTGGTAGAGGACCCTCCCGCTCGTGGGCGGCTGGTCCACGCCACGCATCAGGTGCATGAGGACCGTCTTCCCCGCCCCGCTCCGGCCGATGATCCCCATGGTCTCGCCCTCTGCAATCTCAAAACTCACATTGCTGATGGCCTTTTTCCCGTCGAAATGCATGGAGAGTTTCTCGACCGTGATCAGGGGGGTCATGCCTCGCTCCATCCTCCCACCCATATTCTGTACAGTGGATTCATATTATCTTTTATATTGGCCCGCGGCCCCGGATGCCCTCAATTCCGACGTGCAATGCCCCTCACGATCGTGACCGCGTCCCGCACCCGGGGAACCACCTGGTCCACGGCCTCGAAGAGGGCCTCCGGCTTCTCGCCCGGCTGCTGGAGGGTGAGGATGGAGACATCGGCCTTTTCAAATGCCGGGAGGTCATTGATCCCGTCCCCGACCATGACGACGAGTTCGTACCGCTCCTTCAGGTCCTCGACAATCCTCGCCTTGAGAGAGGGGGTCGCCACGCCATAGACATGGTCCCGGGGGATCCCGAGGTGATCGGCTATATGCTCGAGCTTCGAGGCCCGGTCCCCTGACGCGATGTAGCTCGCGACCCCCATCCGGGTGAGCTCCCCGATGGTCTCCACGGCCCCGGGGAAGGGCCGGCCGCCGGAGGTGACCGTGAACTCGATGATCCCGGGTGAGAAGTTCAGGATGACCCCGCTGTCGATGAGGAGGAGGGCCTCGAGCCGGCAGCGCTCCCAGACCTCCCGGATGCACTCCTGGAGGTCCGAGACCCTTGCCCCCCGGTCGCCGTAGAGGACCTCGGCAACCTCCTCGTGGGTGAAGAGCCGGTTCGCGCAGGACACCCCGAAGCTCACCTGGTGGGTGCCCAGGTACTCGGAGAGGAGGAGACCCGGCGACCCCTTCATGACGTCCCGGGACCTCACATTGAGGACGATGAGCGCCCGGTCGTCCGAGGCCGCGGTGATGGCCGTGGTCTCGACGTCCGTGAGCAGGTCCCCCGTGGGGATATTCTTCACGACCCGGTACGTGCGCAGGAGGGTTCCCGCACTGTCGAAGACCACGGCGACGGACGGGGGAGGGGGCTGCGCAACCATTCTATGCTCCGGAGAAGACAGAGAATACGGGTTCCTATGAAAGTTCAATCGACCGCCGAGAAGATAAAGAGGATGGAGATCCGGGGCGCGGGGAGGATCGCACGGGCCGCGGCCGAGGCCCTCCGTTCCCATGCCCGGGAGCTGGAGGCCGCGGACACCGCGGAGTTCAGGAAGGGGATGGAGGAGGCAGCCTCCCTCCTCCTCGCCACCCGGCCGACGGCTGTCTCCCTGCCGAATGCCGTCCACCTGGTCATGGCCCCCCTGGAGAAGGCGACCTCTCTCGACGAGGCCCGGGCAGGGGTGATCCGGGCCGCGGACCAGTTCATCCGGTCCTCGAAGGGGGCGATCGAGCGGATCGGCGAGATCGGGGCCCACCACATCGCCGACGGGGAGACGGTCCTCACCCACTGCAACTCCGAGGCCGCCCTCTCCTGCATCCTCACGGCGGCGCGCCAGGGGAAGCACTTCGAGGTCTTTGCCACCGAGGTCAGGCCGGGCAACCAGGGGCTCATCACGATCAAGACCCTCTCGGATGCCGGCATACCAGCCCACTACATCGTGGACTCGGCGGTCAGGCACTTCATGCACCGGATCGACCGGGTCTTTGTCGGCGCGGACGCGGTCGCCGTGAACGGCGCGGTGGTGAACAAGATCGGCACCTCGCAGGTCGCCCTCGCCGCCCACGAGGCACGGGTCCCCTTCATCGTCGCCGCCGAGACCTACAAGTTCGCGCCCCGGACGACCCTCGGGGAGCTCGTGGAGATCGAGGAGCGGGCCGGGGACGAGATCCTCCCCCGGGATCTCGCGAAGAAGATTCCCGGGGTCACCGTGCACAACCCGGTCTTCGACGTGACCCCCGCCTCCTACATCGACCTCATCGTCACCGAGGAGGGGGCCATCCCGCCGTCCCTCGCCTACATCATCATCCGCGAGTTCCTGGGCTGGTCAATCGAGGAGTTCCACAAGACATTTCAGATAGCCCATCGAGATCAGGGGTGAGACCATGCCGGACGTCATCGCAACCTACAGCGTTATACCGGAGAAGGGGACGACTCCCGCGGAGGCTGCGCGGTGGATCGCCGATGAAGAGACGACAGGGACCTGGACCACCATCGGTACGACCGCCGACTATGTCCGCAGGCTTGACGGAGAGGTCATGGAGATCACCCCGGAGGGTGGTCACCAGATCGTGAAGATCCGGTACCCCGCCGAGATCTTCGAGCCGGGGAACATCGCACAGTACCTCTCCGTGGTGGCGGGGAACCTCTTCGGCCTCAAAAAACTCGCCGCGGTCCGGCTCCTGGACATGGACTTCCCCGACGAGCTGGTCCCTTTCCCCGGCCCGAGGTTCGGGATCCGGGGCATACGGGCCCTCGTGGGGACCACGAACAGGCCCCACGTGGGGACCATCATCAAACCGAAGGTCGGCCTCACCCCCGATGACACAGCCGAGGTTGCGTACGAGGCGGCGACCGGCGGCGTCGACATGATCAAGGACGACGAGACCCTCACCGACCAGGCATTCTGCCCGATGCGCGAGCGGGTGCCGAAGGTCATGGCCGCGCTCGCCAGGGTGAAGGAGGAGACCGGCCGGCAGGTCCTCTACGCCGTGAACGTTACCACCCGCGCCGACCGCATCGTCGGGAAGGCGGAGGAGGCCATCTCCCTCGGCGCGAACATGGTGATGGTCGATGTCATCATCTCGGGCTTCGGCGCCCTCCAGGCCCTCGGGGAGGCCCCCGGGGTGACCGTCCCCATCCACGTCCACCGGGCGATGCATGCCGCGATGACGCGGAACAGGGAGCATGGCATCGCGATGCGCCCTCTCGCCCGCATCGTCCGCTGGCTCGGGGGCGACCAGCTCCATACCGGCACCGTCTCGGGGAAGATGGCCCACGAGGCAGAGGAGGTCATCGGCGATAACAGGGTCCTCACCGGGTCCTGTTTCGGGAAGAAGCGGACCTTCCCGGTCTCGAGCGGCGGGCTCCACCCCGGAAAGGTGTTCCGGGAGCTCGAGACCCTGGGAACCGACATCGTGCTCCAGGCCGGGGGTGGGATCCACGGGCATCCCGACGGGACGGCTGCGGGTGCGATGGCGATGCGCCAGGCGGTTGATGCCTTCATGGAGGGGATCCCCCTCGAGGAGTATGCGAGGCAGCACTACGAGCTCGAGCGTGCCCTGAAAAAATGGGGGATCGGGTAGGAGGATATTTCATGGCGGAACTGATCTTTACGAAGCTGCAGGGGAACGGGAACGACTTCATCCTCATCGACGAGCTCGAGCGCGAGCTGATCCCCGAGGAGCTGAAGGCGAAGTTCTCATCCCTCTACACAGAGCGGAGATTCGGCATCGGGGCTGACGGGGTGCTCTTCCTCTCGAAAGGGGAGAAGACCCCCCTGAAGATGCGGGTCTTCAACCCGGATGAGAGCGAGGCCGAGATGTGCGGGAACGGGATCCGGTGCCTTGCCAAGTACATCGTGGACAAGGGCCATGCGAAGGACTCCTTCGCCGTCGAAACCCTCGCCGGGCTCATCCAGGTCGCGGCGAAGTACGATGAGGAGCAGGAATTCTCGGCGACCATAGGGATGCCGGCCCCGAAGTGGAGCAGGAGCGAGATCCCGGCGACAGGCGAGGGGGAGTACAAGGAGGAGATCCTGGAGTACACGGTCTACGCCGTGAATACCGGCGTTCCCCACGCCGTGGTCTTCGTGGACGAGGTCGGCGCGGTGGAGATGGCGGAACTCGCCCCCGCCATCCGCAACCACCATAGCTTCCTCGCGGGGGCGAACGTGAATTTTGTCGAGAAGAGCGGGGAGAACGCCCTCCACATCCGGACCTACGAGCGCGGGGTGGAGGCCGAGACCCTCTCCTGCGGGACTGGTGCCATGGCCTCGGCCGCCGTCGCAAGGAAGCTCGGCATGGTCGGGGACACGGTCCACGTGGAAACCGTGGGCGGCCCCCTCACGGTCCGGCTCGGGGAAAAGAACGAGATGGAGGGGCCGGCCCGCACCGTCTTTACGGGGTCTCTCGAACTCTGATCCCCTCCCCCGCCATATCGAAGAGGAAGCTCCCTCCTGCCGGGAGGGAGCGGTGCTTCTCGAGGATCGCCCGCCGGGTCCCTTCTGAGCCCTCGAGCCGCACGACAGCCTTCGAGAGGTGGGCCATGGTGGTCCCCCCGAGGCCCATTGGCACGTTCCGGGTCACATCCATGTACACCTGGTTCGTGACGAGGACCGGGACGTTGTACCGCTTGGCGAGCCCGAGGAGATGGAGAATCTGCCGCGCGAGCCTCCGCTGTGCCTCCTGCCCGCTCGTGAGCTCCGAGCGGTAGAGAGCCGTCGCCGAGTCAACCACGATGAGCCCGACCCCGCCTTTCTGGAGGAGCCGCTCGGACTCGGCGATCATGAGCCCCTGCTGCTCGAAGTCCAGGGGCTCGAAGAGGAAGAGCCGGTTCGCGAGCTCCCCGGCCGCCTCCCCGGCAACCTGCCGGAACCGCTCCACCGAGAACCCCTCGGTGTCCAGGTAGATCACCGATTCGCCGGCCTTCAGCCGTTCCATGGCTGCAACGAGGGCAAGGGTGCTCTTCCCGCAGCCGGGCTCGCCGTAGAACTGGGTGATGGCCCTTCGCTCGAGCCCGCCCCCGAGGAGGGAGTCGAGGGCAGGGATCCCGGTGGGGACCCGCTCACCCTCCATCGCGGCCCTCCCCGGCCAGCATCCGCCAGGCTGCCTCCTCTGCCCTCCTCAGGACCTCTCTCACCGGCACGCCCGCCTCCTCCGCCCATGCCCGTGCCTGCTCGAACTCCGGTTTCACCGAGGAGGCCTTCCCCCCTATCTCCCCGACCTTCACCTCGATCTCCCGGGTCTCCCCGCCGAGGGCGACCGGCACCCGGATCACCCGCCGGGAAACCACGAGCCGGTGGACCGAGGGGATGACCCGGATCCCGAGGGTCCCGAGCTCCCAGGCGAGGATCAGGGCGAGCGGCCCGGTGAGCGCGGGCTCGGCGATGACCCTGACCAGGTGGCCGCTCCTCCCCTTCTTCATCACCGAGGGGATGGCCGATGCGTCACGGGCCCCGGCGGCCATGAGGCGGGAGATGGTGGCGGCGATGACCTCGGGGCTCGCGTCATCCACGTTCGTTTCGAGGATCTCAACCCGGTCCGCCCCGAGATCTTCGGTATCCAGCAGGAAGACCCGGAGGAGGTTCGGCACCTCTCCTGTCTCCCGGGAACCGGCCCCGTACCCGACCCCGAGGATCCTTCCGGGGGGAAGCCGGGAGGCAGGGAGGCTCGCGAATTCCGCGAGGAGGGCGGCGCCCGTGGGGGTGAGGAGCTCCCCCTCACCCGGGCCCGGGTGGCTCTCCAGATCGGACGTCGAGAGAATGGCAGCGGTCGCCGGGGCGGGAACCGGGAGTGTCCCGTGGGATCCCCGGATGAAGCCTCCTCCGAGGGCGATGGGGAGGACCGCCACCTGCGACGGCGCGAGGGCCTGGAGAGCGGTGCATGCCCCGACGATGTCCGCAATGGCGTCATCAGCCCCGACCTCGTGGAAGTGGATGACCCCTCCGTGGACCGCCTCCTCGGCCCGGTGGAGCCTCCCGATCACCCGTTCCGCCATGGCGAGGGCCGGGGCGGGGGCCTCCGCACTCCGGATCTTCTCCATGACCTCGCCGAAGGTCCGGGGACGGGCCTCTGCATGGGTCCTGACCAGGAGGGCGCGGATCCCGCCCCGCTCCGCCTCCTCGACGGCCGGCTCCTCCACCACCGAGGCCATGGCCCGGAGGACCGGCTCCCGGCCGGCCCCCAGGTGGAGGAGGGCCGCGGTGATCATATCACCGGAGGCCCCGTGGAACGGGTCGAAGAGGAGGGTCCTCATACGGAAGAGTACTTTTTATCCCCGCGTATATGACCTTATGGTGATGCCCGAGATATTCCTGAAGGTCGACAGCGCGTACCCCGAGGACCAGGGCGCGGGGAAGGTGCGGCTCGATCCCGATACCATGCTCCAGCTCAGGCTCTCCCCGGGAAACATCGTCTCTATCGAGGGGAGGAAGCGGACGGTGGCCAAGGTCTGGCGCTCCATGGTCTCGGACTGGCACCAGGGGAAGGTGCGGGTGGACAACTTCACCCGGGCGAACGCCGAGGTCTCCATCGGCGACCGGGTGAAGATCTCGACCATCGAGGACGAGGCAGAGGCGACCCGGGTGGTCCTGGCCCCGCCCGAGGACGCCCGGCAGATCCCCATCAACTTCCCGGCGGTGAAGAACCGGCTCATCGACTATCCCGTCGTGAAAAACGACCTCGTCCCCATCCCGGCGGGGCTCCCCTTCATGCAGGCCCAGCTCGTCCCCTTCAAGGCGGTGGTGGTGGAACCGGAGAACGCGGTCATCATCACGAAGAACACCCAGGTGGAGTTCTCTGACAAGCCGGCGACCGGCTTCGAGGGCCTGAAGAAGGTGAGCTACGAGGATATCGGCGGCCTGAAGGACGAGCTCCAGCGGGTGAGGGAGACCATCGAGCTCCCGATGCGCCATCCCGAGCTCTTCCGGAAACTGGGCATCGAGCCTCCGAAGGGGGTCCTCCTCCACGGTCCGCCGGGGACGGGAAAGACCCTCATCGCGAAGGCCGTGGCAAACGAGAGCGGGGCCCACTTCATCCCCATAGCCGGCCCGGAGATCATCTCGAAATACTACGGCGAGAGCGAGCAGAAGCTACGGGAGATCTTCGAGGAGGCGCGGCAGAACGCCCCCTCCATCATCTTCATCGATGAGCTGGACTCCATCGCACCCCGCCGGGAGGACGTGACCGGCGAGGTGGAGCGCCGGGTGGTCGCCCAGCTCCTGACCATGATGGACGGCCTCGAGGAGCGGGGGCAGGTCGTGGTCATCGGGGCGACGAACCGGGTGGATGCCATCGACCCGGCGCTCCGGCGGCCGGGGCGGTTCGACCGGGAGATCGAGATCGGGGTCCCGAACGAGGTCGACCGCTCCGAGATCCTGAAGATCCACACCCGGGGGATGCCCGTCGCGAAGGACGTGGAGCTCCAGAAGCTCTCCCAGCAGACCCACGGTTTCGTCGGGGCAGACCTCGCGGCGCTCGCCCGGGAGGGGGCGATCCGTGCCCTCCGCAGGTACCTCCCCGATATCGATCTCGAGGCCGACGAGATCCCGGCCGAGGTGCTCGACCGGATGGAGGTTCTTGCAAGCGACTTCCGGGAGGCCCTCCGGGACGTGGGCCCCTCTGCCATGCGTGAGGTGCTTATCGAGGTCCCCCACACCCGCTGGGATGACGTGGGCGGCCTCGAGTCAGAGAAGGAGGAGGTTCGCGAGGCGGTGGAATACCCGCTCACCCGGCGGGCACGGTTCGACCAGATGGGGATCGAACCCCCGAAGGGGGTCCTCCTTTACGGCCCGCCGGGAACGGGAAAGACCCTCATTGCCAGGGCGGTCGCGACCGAGAGCGGTGCGAACTTCATCCCGGTCCGGGGCCCCCAGCTCCTCTCCAAGTGGGTGGGGGAATCGGAGCGGGCCGTCCGGGAGATCTTCAAGAAGGCCCGGCAGGTCGCCCCCTCCATCATCTTTTTCGACGAGCTGGACGCCCTGGCCCCGACCCGGGGGGGCTCCGCCGACTCCCATGTCATCGAGAGCGTGCTCAACCAGATCCTGACCGAGATGGACGGGCTCCTCGAGATGAGGAACGTTGTGGTCATGGGGGCCACGAACCGGCTGGATATCGTGGACCCGGCGCTCCTCCGGACGGGCAGGTTTGACCGGCTCGTGTACATCGGCGAACCCTCGGAGGAGGGAAGGCAAAAGATCCTCGAAATCCATGCCCGGGGGATGCCTGTCGAGGGTTCGGTCCTCGAGGAGCTCGTGGGCGCCGTCCGGCATATCCCGGAGGGGGAGCTCGATGTCCTCCTGGAATCCCTGGGGGGAGGCCGGAGGGTCACCCTGGGGGAGATCAGGAAGGCGACGGAAGCCTATCCGAAACCGGAGGTGGAAGGATTGAATCCCCTCTCCAGGCAAAGAATACTCGATCTCCTCGCCTCCCACCGGCTCGCCCTTGACGATCCAGCCCGGGAATCCCTCCTTTCAGGGATCGCGAAACGGACGAACGGTTACGTGGGATCGGACCTGGAGGGGCTCTGCCGGGAGGCGGGCATGCTTGCCATGCGGGACGGCTCCCCCGTCGTGAAGGAGGCACACTTCGAGGCCGCCCTGGCAAAGGTCCATGCCATGATGAACGAGAACCTGCGGGAGTACTACCGGCGGATGCGGGATGTCTTCAAGGGCGGCCTCCCGAAGGAGGTCCAGCCGCCGGAGTACCAGTGATTTTTTTCCGATTTTCCTGACCTGTTTCCCCGTTCCTGGATCATTGCCGGGCCCGCCTTACCTGAGCAGGTTCTCCGATCCTCACCCTGCTTCAGAACACCATGGATGCATCCCTGGATAGGCCCGTTCCGGGGGTACGCGGGACCCCTCCCGGGAATCCCAGGGACCCCTCGGGGGCAATACATGACTCGTATTCCCCCGGCAAGTTTTATCACCGCGCGGGATGACACCATGTTGGGAAGAGCCGGGTCCATCCCGATAGTGAGAGCCTATGACAGGGGGTACACCAAAGTCCGGCGGTACAACGGAGACCGTCACTGCCGAGAAGCGCTCGACGGGGATCCCGAGCCTCGACCACGTCCTCGCCGGGGGATTCCTGAAGGGGACGAGCATCGTGGTCTACGGGAGCGGGACCTCGGGCATAGAGCTCCTTGCACGGCAGTTCTGGCAGCAGGACGGGAACGGCTCCTATTTCATCACCGATGCCGAGCCCCTCCCGGGGATGATCGATGCGCGGACCGTCTCCCTCGAGAAATACCTGGAGCTCGGCAGGGGGGAGCGGGTCATCGTGGACTCCCTCTCCTCGGTCATCCTGAAGTACGGGATCGACACGGCGATGAAGTTCCTCTCCATCTGCGCAAAGGACACCGAGAAGCGGAAGTCCAACTACCTGTTCCTGGTGTACAAAGGCCTCCACGCCCCCGTGGAGGAGATCCGGATCAACCGCTCGGCCGACATCATCCTCGAGTTCCGGGAGGAGTTCGAGGGAGTCGAGATCGCGCACTCGATGATCGTCCACAAGATCCGGGGCATGGATGTCCCGACCCGGGCCATTCCCCTCCTCCTCAAGGAGACCGGCCTCGAGATATCCACGACGAGCCGCGTGGTGTAAGAGAGGGTTCGTCAGAGGGAGGTTTCGTCAGAGGGAGGTTTCATCAGAAACCGACCTCGAGCACCGAAGGTGCGAAGAAACCGACCTCGAGCACCAAAGGTGCGAAGAAACCGACCTCGAGCACCGACGACTATTCCCGAAGGGAATAGGAGTGCCGCGACGCGTAGTCGCGGCCAAGGTGCGAAGAACCCGACCTGGAGCAACCCGACATCAGTCGGGGTGCGACCGGCCTTTCCGTCCGCCCGGGCCGACGCCCTCCCCTCTTCAGAGCGGCCGGCCGGATGATATCCTCCAGAGGGGCCCCTCCCCCCCTCGACGCTCCCGGCTTGGCCCCGAGGGGCCCCTACCCCCCGGGCCAGCCCCGTCCCCTTCGGGGCCTGGTCTCCCTATGGGACCCGGGATCTCCACGACGAGTCGCGGGGTGTGGCCGAGGTGAACTCCACCCGGGCCTCCCTGGTCGCGTCCACCATCGCCTTCAGCTTCCCGAATGCCGCCTCGCGGGTGAGCATCCGGAGGCCGCAGTCCGGGTCGATGAGGAGCCGCTCGGGTCCGAAGGCCTCTATCCCTGCCTGGATCCGCTTCTTGATCACCGCGACCTTCTCAACCGCGGGGTCGTTCGAGTTCACGCACCCGAAGCCCAGGAACCGGTCGCCGAGGTCCTTTCCCGAGAGAACCTGGAGGTTTACCTCGTTCCCCGCGAACTCGAAATCAAAGCCCGCGACCCGCATCTTCAGGATCTCGTCGATGACCCCTGCGAGCGCCCCGCAGACGTGGAGGAGGACCGGCTTCTGGAGGAGCGAGGTGAGGATCTGGATGGCCTGTGCCCCGACCGCGAGGTCGGCCGCGCCGGTGGAGAAGATCGGCTCGTCGACCTGGATCACGGTGACCCCGGCATCCTGGAGGGCCCTGGCCTCGTAAGCGAGCGCCTGGGCGAGGTCGAGGGTGAGATCGGCCCGGTCGCGGTACATCGGCGTGGCGATCTGGAGGGCATGCGCGAGGGTCGAGGGGCCGGTGACGATCCCCTTCACCCACGGGTGGCGGGAGACGGCATACCGGGTATCTGCGACGGTGATGGGCCTGTCCGGGGGGAGGACCTTCCCCACCACCTGCTGCCCCCGGATCCCCGGGAGCTTCGAGGCGAAGGCGGTGATCATGTCACCCCGGACCTGGCCGTCGGAGATGATATCGACCCCCGCGTTCAGCTGGTCCCCCACCGCGGTCTCGACCGCCGATTTCAGGGGGTCGAGGAGCGATCGGAAGGACGCGCTCTTCACCACGGGATAGCTCCCCACGACGGTGGTCGGCAGGACCTTGTGGATCAGGATCATGGCACGAGCCGGTGGCGGTCCCGGGGGAAGATCACCGCCTCCCTGATGTTCGAAAGGCCGAGCATGGTCATGACGAGCCGGTCGGCGCCGAGCCCCCAGCCCGAGTGGGGCGGCATCCCGTACCGGAAGGGCCGGAGGTAGAACTCGAAGGAATCTGCCGAGAGGCCCTTCGCCCGGATCTGGTGGACGAGGAGGTCGTGCTGGTGGATCCGCTGGGAGCCGCTCGCGAGCTCCATCCGCGGGTGCATGAGGTCGAACGCCCGGCAGAGCTCCGGGTTGTCCCCGCAGGGCATGGCATAGTAGGGCTTGATGGCTGTCGGCCAGTCTACGATGAAGTAGTGGACCCCCATCTCCTCGCCCAGGGCCTTCTCGGCCGAGGCCCCGAAGTCGTCGCCGAACGAGAGCGGCTCGCCGGTCCTCCTCGCCGCGATCCCGATGGCATCCCGGTAACAGAGGCGGGGGAAGGGCTTCGTCGGGATATCAAGGTCGATGCCGAGCCATGAGAGGGGGTCCCTGCAGCCGGCCGCCACCCGCTGGTAGACGGAGATGATGAGGTCCTCCAGGAGCTCCATCACCTCCCGGTCGTCGGCATATGAAACCTCCACGTCGATTGAGGTGGCCTCGTTCAGGTGCTTTGTCGTGTTGTGCTCCTCGGCCCGGAAGATGGGACCGATCTCGAAGACCCGCTCGAAGCCCGCCGCCATCATCATCTGCTTGTAGAGCTGCGGGCTCTGGTTGAGGAATGCCTCCTTCTCGAAGTAGGCGACCGGGAAGAGATCGGTCCCCCCCTCGGTGGCTGCGGCGACGAGCTTCGGGGTCGCGATGTTCACGAAGCCCCGGGAGGAGAGGAACTCCCAGACGGCCCCCATCACGGCGGACCGGATGAGGAACACCGCGGCGACCCGGGGCCTCCTGAGGTCCAGGAACCGGGAGTCGAGCCGGGTGTCGAGCTCGGCAGGCACCTTCTCCACCACGTCGAGCGGGAGGGGGGATCCGGCCGTCGCGAGGATCTCGAACCGGTCGGGTATGATCTCCCGGCCGCCGGGGGCCTTTGCAATGGCCTTCACCGTTCCCCCGATGCTCACCACCGATTCCCGGGAGAGGGCGGAGAGGGCCGCGAGGACGGGGGCCGGCGCCTTCTTCCGGTTCACGGTGACCTGCACGATCCCGGTCCGGTCCCTGACCAGGCAGAAGGTGAGGCCCCCCAGGTCGCGGACCTCGTGGACCCAGCCGGCGATCTCCGCGCGCTCGCTCTCGGGGGTGATGGATGCAATCGGGCTCGCCATAGGTAGGATACCTCCTATATATCCCCTGCAGGGGTAAAAGGTCTTGGCCTTAAGCGGGTATCCGACCCGGGCAGCTGATATGGAGATGGATTTCGATGCATCCTGGAATGTGCAGGGGTGGCGGTGGGGGCGGCGGGCGGGATCTGCGGACTCCAACCTCGAGTGATGAAGTCGCGTCGCTCACCCCCGCCGCTGTGGCGACCCCGGGTGAGGATATGCCTGTCCGGGAATATCTGACATTCACTCTGGTCCTGCGAAGCCGGGCGCAAAAGAATAATCAGCCAAATATACTTTAACACAAAATTAGTTGTAGAACATGAAGCCCACCGCGGGTTCCACCGCCGACGAGGTCCTGGCCATCGCCCTCCGGAGGCTCGCCCCCGCCCCTGGTGAGATCTTTGCCGACATCGGGTGCGGCTCCGGGAAGGTGAGCCTCGCCGCCGCCCCCCTCGTCCGGGAGGTCTATGCTATCGACCGGCGACCGGAGTCCATCGCGTATGCCCGGGAGCGGGCGCGCGCGGCGGGAGCAGGGAACATCCGGTTCCTGGAAGGCGAAGCCCCGGAGGCGCTCGCCGGGCTCCCAGCGCCGGACTGCGCCTTCATCGGCGGTTCCCGGAACCTCCCGGCGGTTATCGGGGCTTTCATATCGGAGGGAACGAAGCGGATGGTGGTCTCGTGTGTCCGGATCGAGACCCTCGGGGAGGCCATGGCCGCCATGCGGGGGCTCGGGATCCTCCGGGAGGCCCTCCTTATCCAGGTCGCGCGGTCGAGGGATCTCGCGGGCGGGACCATGTTCGCCCCGG
>DATKKN010000101.1:0-21425 GCA_035542895.1 Methanomicrobiales archaeon | reverse complement strand
CATGAACTTCTCGAGCTCGTGCCTCCGGTACTCGGACTGCGTCTGCTTGTAGAGCCGCCCGGCCTGGGGGAGGAGCCCCTCCCATTCCCCGACGTGGGACCACTGGGCGTCCCCGTTCGACATCGACATGGAGAACCGGATCCGGTCGGAGGAGCCGTACATGAGGGCGTTGTACTGCTCCTTCGTGAGCTCCCGGATCGGGGTGAGCACCGAGAAGTTGAAGTGCCTGGCGATGGCCCCGAGATACTGGGCACGGTACCCGTCGATGTAGTTCCGGTAGAGGGCGACCGCCCCCTCGGCGATGGACTTCTCCCGGTCGGGGATGATCAGGTCGGGGTCGAACTCCATCTTGATCCCGAGGCCGTTGCAGCCCTCGCAGGCCCCGAAGGGGCTGTTGAAGGAGAACATCCGGGGCTGGAGCTCCTCAAAATCGATCCCGCACTCCGGGCAGGCCATGAGCGAGGAGTAGGTGTAAACCTTCCCCGCCTCGTCGAGCGCCATGACGAGCCCTTCCTCGGACCTCTTGAGGGCATTCTCGCAGGCCTCGGCAAGCCGCGACCGGTCGCCGGTGGAGAGCCGGTCGATGACGATCTCGATCTCCTGCTTCCTGTACCGCTCGAGGGGAATCTCTTCGTCGGTGTGGTGGATCTCCCCGTTCACCCGCACCCGGGCAAAGCCCTCCTTGTGCAGCTCCCGGATCAGGGCCTGGTATGTTCCCTTCTTTTGCCGGACGACGGGGGAGAGGATGGTCACGGTCCCCGGGTGCTCCTCCGCGATCCGGTCGGCGATCCGCTCCGGGGTCTGGGCCTCGATCTTGCACCCGTGGAGAGGGCAGTACGGGACCCCGATCCGGGCGAAGAGGAGCCGGAGGTAGTCGTAGATCTCCGTGGTGGTCCCGACGGTGGACCGGGGGTTCTTCGAGGTCGACTTCTGCTCGATGGAGATGGCCGGGGAGAGCCCCTCGATGGACTCCACCTCCGGCTTACTCATGAGCCCGAGGAACTGGCGGGCGTACGAGGAGAGGGACTCGACGTACCGGCGCTGCCCCTCGGCGAAGATGGTGTCGAAGGCGAGGGTGGACTTCCCCGAGCCCGAGAGGCCGGTGAGGACATTGAACCGGTCCCTTGGGATCTCCACGGTTATGTTCCTCAGGTTGTGCTCCCGCGCACCCCTTACGACGATCTTTCCCGGCATTTTGTGGATAGATCAATTCCCCGTGATGCTATATAGGGGCTTCGCCACCGGAAGAAAAGTGAGGGACCTCTGTTTCGCCTCGAACCTACAGGGTGCTGAACTGCTTCACCAGCTCGCCACCGCGGAAGACCGAGATCCTGCCCCCGCTCTGGGAGACGACGATCCCCACGCACTTCGTGGCCCTCGTGATCCCGGCCACAGAGCCGTGCCGGGTGCCGAGGCCCATGGGGATCCGGACCGTGGAGGTGTCGATGGTTAAATACCGGCCGGCGGCCTCGATGACCCCCTGGCCGCTCACGATGAACACCCCGTCCAGGAGCGCGAACTCCTTCACGTTCTCGATGTTCGAGGGATCGGTGATGAGCCGCTTTGCAGGGTCGTGCCCCTCGAAGGGGTTTAACACGAGCTGCCGGGAGTGTTCGAGGACCGCCGGGGCATCACCGACGATAAACGCGGTCCCCACCGGCTTCCCCTCCCGCCCCTCCCGGGAGAGCTCGACGGCCGTCGTAAAGACCCCCTCGAAGACCTCAGGCTGGACATCGGTCCCCGAGACGACCGCGGTCTTCCAGGCATCCTCCGGGGGGACCTCCTGCCCGGGCGACCATGACGGGCCGGTGCCGGGGGCGGCCCGGTCCTCCCCCGCCTTCGGGGGGATCTCGGAGATCTGGGCGGTGTCGTCCCCGAGGGACTGGTTGGCGAGTTCGAGGAAGAGCACGAGCACGGGGACGATCTCGAGCCGCCCGATCCACATGACGAAGATGAAGACCCACTTCGCCACGTACGGCATCTCGGGGGAGACGAAGCCCGTGGTGATCCCGACGTTACTCATGGCCGAGACGATCTCGAAGATGACCGCCGTGGACTCGAAGAATATGGTGGAAAAGTGGAGGACGAACACCGTCGCGACCGAAACGGCGAGGAAGTAGAGGATGATGACGAGCATGTTGTTCCTCACCTCGTTCTCGGCCACGTCGTTTGCGATGACCTGCCCCTGGTACTCGAAGGGGACCACGATCCTCGGGGAAACGAAGATCCGTTTCAGCCACCAGACGATGCCATGGTACCCGAGGAGGACCCGGTAGGCCTTGATCCCACCGGCAGCCGACCCGGAGGCCCCGCCGATGGACATGAGCATGATGAGGATGATCACCGAGACCGAGGCCCAGAGCTGGAGGGAGACGTTCTGGAACCCGGTCGTCGTGACGGCCGAGACGGACATGAAGAGGGCGTGCCTGAAGGCGGTGAGCGGTTCCTCGCCGGAGAGGTAGGTGAGGTCGAGGGCAACCGAGACGGTGCCGAGGGCGACGAGGAGCCCGATGAGCCGCGCCTGGCTGTCCCTGAAGAGGGTCCAGCGCCGCCGGGTGTAGAGGATGTAGTAGATCATGAAGGGGAGGGATCCCGCGAGCATCACGGGCACGAGGGCGAACTCGAGGAGCGGGTTCTGGTAGTAGGGGATCCCCGCGGCATGGAGGGTGAACCCCCCGGTGGAGATGGCCGTCATGGCGAGGTTCACCGCGTCCCAGAGGGGAACCCCCGCGAAGAGGATGAGGAGGAGGGACCCGAGGGTGAGGAGGACGTAGATCTTCCACATCTCCCTCCCGGTCGAAAGGAGGTTCGGGATGAAGGCGCCAGCCTCGCCGCCCGGGCGCACGCACCGGGCGTTCGTGAGGCTCGACCGGGCGAGGACCGAGATGGTGAAGACCACCATGCCAATCCCCCCGAGCCACTGCATGAAGGATCGCCAGAAGAGGAGGGTCGCGGCCATGGTCTCGGGGACCGGGATCAGGGTGAGGCCGGTGCAGGTCCAGCCGGACATCGCCTCGAAGAGGCTGTCCGAGTAGGACATGCCGGCCCCGAGGGAGAAGGGCAGGGCCCCGATGGCCGCGCAGGCGAACCAGACAATTGCGATGGCGCCGAGGACGATGGAGAGCCGGGCCTCGCCGGCGGACGGACGGCTCATGGCGAGGACCCGGCCGAGGAGGGTGAAGGCCACGGGGACGCTCGCCATGGGGAGGAGCATCCCCCACTCGCCGGTGAGGGGGACGATCACCAGGGGTATGCAGGTCACGATCCCGAGGATCCTGAAAACGACCCCCATCTCCCCCGCGAGAATGGAGAAGTACTCCGATCTCTCCATCGGTAAGAACGTGTGTCACGTATCTATTACAATGTTTCTTAAACGCCCTGCCAGGGGCCTCCGTCCCCTCCCATGGCCCTTCGGCGTGCCCCCTCCCGGTCCGGGTAAGCATTATGATGCACCCGGGGGAGAGATTTTATAGTGCATAGGCTCGAATCCCGGGGAACTGCGCAGGGGCAGGTCCCCACCGGGCAGCAAGCCCAGCAGGCGGCCTCCCATGCCCAGGGGACCGGAGGCGGCGGGAGCGGTGCGCCCTCCGTATCCCGGGGGAGGAGCCGGCGCCGGAGGCAGAGGGGCGGGCAGGCGAAGCTTGTGCAGGCCCCCGTGCAGGCCCGGCCCGCCATGCCCCCGCGGAAGGCCGGCGCCTTCCCGATGAACGACTGGCTGGCCCGGAACTTCCCCCTCTTCCCGCCGGACCGGGCCACCGTCCTCGCCGCGACCAGGCACCTTTCCGGGCCCCAGCGGAGGAACCTCTTTTCGCACGACCCGGGGACCATGAAGACCGCCGAGGGGAAGTGGTACGAGGCCATCATCTACGAGATCATCCTCCGCTGCGCCCTCGCCTCGGACCGGGTCACCCGGGTCGTATCCAAGGGTGCCGATGCCCGGTACCGGAGGCTGCAGGCCCAGCTTGGCCAGAACGGGCTCTTCTACTCCCGGTCGGGGGACATCAAGGTGCGGGGGAACGGCCAGGACCTTGCCGAGCTCGACCTCCTCCTCGTCGGGGAGGGGAGGTCCATCGCCTTCGGGGAGATCGTCACCTCGCCCGCGGCCATGAAGGAGCTCGAACAGGAGTTCCTGTACAAGAAACGGCTCATGGGCCACCTCTTCGGCCAGGAGGTGGTCCCGGCCCTCCTCGTCTCCTCGGTGGACATCTCCCGGATATCGGCGGTACGCCGGATCATGGAGGACCCCTCGAACCTCTACCTCTCCACGGCGACCTGCGAGGAGATCAAGAAGATCGTGAGGCCCGACGAGGTGATCCGCGGCAACCCGGGGGTGAACCGGAACCCGAAGCTCATCGAGGCGCCGGATCTCCCCCTCGCGGGCAGATTCGACTACCGGCAGATGCACGAGCTCCAGCGGAGCCGGGTCTTCTCCGCCCTCGCAAACAAATCGATGTACCGGGGCGGCGACCCCCGGGATCCCGCGACCGTGATCGTGAAGAAGATCCTTCTCGGGGCACTCGAGCCGGGCGCGGTGAACGTCCTCTCGAACTCGGTCAGGTTCGCCTACCGGGGCAAGCCCATCACCCCGCAGGAGATCCGGAATCACTTCGCGAAGATCATCCTGACCGTGAACCTCCCCGAGGCCGAGCCCATCATCTACATGAAACCCAGGGACCGGAATTACTACCTGAAGATGATACGGGTCAGGCCGGGCCAGTACAAGTTCGAGAGCAACCGGTCCCGGAAGATGCTCGGGTTCTTCCTCTGGCTCCAGGATATCAAGCCAACCCTGCGGGCCGATATCACGGCGAGGCTCCTCCAGTCAGGGTATTTCAGGTAGACGGACCGGCTCCCGGGTTCAGGCCTTCCGGAAGCGCATCCACTCGTCCAGGTACCGGATCAGGGAAAAGGCGCCGTCGGTGGTGGGATGGACCTCGATGAACTCGTCGAAGTCCCGGACGGTGCATCCGGTCCGGATGAGAAATGCCAGGTACGAGGCGATGATGGAGGCCCCCGGGGAGGCGAGGGCAGTGGAGAGAATCCGCCCGTCCTTCGGGTCGGCGCGGATTCCCGACCACCCGGTGTTTCCCTGCGGGACTGCCCAGAAGGAGAAGGGACCGGCCGGGGAGGGGCATCCCGTTCCCGCCGACGGGCCGTCCTCCGCCGAGCACCAGGCGAACTCGTTCATGAGGGTGAGGGACTGGGGGATGCACCGGTAGTCCATCCGCCGCTCCCGGCCGAGAATGTTGTCTGCCGCAACGAGCCCCTCCATCCGGGCAACCGGGGTGAGGTACGGGGGACCGGTGACGTCCCCAACGGCGTACACCCCCGGGATGCTCGTCTGCATGCGGTCGTCAACGACGAGCTCGCCGAGCGGTCCCTTCTCCGGGCCCTGGATCATATCCGCGGCCGGGGTGAGGCCGGTGGCGAGGAAGACCCCGTCGGCCGGGATCTCCCGCTCGCCCTCCTTCCCTCCGATCACCACCGACCCGACACGGCCGGATCCCTCCACCCGGAGGAGCGGGGAGTGCTGGGATATCCGGACCCCGGCGAGCTCCTTCACCGCCTGCTGCCTGAGCCGCTGGTCGAGGTCCTTCAGGAAGGCGCTCCGGGCGAGGATGGTGACTTCTGCCCCGAAGGCATGGAAGATGTGGGCGAACTCGGCGGCCATCACTCCCCCTCCGACGACGGCGATCCGGGCCGGGAGATCCTTCCAGCTCCCGAGGGTGTGTGCGGTCACTACCCCGGGGAGATCGATCCCCCCGACCCGGGGGATCATGGGCCGGGATCCGGTGGCGACGATGACCGCCTCGGCATCCACGGGTTTCCCGTCGATAAACGGGATCCTGCCCTCCAGGCGCCCCTCGCACCGGGAGACACACACCCCGGCCTCCTTCGTCTCCCCGTCGAGGACCCGGGTGATGGTCCCCTGGATCTTCCCCATCTCCTCCATGAGCTTCGGGTAGGAAACCCGGGGTGGCCGGTCGAGTACCCCGAGGTCGCTCATGGTCGCCGCATACCGGATGGTCCGGGCAACATCCGAGAGGGCGCAGACCACCATGCAGCCATGATGGAGGCACTGGCCGCCGAGGTTGCCCTTCTCGAGGAGGGTCACCTCCCGGCCCGCCCGGGCCATACGCATGGCCGCGAGGCGCCCGGCCGGGCCGCCACCGATGACGAGGATCATACCGGGATCAGAGCAGCTCGGCACCCGTGTCCATGGGCTCGGTGAGGACGACGCCGGTGACCGCGTTCAGCTCCACGAACTTCTTCCCCCTGAACTGCCAGACGGGCACGTGGACGAGCTCGAGCTCGATGGTGATGTCCTTCTTCTCGGGCTTGAAGATCCGCTCCTCGTAGAAGATGGTATCCCCCTTCGCCTGCTTGATCCGCACCTTCTGGGTGAGCTCCTCGATGACCCGGTTCCTGAGCTTCTCCTCGGCCTCGGCCTTCTGGACCATGGGCTGGAGCACCACCGCCGAGATCGGGACGGGCGAGACCTCCACCTGGCCGAGCTCCTCGGCGGTCTCCGCCCCGTTGATGGCATTGAGGGCCCCCTTTTTCTCGGCGTTGAAGGTCACCACCTGGGTCCCGTAGCCCTTCTGCCCGCCGCTCCGGTAGTGGTATCGCCAGTAGGGGATGAACCGCAGCGTCCCGCTCCCGGTCTCCCCGGAGATGGCCCGTGCCCGCTTCTCGTCAACCTTCACCGCGACATGGGGGAGCTCCGGTCCCGCCTCACCGGGGACCACCCCTCCGGATGCCATTGCGGCCATGCCGAGGTCAAGCTCCAGCCTCTCGCCGAGTACCGAGGCGGCCGCCGCCCGGCCGGCAAACTCCTCGAGCTCCCGGATCCCCCACCGGGAACAGTGCTCGGTCCTCGCCGAGTCGTTCAGGGTGAAGAGGAGCTTCCGGCTCGTGACCTCCTGGTCCTCGACCCGGCACCGGTAGTTCGTCCGGTCGAACTGGCCGATCTCGCCGGTGTTGTCCGAGCACTGGACGATCACGCACTCGCCCGCGCCGATGGCAGACAGGTCGAGGGGCCTCTCCAGGTCCTCCACCTCGTACGAGGCCGCCTCCAGGATGCGCCGCACCGCCTCCCTGGCCCGATCTCTCATCTCGCTGTCCATTTACACGTACATCGCATCCCAACTATAGAACATTTCTTCTCCGTGAACCCGGCCGACGGCGGTTTGCTCGGGGCAGAAAGGCGCCTGGTCCCCCGGATCAGGCGTCACCTTTGCGACACCCTTATCAGAGAACCGGGGGAATGTACCGGTAGAGGTGCCTATGGACCGAGACACCGGTGCTCCCCCTTCAGAATCCTGCGAATCCGGTCTCACGTTCGTCAAAAACCGGATCGAGGACCTCGCGATGGAGGTGACCTACGACCCGGCCGGGAATACGGGGAAGATCATCTTCAACCTCTCGCTCATCCCGAAGCAGCACCTCGATGCCGCCATTACCCTCTTCCGGAATGCCTACCGGGCCGGCCTCTCGGTGAGCGACAAGGTGAGGATCCTCGAGGAAGGCGAGACGCTGAATAATCTCACCATTCCAGAGGGGTTGACGGGGATCTGCACCCTCTGCACCATCACCCTGGACGGCATCCTCCTCCACCGCGGGATCCCCATCAGGCCGATCGGGGGCGGGCTCGTGGAGATCGACGACCGGGTGCCCCGGCGGTTCACCCACATGATCCTCTACGAGGCGACAACCATCGATCCCCTCGAGGTCCTGGTCGCGCAGGACCTGACCTCCATCACCCGGGTCATGCGCGAGGGGAGCGGTACCATCCTTGCGAACCTCCGCGAATGCCACATGGAGGCCGAGTCCCAGGTCATCGGCCTCCTCGACGACCTCTCGGAGATAGGCTTTACCGGCATCCTCGAGGTGGGGGCCCCGAACGTCCCCATCCTCGGGGTCCCGGTGAGCCCCCAGTACTTCGGGGTGGCGATGGTCGGCGGGACAAATCCCATGGCGGCCCTGAAGGAGGAAGGGATCCCGGTCGTCACGAAGGCCCTGAAAGGGGTCATGGACGTGGCGGGAATGGGGTCGATCCGGGATTATTGATCCGGCCCGGATTCAATTGGGTGATGGCCCTGAAAGGGGTCATGGACGTAACGGGAATGGGGTCGATCCGGGATTATTGATCTCTTCGATCCCGGCCGGTTCAGGGTTTCTTCTCATCCGGCAGGGCGGCCCAGGCGAGGTTCAGGGACCAGATCTGGGAGAAGAACCTGAGGAAGCCCGGGGACTCGGAGAAGAGGGCCGTCGGGGCCTCCTCCGGCATCCCCATGATGACCATGCCCTTTTCGCCGTCGATGATAAAGACGCCGTGGGCCTCCGACGGCTGGAACCGGGCATGCCCCTGGACGAAGGGGGGGCCGCTCCTTACCCGGACCTTCATACCGGCCGGGACCGGCCCCTCCCACCGGCCCGTGATCACCTCAACCTCGACCAGGGGGTTAAGGCGCCCGAGCTCGGGGAGGAGCACCTTCTTCAGGAAGGGCCAGCCGGTGATGACCTGCACCCGTTTCTTCGCCCCCCCGATGAGGTCCAGGAGCCGGGTGGTGATCTTCTCCTCGCCGTGGATGGACCAGATGAGCTCCTGGTCCCCCCGCTCCACGGTCACCCGGGTGCGGTAGATCTCCGAGAGGATCTCCCCGGCGCGGCGGGCATCCTCCTTAATACGGGAGAGAAGGTTCTCGATTGCCTCCCCGGGCGGGATCGCGGAAAAGCGTTTCGGGGTGGTGTTCGAAACGGTGACCAGGTTTTTCTCAGCGAGCCTGTCGAGGACCGGGTAGACCGATGCGCGCGGGACCCGGGAGAGCTCGTGGATCTCGGTCGCGGTCCCGGCCTCGACCCCGAGTAGGGCAACGTAGACCAGGGCCTCGTACTTCGTAAAACCGAGGGATTTCAGGATTTCCGGGATGGAGGTCCTCAGGTCCTCTCGCATCTCCATGGAAGTAAGTTTAATACCGAACCTGATGAATGTTGTTATTATCAAGACAACAAGGTGAGACATGGAATACCGGTCGCTCATCCCTCTCCTCGCGATCCTCGCCCTCCTCGCGACGCCGGCCCTTGCAGGCCAGGAGCAGCTCTTCGGGTTCCCCCGGCTCTCGGCGGCCATCTCGGGCACGAATGAGTTCACCCCGGGAGAGGACGTGAGCCTCACCGTGAAGGTGCAGAACACCGGGCAGACGGACGTGACCATCGTCCAGTCGACCATCATTACCCCGAAGGATGCGCCGAATACCGCGAAGCTCCTCACGGTCGGCCTCTCCCCGGGAACGGCGCCCGTCACCGTGAAAACCGATCCCCAGATGGTGGGGGACCTCCTCGGCGGGAGCAGCGTCTCGGCCACATTCTCGGTGAAGATCTCGAAGTACGCGGTGGGTGGTGTATACACGATACCCCTCCAGCTCACCTACCAGTACCTCAATACTGCTGATCAGGTCAGCCCCGACACCGTGCGGTACTGGTATTACAATGAGAACATCACGGTTCCCCTGGCCATCACCATCAGGCCCGGGGTGACCCTTGACCCCGTCGTGGCCCGGGCAGAGCAGCTGAACGTCGGAACCGAGGGGCACATCATCCTTTCCATCACGAATGCAGGGAGCGAGCATGCACGGAACGCCGTCGCCAAGCTCGAGCGCGACGATCTCTCCCCCCTCATCCCCACCGATGCCTCGGTCTTTATCGGGGACTTCGGGCCCGGGGACACCCGGGAGATCCGGTTCAGGGCCTCGGTTTCCGGGGACGCCGGGGCACAGCAGTACCCGGTCGATGTCCACGTGGAATACACGAACGACGAGGGCGACTCCGCCTCCTCGGACACGGTCACGGTCGGCGTGCCCGTCGGGCCAAAGATCAGCTTTGCCGTGGTCTCCCCTGCCTCGCAGGTGAGCCCGGGCCAGACGCTTACCCTCGTCGTGACCTACCAGAATACCGGCTCTGCCCCGGTGCACTCTGCAGAGGCGAGGGTTTCCTTCGTGGATCCCTTCACCTCGGGCGACGATACGGCATACCTGGGTGACATCGCCCCGGGAGAGACCGCAATGGCCCGGTTCGACACGACCGTCTCCTCGGGAGCGACCCCGAAGTCCTATGGCCTCGACTCCGAGATCCGGTACCGGGACTCCCTGGACAACAGCCAGATCTCGGACACCGTCAAGGTTCCGGTCGAGGTGGTCCAGGCGGCGGGAATCCTCGGGCTCCTCGGGAATCCCCTCGTCCTCCTCGTCATCGTCGTCATCGTCGCAGGGGCTCTCGCTTATATCCTCATCCAGCGCAGAAAGAAGTGATGTTCCCCTGGGACGGGCCCCTCCCCGCCCCCCGGGTCCGAACCATCGAGGAGATCCGGGGCGTACTCATGGATCCA
Organism: Methanomicrobiales archaeon; assembly: GCA_035542895.1. Taxonomy (GTDB): domain Archaea; phylum Halobacteriota; class Methanomicrobia; order Methanomicrobiales; family JACTUA01; genus JACTUA01. The sequence goes on along the minus strand of DATKKN010000101.1, from coordinate 11,038 downwards.
GCCTGCGAGTGCCGGGAGCCCCTCTATTTCATGTTCAGGGCCCTCTCGAAAACACCGGAGGATGGGCGCTGGCTTGAGGAAAACAGCCTCAGGTACGATGTCACGGTCATCCCCGCCCGGACCCTTTGCGGGGAATGCGTGAAAACCAAGGGCCACCATCACCCGCCGAATGGGAAGGGGGTTCCATATCCCGAGATCTACGAGGTCATCCAGGGCAGGGCGGACTACCTCCTCCAGACCAGGTCAGCTGATGACGTGCGCCTGGTCCGGGCCGGTCCGGGCGACCGGGTTATCATCCCTCCCGGGTTCGGGCATGTGACGGTAAACCCCGGGGGAGAGACGCTTGTCATGGCAAACATGGTCTCCACCCGGTTCGAAAGCGATTACTCGGTCTACGAGCGGCTCGGGGGTGCGGCCTACTTCGAGCTCGCCGGCGGGTCTCTCGTAAAAAACGCCCGCTACACCATAGCGGCAGGTATCCGGACGATGGATGCCTCCCGGCAGGGAGGCCTCCGGCTCCTTCCGGCACGCAGCCTCTATGATCTCATCGGCTCGGAGAGCCTCGCGTTCCTGAACCGGCCCGAGGATTACCCGGAACTGTTCTCCTGATCCGGCCGTGAACGATCCAGCGCATATACCTGGGGAAACTCTGCCGGGCCGGGTATTCAGATGAAGCGGATGAGCTTCCGGAGCCCCTTGTTCATGCCCACCGCCATGACCGAGTCGCCTGCCCGGATGGGCTCCCCCGGCCCGGGCCGTACCACTTCCCGTCCCGATCCCTCGATCCCCACGATCCGGACCCCGGTCCTCCTCTCGAGGTCCCCGACGGTCGTCCCGGCATGGTGGGTCAGGTGCTTCATGAGGACCTTCTCGCCATCGGGGAGGTCCACGAGGACCCGGACGATGTCCTCGAGGATGATGCCGGCGATGACCTGCCCGCCGATGGTGGGAAGGAGGGCCACGTAGTCCGCGCCCGCCCGGTAGAGCTTCTCCACCGCGGCGGGCTCGCTCGCCCGGGCCAGGATCTTTGCCGACGGGTTCAGGTTCCGGGCAACGAGGGTGGTGAAGATGTTCACCCCGTCGTTGTTCACCGCGGCGATGACGAACCGGGCGTCAACCACGCCGGCCGCCCGGAGGACCGCCTCCTCCTCGGCGTTCCCCACCACCTCCCGGATGCCATGGCTCTTCCGGTCGATGACGGTGCACCTGACCCCTGCATTCGTGAGCTCGTGGTAGGCCGCCTTGCCCACGTCGCCGTATCCCGCGATGACCGCGGCGGGCTCCCCTGCCTCCCGGATGCAGAACTCCCGGTCCAGGACCTCGGAGACCGAAGAGGCCTTCCCCAGGAGGAAGAGCATGGTGGAGGTATCGATGGCCTCCTCCTTCCCGGGCGAGGAGAGGAACTTCCCCGACTTCCAGAGGAAGAGGAGGTCCACGCCGTAGCGCTCGAAGAGGGAGAGCTCCCCGAGGGTCTTCCCGAAGGCGATGCACCCGGGCATGACCGGCACCTTCACGAGCTTGAGGGAATCTTCGCCCCTGATCCCGTCCCCGAGCCTCATCTGCCCGAGGCTGATGGCCTCGAAGATGGTATCCACGTCGGGGCGGATCACCGAGTGACGGGCGAGGATCTTGCCCGTGGAGTTCTTGGGGGAGAGGACGTACTCCGCCCCTGCGTACCTGAGGAACCGGTCATAGGCAAGGTCGTCCACCACGGCGATGATGGACCCGCTCGTCTGGTCCCGCACCCCGAGGATGATCTCGGCGGCCGTCCGCTCGTCCTCGCTGACCACGATGGAGTGGGCATGCCTCACCCAGGCCTTCTCCCAGGTGCGGGAGGAACGGTAATCTCCCCAGACCACCGAGACCCGGGAACGGTAGTGGGCGACCACCTCCCGGGCCACCGCCTCGTCGGCCTCGACGACGACGATCCCCAGATCGGATATGATGAGGCTTTCGATCAGGGCCCGGGCAAGAGGCCCGTAGCCGGCGATGACCACGTGGCCCTTCATCTCCCGGGGAACGCCCGTGGGGGGCGGGACATTGATGATCCGCGAAAGGACGGGCTCGAGGAGCACGGGGATGAACATGAAGATCATGAAGACCCCGGTCAGGATCAGTATGATGGTGAAGAGGATGGTGTAGTCGCTCCTGAAGGGGAGGAGCTCCCCGAAGCCGACGGTGGTGATCGTCTCGAGGATGAAGAGGAGGGACTCGAGCCAGGAGATCTCCTTCCCCTCGAAGAGGGGGTAAATCGTGTGGAAGATGAGGGTAAAGAGTAAAAGGGCTGCCGCAAAGATCGCGATGAGGAGGGGAATGCCCCGGCGGCCCTGCCCGAAGAGGACCCTCAGGGGAAGGAGCCCGTCACCCATGGCCGGTCTCCCTCACGCGCAGTTCCCGGCCCCTGCCACCGGGACCGGACCGTTTCCCCCGCTCCCTGCCGGGCCGCAAAGCCCGCGGCCGGGACCCTTCGGGGTCTGCGAGACTCTCGGCGAGCCGGGCGAGGGCAAAGGGGGCCGACGGGTGCCGGCCGGTGTACTCGCCGAGGAATCGCGCGGCCTCGATCTCCAGGGGGTCGGAGGCATGCGGCCGCCGTCCCGGGCCTGCGCCCGGCACGTTCAGCCGTGCATAGAGGCGGAGCTCCTCTTCGGGGATACCGATGAAGGGCTCGATAACGGGGATTCCCCCGGCTTCGTGAGGCGAACGGTCGAGGAGACGGCCGCCTTCTCCCCCGAGCACCTGCAGGAGCACGGACCCTGCCAGGTCGTCCAGGTTCGTGCCCAGGGCAAGTTTCGTCGCACCGATCCGGCCTGCGAGGGAGACGAGGGCTGGGAGAATCCCGTCGGGATGGTCCACGGACTCCTGGTCAGGAAAGGCGGAGAACCATTCGATGCCCAATCCCCCCGCAATGTCCCTGATCCGGTCCAGCCCCGGGGCCGGCAGGTTGCCATCGTCGATGGTGAGAGCGACCAGGGAGAGGTCGGGTCTCATCCCGAAGTGGGCCGGAATGAAATGGAGGAGGGAACAGCTGCACGGGCCGCCCGAGAGGGCGATGGCAACCCGGTCCCCGGACCGGATCCATCCCCGGGCCCGTATGGCCCGCTTCGCCCTGGCCACGAGGTCCCGCTGGAAGTGCTCCCCGCAGAAATGGTTCCCCGAGTATCGCTGGAACATGATGGCATCCCTGCCGCAGCGGTCGCACCTCACCGGGGGCACCCTGATCAGACTTTTATCATCACCCCACATAAAGTGTGTAGAGCGCCATGCCCATCTCTGCCGAGGCGGTGCGAAACCTCCGGGAGAACGACCTCCGGGTCCTCCATACTCTCGAGCGGCTCATGAAGCGGTACCAGTGGGTCCCCATCGACGTCCTGGGAAGGGCCGCGGGGCTCGGCGAAAAGGAGACATCCTTCCGGCTCTCCCGGCTCCTCCGGTTCGGCATGGTGAAGTACGAGAAGGTCCCTTACGAGGGCTATTCCCTCGTGTTCACCGGCTACGATGCCCTGGCCCTCGACGCCCTGTCCGGGAAGGACACGGTGAAGGCCCTCGGCCCCTTCATCGGGGAGGGGAAGGAGTCGGTGGTCTACGAGGGGCTCGGCCTCGGCCGGCTCGTCCTCAAGTTCCACCGGGTCGGGCAGCGGTCCTTCCAGTCGGCACGGGTGAAGCGTGGGTATATGCCCGAAGAGGGGCACGTGCCCTGGATCTTCGCCTCCGCCTTCTCGGCCGAGCGGGAATTCCTCGCCCTCCGGAAACTCCACCCGAGGGTCCCGGTTCCCGTCCCCATCGAGCGGAACCGGCACGTGGTGGTGATGTCCTTTCTCCCCGGGGTGAACCTCTCACGCTGCGGGCTCGAGGACCCGGAGGGCATGCTCGGGACCATCCTCGGCCACGTTGGGGAGGCACGCCGGCTGGGGGTGATCCACGGGGACCTCTCCGAGTTCAACGTCATGGTGGACGGGGACCGGTGTTTCCTCATCGACTGGCCCCAGTGGATGGAGGCTTCGCACCCGAACGCCGGGGAGATCCTGGAGCGGGACCTCCGGGTCATCCTCCTCCACTTCACCCGGAAGTACGGGATCCGGTACCCCCTCGCCCGGGCCATCGCGGAGGTGACCGGGTGAAGGTCTTTTCGATCGACGTGGTGAAGGGATCGGTCCGGTCCCGTTCCCGCCGCCCGGTCTATGCCCTCGTCCGGATGGTGGACGGCGAGGTCACCGGCGAAGGGGAGGTGACCCTTTTCCGGCTCCTCAAGGAGATCGCCGCAGAGGAACCGGAGATCCTCGCGGTGGACAGCCTCCAGGAGATCGCCCGGGACCAGCACGAGCTCTTCGCGTTCCTCGAGCGCCTCCCGCCGAGGACCCGGCTCGTGCAGGTCACCGGCGGCGAACGGCCTGAAACGCTCGGGAAGGTCGCGGCCCGGTACAACATCAGCTTCGACCGGTTCGATCCCTATGCCGAGGCCCGGGCAGGGGCGAGGATCGCCTCGCTCGGGGGCGGGGCCGAGGTGGTGGCGTACGAGAACACCTGCTCGGTGGTGGTCTCCCGGAACCGTTCCCTCGGGAAGGGGGGCTGGAGCCAGAACCGGTACACGAGGAAGGTCCACGGGGCCGTCCTCCGCAATGCCCGGGAGATCGAGGAGCGGCTCCTCGCGGCTGGCCTCCGGTTCGAGAAGAAGGAGACCCGGGCCTTCGGCGGCCTCTCCCGGGTCCAGTTCCTGGTCCACGCGCCCCGGGAGGAGATCCCGGTCTCCTCCCGCCGCGGGGGCGACGTCCAGGTGCGGGTCACCGGGCAGAAGCTCGACCGGATCCGGTTCAAGCCCGCCGGCAAGGGGATGAGCTACCTCATCGTCGGGATAGACCCCGGGACGACCACGGCGGTCGCCGCGGTGGACCTCGACGGGAACCTGGTCCACCTCTCGAGCGGCAGGGAGCGGTCCATGGCAGAGATCGCCGAGGCCATGTACCAGGCAGGGAAGCCGCTCGTGGTAGCCTCCGATGTCGCGGCGATGCCGTTCTCGGTGGAGCGCATCCGGCGGGCATTCTCGGCGGTGGCCTACACCCCCCGCGAGGACCGGACCGGCGAGGAGAAGGCGGCCATCACCCAGGGTTTTTCCTATGCGAACCTCCACGAGCGGGACGCCCTGTCTGCCGCCCTCGACGCCTACCGCTCGTACCGGAACAAGTTCCAGTCCATCGCAAAGAGGGTGCCGCCCGGCTTCGACCTCTCCCGGGTGAAGGCCGGGATCATCCGGGGCCAGTCCATCGAGAGGATCCTGGGGGAGCTCGCACCCGCCCGGGCACCCCCGGCCGAGAAGCCCCCCGAGCCGGTGGTCGCCGGGAAGCAGGACGAGCGGGTGATGGTCCTGGACGGCATGGTAAAGCGCCTCCGGGGCATCGTCGCCGAGCTTCAGGACGAGGTGAAGGCGAAGGAGGGGGAGATCGCACGCTACCGCGAACGCCTTGACCGCGAGCGATCGAAGGGGTACCTCCGGGTTCGGAGGGACACCGAGATCGCAAAGAGGGACGCCATTATCCAGGAGCTCAGGCAAAGGCTCCGTCGAATCGAACGACAGGCGAGGAGCCTGAAGAAGCGCCTGGAACGGCAGAGGGAGGCCGAGGAAGTCATACTGGAGGGGTCGAGGCTGCCTTTCAAGGTCCTCCCATCCCTCACCCGGGACGGGCTCCAGGCCCTGGTCCAGGGCGAGGGAGCGGCCGAGGGGGACCTCCTGTACGTGGCCCGGTCCGACGGCTGGGGAAGGTCGGTCTTAAAGGACCTGGCCGGCCTCGGGGTGAGGGCGCTCCTCGTCGGGACGAACCCCCCGCCCCGGGTCGACCCCCTCCTTCTCGACGCCTCACGGGAGGAGGAGATCCCTGTCCTTCCCGCCCCGCGGGGAGAGATACAGGTCCGGGGACCCGCGGGCACGGTGGTGAAGGAGATCGTGGAGGAGGGGCTCCGGTCCTGGGAGGAGGCGCGGGAGAAGGCGAAGACCGAGAAGAAGAAGGCCATGGTGGAGGACCTCTTCAGGGAGTACCGGACCGAGCGGGAGAAGGAGGTGAGGAAAGGTGGATGACCGCGACCTCTTAGAGTCCATCATGGACCTTGTCGGCACCGACCGGGCGAGGGATGATGCCGCGGTCCTCCCGATGGGCGAGGTATCCCTCGTGGTGACCACCGACATGCTCCACCGGAAGACCGACTTTGTCGAGGGTATGACCGACTGGCAGTGCGGCTGGATGTCAGTTGCGGTCACCCTCTCGGACATCGCCGCCATGGGGGCCGCCCCCTATGCAATCCTCCTCGCGGTGGGGCTTGACCGGGCAGAGCGCCTCAGGCCCCTCATGGAGGGAGTGAAGGCCTGCTGCGACCGGTACGGTGCCGAGCTCGTCGGCGGGGACATCGACAGCCATGACGAGCTCACCGTTGTCTCCACGGGTATCGGGGTCGCGGATCCCGCACAGGTTGTCCGCCGGAGGGGTTCCCGGCCGGGGGATCTGATCTGCATCACCGGCGTGCTCGGCCGGGCCCAGGCAGCCCTCGAGGGGTATTCCCGGTACAGGAAGGCCCTCCTTGAGCCCCAGCCCCGGGTTGCGGAGGGCCTGATCCTCGCGCGGAGCGGGGCCACCTCGCTGATGGACATCTCCGACGGCCTCGCCCTCTCCCTGTACGACCTCACCCTCGCGAATCCGTGCGGCTACCGCATCACCTCGGCAATGATCCCGGTCATCGACGACATCCCGTACGAGAAGGCCCTCGAGTTCGCGGTGTATGGCGGGGGCGACTACGAGCTCCTCTTCACCATCCCCGCCGAAAGGCTTCCCCTGGAGGGGATGAGTTACCATGTCATCGGCCACGTGGCCGGCGAGCCCGGCGCATTCCTGAACGGGGTACCCCTCGAACGACGGGGGTACCAGCACCGGTGGGAGCGATGAGCCCGGACGGTTATCGGGAGGGACGGATGGGCCGAGAGACCCGCCATCGGATTTCAGGGAAAATGCGGAAAGTACTGTAAATAAAAATGCTATACTTTTGGAGAATCACCTGGAATTAGTCAATTTGCTTGTATTTACTCTGGAGGCTGGGAATCTCGGAATCTTTGGAATGAGTTAACTTTATAATGGGTTAAGGAGATTTAATCCTACTGGCACTTCCCTCACCAGGGGAATCCCCCTTTGTGCGTGCCAAAGGTGGGGGCTGCCACGGAACGTGCACATGTCTCGAGGAAGGGGAGTCTCTCTCATCACCGGTCTCATGCTCATTGCCTGCCTTGTACAGGTGGCCATCGCCGTACCTGATGGCACGGGGAACGAGACCCAGGACCAGGCAGCGATCTCTCCGACGCCGACCATAACCCCGACACCGGAACCCACGGTGGAACAGGCGGTTATCACGCCGGAAGCAACGGCCATTCCGACACCGGAACCCACGGTGGAACAGGCGGTTATCACGCCGGAAGCAACGGCCACCCCGACACCGGAACCCACGGTGGAACAGGCGGTTATCACGCCGGAAGCAACGGCCACCCCGACACCGGAACCCACGGTGGAACAGGCGGTTATCACGCCGGAAGCAACGGCCATTCCGACACCGGAACCCACCATGAACGCAACGGTGGAGCAGGTGGCTGTCACCCTGACGCCCACGCCCGGCCCCACGGTCACGAACGAGACCTCAATCCAGGACCTGGCCCTTGCCGCGAATGAAACGGGGAATGTAAGCATGGATCCGTCGATCGAGGTCGCCATGCTCCCGTCGAACCCGGCCTTCATCGCCTACCTCGCCCAGAAGAACTTCCCGAGAGTTACCTACAAGGGCGGGCATGCCCTCGGATACATCCCTTCCCCCGTGAACCTGACGAACCTGAGGGGGGCGAGGGTCTCCTGGTCGAATGTCGAGGCCCAGGCGGCGGAGTGCGGGATGGACCTCACCGTGGAGACCGCGGAGCTCCAGGCCTCGGGCATCCCCGCCACCTATGACATGAGGACGCTCGGGAGGGTCACGGGGGTACGCGACCAGGGCGAGTGCGGGAGCTGCTGGGCCTTCGCCACCTACGGGTCCCTCGAGTCTGACCTGCTCCCCGGCCAGACCTGGGACTTCTCCGAGAACAACATGCTGAACAACCACCTCTGGGACCTCGGCCAGTGCGACGGCGGGAACGATGCGATCGCCCTCGCCTACCTGTCACGCTGGGACGGGCCCGTGAACGAGCGGGCGGATCCCTATGTCATCGGGCAGGTCACCTCCCTCACCGACCTCAAGACACGGAAGCATGTCCAGGATGCGTATTACATCCCCGGGCCCTGGAGCACCGGCAATTACAACGACGTGAAGACCGCGATCATGAACTACGGCGGGATCTACACCCTGCTGTGGTGGGACCCGACGCTCTACCGCACGAGCACCGCCTCCTATTACAACGCCGGCGACACCATGGACTCGTACGCCTTCTACAACCATGCCGTCACCCTCGTCGGATGGAACGACAACTATGACCGGAGCCTGTTTGCCAACTCCCCGCCCGACAACGGAGCATTCATCGCGAAGAACAGCTGGGGCACCGGCTGGGGCGACCAGGGGTACTTCTACATCTCGTACGACGACCTCGTTGCCGGGAAGCTGAACGTGGCCTTCACCGCCGAGCCGGTGAAGAACTACCGGAACGAGTACCTGTGGGACGACCTCGGCTGGGTTGGAAGCATCGGCCTCTCCAGGACCGATGAAGAAGGGATCGAGCAAACCTCGAGTACCGCATGGTTCGCGAACGTGTTCACGGCAAAGGACAAGGAGGAAGTCGCGGCGGTATCCTTCTACACCACCGATGAGAATGTCGATTACACCGCCTATATCTACACCGACCCCTCGGATGGCCCGGTGAGCGCCGCCGGTCCGATGTCGACCAAGAGTGGATCCATTGAGTTTGCAGGGTACCACACCATCAAGTTCGATACCACCGTTCCGGTGCAAGCGGGGCAGAGGTTTTCCGTGGTGGTAAGGGTCACCAACCCGAACTCGGCCTACACCATCCCGATCGAATACAATATCCCCGACCTGACGAGTAAGGCCGTGGCCAATCCCGGCGAGAGCTATGTGAGCCCGGATGGAGCCATCTGGGAGGACGCCGCCGCGGGACAGCTGAGCACCGATACCCAGCCCTTCCCCGACTTCAACGTCTGCCTGAAGGCCTTCACCGTCCCCCCGACTCCCCCGCCCGACGCCAGGTTCACCGCGACCCCGAAGAAGGGGAAGCTCCCCCTCAAGGTCACCTTCAGGGACCGCTCGCTCCGGAAACCAACCTCATGGCTCTGGGACTTTGGCGACGGCCAGCTATCGACCGAGCGGAACCCGGTCCACACCTATGCGAAGGCCGGCACGTTCACGGTCACCCTGACGGTTAAGAACGCGGGCGGCGAGGACAGCATGGAGAAGGAGCGGCTTATCACGGTCACCGAGGACACCCGGAAGGTCCGGCCCCACGTCGACCACATCAAGAAGGGAGAGAACCCGGATCCCTTCGACAATGATTAACCTTTTTTAACCCGGGTAAACGAGTTCCCCCTTCGTACACCTCACTGACAGGTAAGATGGAAAAGGGAATGGGGCCTGATCATGCCTGCCCGGCGGGCGGAGCCGAGAGGCCGCAGATGCATGCCCGGTTTTTCCATCCGGTGAAGAGCAGGGCGCCGAATCCCAGGCTCACCGCCATGACCTGGATTGCAAAGCCGATGATGGGGATCCGGAAGAGAAGAGCGAGGATCACGAACCCGATAAGGAAGGCAACGTAGTCGGAGGCCGGGTACTTCAGGAGGAGGGCCACCTTCCTGCCGAGGACCGAAGAAACGAAGAGGGTTGAGACGAGCAACCCGCCGAGGTAGAGGAGACCGAGGCCTATCGCGATGGGGAGGCCGACGAGGGTAATCGCGAGGAGGAGAATGACGATAAACCCGGCGATGAGCCCGACAAAGCCTGCGACTCCCTTCACGATCCATGCACTTGCGAGCTCATTCTCGACCACGTGGTACCGTCCGGGCGCAAACCAGATCAGGACCAGGCCCAGGATGAAGAGGCCGATGGTGAAGAGGAGCCCGAAGACCGAGACGAGGGTGGCCATGGGACCCCGGTTCTGGAGCTCGACCTCCAGGGTTCCCGCCGTTCCCCGGTTGTCGAAGGTGTTCGCCCTCACCGAGAGCTTCCCGGCAACGTTTCCCGCATTGTTCACGTTCCCGCCCGAAATCATGGCATCCCTCCCGATGGATGAGGAGGAGCCGAGGTCCACGTTCCCGGCGGCGATAACCGCGTTCGTCCCGACCTTCCCGTTCACGATAACGGATCCGCCCGCGGCGACTATCTTCCCGCCGACGTCGGAGTTGACGGTGATCTGGCCACCGGCGGCGATAATATCGCCCCTGACCGGCGCGTTCACGGTGATCTGGCCACCGGCGGCGATCAGGCTTCCCACGGGGGCGTCGATGGAGATGGTGCCTCCGGTTACGAAGACGTCGTCGTCAGTCGCCTGGTTGATTGCCACGGTCCCCCCGCTGTGGGTCACGAGGGCGAGGGCAGGCAGGGGAAGTGCGATGAGGAGGAGGAGAAGAATGAGGGTTGCGAATTTTTTCATGCCTATCCCCTTGTGGATCGGGGATATAGAGCTTCCGATCCGGGAGCTCCACACCGAGGGACCTGCCCTCGCACCCGGGGCGACCTGCGGTCGCCTAAGACACGAGCCTGAAATACAGGAACAAGATTCTTAAAACAGAAGGGAGTGGACCCGGTGGGATTTGAACCCGCGGCCGGGGGTTCCGGACCGAGGGGCTTCGCCCCCTCGACCCCCGGGCGACCTTCGGTCGCCTAAGACCGACCCGGGCTGTCCGGAGTACGGTTCATAAAAATTTAGAGAAGTGGACTCGGCGGGATTTGAACCCGCGGCCTTTACGTTGCGAACGTAACGATCTGCCCCTGATCTACGAGCCCGCGAGGTACAACCTCTGACTTTTTGAGATATAGTCCTTACTAAGGACGACGAAAAAAAAGGAAATTCAGAGGATGA
>DATKKN010000100.1:0-13123 GCA_035542895.1 Methanomicrobiales archaeon | reverse complement strand
ATTACTCGGTTGACGGGCTCGATATCGCCGGCATGAACGAGCTCTCCCTGGCGCTCCCGACCGCAGGAGGCCGGGTCGAGCGGATCGAATCCCACTCCCCGAGCCTCGAGCAGATGCTCGTGAAGATCGGGAACTGACGACCGAGGATCGGCATTCTTCATACATCGGACCGGTGGTTACTCCGCTTCGCTGCGGGATGTCCGGGGAAGCCTCCCGTCACAATTGGGATAAGCCTGCATTTTCGTTTTCGTTGGATGCTCTCGGGGGGCTACGCCCCCCGCCGCATGGGCACCCCCCGTTTCCCGGGCGCGGTGAAGCGGTTTCCAATCATTCGGGGAAACTACTCCGGAATCCGGTGAAACTGCAATCAGGTCAATACACGCCTATCGCAATCCGGGGGACGCCGCAGCGGCGGGGGGTTACGAGGGGACATCCCCGAGTATGGAGCACCCATCCGGGTGCAATGAGCCCGGAGGCGAGTCCCCCGGGAGCGTCCACAATCAGGCGAGGCTACAGAAGATCGGGATAGAAAAGCAGAGATCAGGATTATCCTGATAAGCTTTACGGGGTGGGTGCCCTGAGGGTCAGATCCGCCGATACGAAGGCACCGTACATGTTGATGTGGAACGTTCCGGGGAACGAGAAGTAGAGCCTCTTCGGGCTGTTGCTGCTGTAGGTGCGGAAGTAGCCATCCTGGGCGAGGAGTTTCTGTGTCGCGTTGTCCCGCACGGTGATTATAAAGAAGGATCGGATGGGACTGTTTGACCCGGGTGATACCGCGAAGTCGATGATCAGGGGGGCTTTGGCGACTTTTGCAAACACCGCCTCGTACTGGTAGTTGAACTGGTACGACTGGTGGAAGATGATCGGGAAGACCGTTCCTTTAGGATTGTAAACCGTCGAATAGTAGGGAAGCACATAGGGATTTGGATCCCGGATGGGGGTCGCCACGACCGCAAAAGTAGGGGGTTCCGTGGGAATCGGGGGCGGAGTCGTGATCTCCGGGGTGGGCTCCGTCGTCTCCGGGATGGGGGGTTCGGTGGTCGGGACCTCGGTGATCACGAGGGTTTCGGGGATCGGTGTGGGGGTGACCCGGGCCTGGTGCTGGACCCGGATGATCTGCCCCCCGAGGATGACGACAAAGACGATAACGATGATGATACCAAGGGCGACGGCGATGGGTTCTATCCACCATTTCATGGCGAATCACGGTCCGGACGGCGTGTGTATACCGGTATATGGGACCCGCAGGGATAAACCATTTCTTTGGGAAAAACCTCCCTATCCGGTCAGGTCATCCATTGGAAACAGCTCACTTTCTGGAACGGGGAAGCAAAATTGCAGGAAAAGGACGGGCCTGAAGGGATTTGAACCCCTGGCCGATGGATTAAGAGTCCATCGCTCAACCTGACTAAGCTACAGGCCCAGCAGACGTATTATGTGGTCAACGGATTCTCATAAGGATTTCGATGTCGGGGGGTGCGGAGTCGGGGGTTCGGAACCCCGACAGGGATGACTATTCCCGAAGGACGACGATTTCCGCAGGAAATCGGAGTCGAGCGACGTAAGTTGCGAGCAAACAGGAGTCCTTGGTGACGAAATCCATCAGGATTTCGGAATCAGGGGCTCGGAGCCCCGCAGGGCGACAAGCCCCGATAAGCAAATCCGAAGGCGTCGAAAAATCCCCTGGGGATTTTCTCCTCGGATGTCCGTCGTCCCTGCGGGACTCCGCACCTCCGATTTGCGCAATCCCTTATATCGGGGGAGGGCGCAATTCTGTACATATGGCCGGTACTGGTGTGGACAGGGCGAAAAAGAAGGTCAAATACCTGGTATTCGGGTGCGGGAGCACCGGCTACAACGTGGTGGAGGCACTCCTGCGTGAGACCCCGGATCTCCTCATCATCGACCGGGACGAAAAAAGGGTCGAGGACCTCCGGGTCCAGAAGTTCAATGCCATCGTCCGTGACCTGACGAGCCCCGGCCTCATCACCGGCCTCCCCGAGCCGGAGGTCGCCTTCGTCCTCTCCAATGACAAGGACGCGAACCTGACCGCGGTCCGCACCATCCGGGCGGCCTACCCGAAGGTCCACATCATTGCCCGTGCCACGGACCCGGTCTCCATCGGTATGCTCCAGGAGGCGGGCGGGGACCTGGTCATCTATCCCCAGGAGGTGGTAGCCCAGGAGGTGGAGGCCCACTTGAAGAGGCTCCACTCCTCCCGGCTCGCCCGGCGGCTCTTCGAGCTCATCGCCGGTTGGGAGGGGACCCTCGGGATCGTCACCCACACGAACCCTGACCCGGACTCCATCTCGAGCGCCATGGCCCTCGCGGCCATCGCCGCCGAGGCGAACCCGAAGAACCTCACCTGCCGGATCCTCTATGGGGGGAACATCGGCCACCAGGAGAACCGGGCCTTCGTGAACCTCCTCGACATCAACATGGAACGGATCACCCCCCAGGTCCTGAAGGAGTGCGATTACCTCGCCCTCGTGGACTCCCTCGCCCCCGGCATGAACAACGACCTCCCGAAGAAGACCCAGGTGAACATCGTCATCGACCATCACACGAACGGCGAGATCCCGGAGGTGAAGGGGGACTTCGTGGACATCCGCTCCGGGGTCGGGGCGACCGCCTCCATGATGGCCCAGTACCTGAAGGAGCTCGGCATCGTCGTGAACAAGAAGGTCGCGACGGCCCTCCTCTACGGTATCCAGGCGGATACCCGGTATTTCCGGCGGAACGTGACCCCGGCGGATTTCATCTATGCTGCCTTCCTCCTTCCCTATACCGACCTCGAGCTCCTGGAGAAAATCACCTCCCCGGCCATTTCGCAGGAGACCCTGGACGTCCTGGGAAATGCCATCAGGAACCGGAAGATCCGGAGCGGGTACCTCTTCTCCAACGTCGGGTACGTGAGGAACCGGGACGCACTCCCCCAGGCAGCCGACCTCCTCATCAACCTTGAGGGCGTGAACACGGCCCTCGTCTTCGGCGTGGGGGATTCCGCCATCTACATCTCTGCCCGGAACAAGGACATCCGGCTCCACATCGGGAACGTGCTCGCCGAGGCCTTCGGAGACATCGGGGAGGCCGGCGGCCACCCGAACATGGCGGCGGCGACCCTCCCGCTCACCTATTTCTCCCTCGTGAAGACGAAGGATGATCTCCTCACCCTGGTGCTCGAACCCATCATGCGCAAGTTCATGCGGGTCGTGGGCCTCGAGAAGGAAGGGTCCCATGAGATTTTCGAGGTTTGACGGTATAAGTCCATGAAACCCCGGAAAAACGGGTTTGTTTTTTCCCGGTTTGAGGAATGGGAGCCGTATTACCTCCGGATCCTCGGACGCCTCGGCTTCGACCGGGCAAAGGACGAGGAGGCCGCCCTCCTCCTCGCGGGCCTCCTTTCCCGTGATGACCTCCCCTTCCTCGGGCGACTCATCCGGGGGAGGCACGCAACCGTCTGCGGAAATGGCCCGAACCTCACCGACCAGCTGGACCGTATCCGGGGCAACGTCATCGCCGCCGACGGGGCAGCGAACCGGCTCTCTGCCCGGGGCATCCTTCCTGCGGCCATCGTCACGGACCTCGACGGGGCAACGGACGCCTTCATCCGGATGAACGAGGCAGGGACGGTCATCGTCGTCCATGCCCATGGCGACAACATGCCCCTCCTCAGGAGCTGGGTGCCCCGGTTCCCGGGCCCCCTCGTGGGAACCACCCAGGCGCAGCCCTTCGACGGCATCCACAACTTCGGCGGGTTCACGGACGGGGACCGGGCGGTCTTCCTCGCCCATGCACTCGGGGCATCCGGGGTCAGCCTCGCCGGGTTCGACCTCGATGATCCCGGCGTGGGCCCCGTGAAGAGGGAGAAGCTCCGCATCGCGAGGGAACTTCTCGGGCTCGCAGGCCATGACCTCTGACGCGGTCGTCGTGGACGGGTACATCGACGAGCCGGCCTGCCTTGGGGTCCCGCCGTACATCGCACCCCAGGTCCGGTCCCTCGCCGGGGTCCTCGCCGGCCACGGCTACAGGGTCGCCTACCGTACCATCGACCAGCTGAGGCAGGATCCCTCCCTCCTCCTCTCCCTCGATAAGGCAGACCTGGTGGCCATGGTGGCCGGGGTCACGGTGCCGGGGAAGTACCTCGCAGGGACGCCGGCAACCCTCCGGGAGGTCGAGCAGGTGGGTTCCACCCTCCGGCACCCGAGGACCTTCCTTGGCGGGCCGATCCTCTTCGGGTACTCGCCCCGGGGTGGCTCGAAGGCGGTGCAGAGGGAGGTCGCCGGTTTTTCGGTCCTCCTCGAGGGATCCCCAGCCGCCGCCCTGGACTCATACCTCCAGGGCGGTGAGCCGAAGAGCGACGGGGATTACCGCCGCATCTCCGAATGGCTGGTCGCCGGGGCCCCGATCATCTGCCACCACCCTTCGTTCCCCCACCTCATGTGCGAGCTCGAGACCGCGACGGGGTGTGCGAGGTCGGTCTCGGGCGGCTGCTCATTCTGCACCGAGCCCTTCTATGGCCCTCCCCGGTTTCGCACGGTGGAGGAGATTGAATCCGAAGTGGCGGCCCTGTCGGCAGACGGTGCCCGCCACTTCCGGCTGGGCAGGCAGCCCGACCTCCTCGCCTATGGGGTCACGGTGGGCGAGTTCCCCCGGCCGGACCCGGAGAAGATCCGGGATCTCTTCACCGGAGTCCGGCGGGCCGCGCCCGATCTCCTCACCCTCCACATCGACAACGTGAACCCCGGGACCATTGCCCGGCACGAAGAGACAGGCCGCGAGGCCCTCCGGGCCATCATCGGTGGACACACCCCCGGGGACGTGGCCGCATTCGGGATGGAGACCGCCGATCCCGCCGTGGTAAGAGAGAACAACCTGAAGGCGACACCGGACCAGGTGATGCAGGCCATCCGCGTGGTGAACGAGGTGGGTGGGATGCGGAGGGAAGGGATACCCGAGCTTCTCCCGGGCCTGAATTTCGTCACCGGCCTCGCCGGCGAAACGGAGGAGACCTTCCGGCTGAACGAGCGATTCCTCTCCCGCGTCCTTTCCGACGGGCTCCTCGTCCGGAGGGTGAACATCCGGAAACTCATGGCCTTTCCCGGCACCCGGGCATTCGATGAAAATACCCTCGGGAGGCATGAACGGCTTTTCCGCAGGTGGAAGGAACAGGTGAGGCGGGACTTCGACCACCCCATGATCGTTCGGGTCTTCCCCCGGGGGACGATCCTCCGGCGGGTCATCGTCGAGGTGACGGGCCCGACCTCGTACGGCCGGCAAATGGGGTCCTATCCGGTACTCGTGGGTATCCCCCTTGCGCTCCCTGCCCGGACGGTGCTCGATGCCGTCGTCGTTGACCATGGCATGCGATCCATCACCGCCCTCCCCTGTCCCGTGGAAGTGAACCGGCTCCCCATCCGGGCGCTCGCCTGGCTCCCGGGAATCGGGAGAAGGAGGGCCCGGGCCATCGCCGCTGCCCGTCCCTTCGGCGACCTCGCGGCCTGGAGAAAGGTCGCCGGGGAGACGCCCCTCGACCAGGCGTTCTCCTTCCGGCCCTCCTAGGCCTCGCGGAGCTCCATCACCTTCAGGATATCGGTGCGGGTGACGATCCCGAGGATCCTCCCGTCCACAACAATGGGAATGCGCCCGATATTATGGCGGGACATGAGCCGGAAGGCATCGGAGAGCATGGCGGTCGGGGGCAGGGTGATGAGGTTCCTTGCCATGATGTCCCCGACCCTCTTTGCGTCCCGGTCGATCTCCGAGGTGCGGTGCACATCGTCGAGGGTGACCATGCCGGTGAGCATGCCCGCCCCATCAAGAACGGGGAAGCCGAGATGCTTCGTCGAGTACATGAGCCGGATCACCTCGGGGACGGGCATGTCCGGCGTGACGGTGACGAGGGTCGTGGCCATCATGTCCTTTACGGCGACGTCTCTTAAGAGGACCGTTGACCGGACGGCATAGAACTCCTGGTCTGCGCCGAGGTAGATGAATATCCCGATGATGATGAGGACGAAGTTCAGCGAAAAAACGCCGAAGATGACGAAGATGAAGGCAAAAGCCTTCCCGATGTCGGCGGCGATCTTCGTCGCCCGGGCGAGGGGCATCCGCTGGGCGAGCCAGGCGCGGAGCACCCGCCCGCCGTCCATGGGGAAGGCAGGGAGGAGGTTGAAGACGAAGAGGATCGCGTTGAGGAGGGCCAGGTACCCGAAGAGGAAGATGACGACTGCCCCCACCGGGGAAACCGGTCGCGGGACCAGGTAGACTACAACCGCCCCGAGGATGGCGAGGCCGGCGCTCGTCAGGGGCCCGGCGAGCGCCATGGGGAGCTCGTCCACGGGGTCGGGGAGCTCGTTCTCGATGGAGGAGACGCCGCCGAGGATGAGGAGGGTGATGCTGTTGATCTTGATTCCCCTCCGGAGGGCAACGACGCAGTGGGCGAGCTCGTGGACGAGCACGCAGAAGAAAAGGGCGAGGGCGACGACGGTCCCGAGGATATAGGGATTCAATCCCTGCATGATCAGGCTCGTGTCGGGGTTCGTCACCCCGAAGACCTGGAAGACGAAGGCGCTCGATATGGAGATGTCCGTCCCGATGATCCAGGCAAAAAGGGGAATCGCGAGGAGAAATGACCAGTGGAGGAGGACCGGAATGCCAAAGAGAGACCCAATCTTGATGGAACCCGCCATGTCCGACAATTATCTATTTAATGTATAAGTATCTATCTTCCTCTGATACCGATGATAACGCAGATAACTGAACTGTTCGGGCTCTCCGTGTACACCGATAAGGCGATCTACGTGGGGGATGTCGAGGACGTGGTCATCGACGTGGATAACAAGAAGCTCGACGCCCTTGCCATCGGGAACCTGAACCCCGAGCTCGTGGACGTGAAGGGCTTCAAGGGTATCAAGATCCCCTTCCGGATCATCAAGGCCATCGGCGACATCATCGTCATCCGCCACCTCTCCCCCTCCTTCAGGCAGGAATAAGGAATCCGACAGGGAGGCCCGCGCCCGGCCCAGCGGCGATTGACGCCCTCCCAGGCTGTTTTTCATGCAGGAAAGAGAGATCTTCGGGAACCTGTCCATCGTCCCCCCCATTTTCGTCAGGCTCGACGGCCGGTCCTTCCACCGGCTCGCGAGACGCCTCGATCTTTCGCGGCCCTTCGACGAACGGTTTTCCCGGGCCATGGCCGGGGTCTCCTCCCGGCTCCTCACGGAGAGCGGCCTCTCACCCCTCTTTGCCTTCACCTTCTCCGACGAGATCAGCCTCTACTTCCCTGACCTCCCCTTCAGGGGGCGGGTCGAGAAGATCGACTCGGTCCTCGCCTCCTTTGCCGCGAGCTGCCTCACCATCGCCCTTTCCGCGGACCATCCCCTTTCCTTCGATGCAAGGGTCATCGTGGCATCGCCCGGCTATGCCCGGGAGTACCTGGCCGGTCGGCAGCAGGAGGCCTGGCGGAACCACCTGAATGCCTACTGCCAGGAGGCGCTCCTCAGCGAGGGGATGCGCCCCGCCGAGGTTGCCCGCCGGCTTTCGGGGATGCGGGGCGAGGAGCTCCACGAGTTCATGTTCGCCCGGGGCGTGAACCTGGCAAAGACCCCGGCCTGGCAGAGGCGGGGCATCCTCGTCTACCGGAGGGCCGAGGAGAGGCCCGGCGTCGACCCCCGCTCGGGAGAGGCGGTGGAGGCGTCGCGGCGGGTCGTCACCGTCGACCGGGACCTCCCCGTATTCTCGAGCCCCGACGGGCGGGCCTTCCTCGACGGGATCCTGGGGAGCTCCTAAGGAGCCCGCGAGACCGCGGTCATGACCTCGATCCCCTCGATGTCCCAGCTGCTCTCGGTCCCGCCACCGAAAGCAGGTTTCTCCTCGCCCGGCTCGCGGATAAAGAGTGGACGGGCCCTCACCTCTTCCCGTATCTTTTCCGTCCAGCCGGATCGAACAAGGGAGGCGATCCGCGGATCCCCGATAACAACGTCGGCGATGATGAAATCCCCGACCGCGAGGTCGAGCTGCCTCCGCATCTCCTGGAGCCTCCGGATTACCTCCCGGGCATACCCCTCCCCCTCGAGCTCGGGGGTGAGCCGGGAGTCCACGTACACGGTGGCCCCATCCATCGGCGCGGAGGTGAACCCCTCGGGGATGACCCTCCTGAAGGTCACATGGGTGGGACCGATCTTATAGGACTTTCCGGCTCCGGTGAGGATTACCGTGTCCTCGTGGGCGAGGTGATCCTGGATCGACTTCCCGTCGGCTGCCTCGATAAGGGCCTTCACCCTCGGGGCGCTCTTCCCGAACGCCGGCCCGATGGCCCGCATGACCGGCTCCGCCCGGATTCCCATCCGGTCCCAGGATTTCTCAACGACGGTCAGAAGCTTCGTATTCGCCCTCGCACGCGCTATATCCCCGAGGTCCCTGAGTGCCCGGGCGACATCCCGGGAAGAGGTCTCGACGACCACCTCCGCGACCGGCCAGCGGAGCTTCCGCTTCGCGGCCTGGCGGGCATTTGCCACCGCATCGTCAAAGGAGCGGATCACCGCCATGGCCTTTTCAAGCCTTTCGTCGGTAAGGGCAGGGTCGGCCCCGGGCCAGTCGAGCATGTGCACGCTCTCCGCGTCTTCCGGGAGTCTCAGGTTCCGGTAGATCTCCTCGGCGAGGTGGGGGGTGAAGGGCGAGAGGATCTGGACGAGCCTCCTCATCGTGAAGTAGATGGTGTCATAGGCCTGCCTCTTCCCGGGGGAGTCACCCTCGAGCCACATCCTCGGGCGGACGAGCTGGACGTACCACCGGGAGAGGTCTTCGAGGATGAACTCCAGGATCGCTCTCGTCGCCCGGTGGAGCTCGCAGACCTGCATCGCCGCATCCACTTCGGCGGTCAGGGTCGAGATCCGGGAGAGGATCCACCGGTCCTCGGGGCACATGGCCGTGAGGTCATCGGAGATGCGGGAGGGATCGAACTGTCCTTTTCCGTCCGTGGGCGGTGCATACCCGTCAAGGATCATGTACGGGAGGGGGAACCGGTAGACGTTCCAGAGGATATTCACCGCCCGGTTCACGGTCTTCACCCCCTCCCAGTTGAACTTCAGGTCGTCCCATGGGGCGTTCGCCGAGAGGATGTAGAGCCTGAGCACGTCGACCCCGGCCTTCCCGATGACCTCCTCGGGGGAGACGACATTCCCCAGGCTTTTACTCATCTTCCTCCCCTCGGCGTCCAGGGCAAAGCCGTGCATGAGCACGCTCCGGTACGGCGAGCGGGAGAAGGCGATGGTCGAGGCCCCGAGCTGGGAGTAGAACCAGCCCCTCGTCTGGTCCTGCCCCTCGGTGATGAAATCCGCCGGCCAGTACCTCTCGAATCCTTCCTTCTCGGCGGGGAACCCGAGGGTTGCCCAGGAGGCCACCGCCGAGTCGAACCAGACGTCGAAGATGTCCTCGACCCTCTTCATCGTCCCCCCGCAGGCGCAGGGGATGGCGATCTCGTCCACGTAGGGCCTGTGAGGGTCGGGCACCTTCATCCCCGAGAGGTCTTCGAGCTCGGCGAGGGTCCCGACGACCCGGTGCGTCCCGCAGCTCCGGCACTCCCAGATGGGAATGGGGATGCCCCAGTACCGCTGCCGGGAGATGCACCAGTCCCGGGCCTCCTTCAGCCAGTCATAGAACCGGGCCGATCCCGCCCATTCGGGATACCAGGTGACCGCGGCACACTCGGCGAGCATCGCCTCCCGGATCTCCGAGGCCTTCAGGAACCATTGCGACGTTGCCCGGAAGATGATGGGGGTCTTGCACCGCCAGCAGTGGCCGTACCTGTGCACCACCTCGCCCTTGGCCATCAGGCTATCTCCAAGGTCTTCGAGGACAAGCGCATCAGCGTCCCTGACGAAGGTCCCGTCGTAGGCGCCCCCCTCGGCGGTAAACCGGCCCGTGCCGTCGACCGGGCAGAAGATGGGGAGCCCCTCCTTCAGGCCGAGGAGGTAGTCGTCCCAGCCATGCCCGGGGGCGATGTGGACGATCCCCGTGTTTTCCAGGGTGACGAAGTCCGCCTCGAGGACCTTGTGGGAGTACTCCCGCTGGAACGGCACCCTGCCGGCGAGGGGGGACTCGTACTCGAGGCCGACGAGGTCGGATCCCGGGACCTTCTCGAGAACCTCGAATTCCTGGTACCGCCCCTTCCTGAGCACCTGGTCCACGAGGTCGTCGGCCATCCAGAGAATCTCGGATCTCCCGTCCTTCTCGGCACGGACCTTTGCGTATATCGCTGTCCGCATGACGGCGGCGGCGACGTTCGCGGGGAGAGTCCAGGGGGTGGTGGTCCAGATAACGAGGAACTCTCCCTTCCGGCCCTTCACCGGGAACTTCACGAAGATGGAGGGGTCCTTCCGGTCCCAGTACTCGACCTCGGAGTCGGCGATGGCGGTCTCGCACCGGGGGCACCAGTTCACCACCCGGTGGCCCTTCTCGAGCATCCCCCGCTCCTCTGCGCGGGCGAGGGTCCACCAGGCGGCCTCGATGTATCCCGGGGTGACGGTGAGGTAGGGATCGTCGAAGTCCAGCCAGACCCCGAGTGCCCGGAACTGCCCGGACATGATCTTTTCATTCCTGAGGGCGAAGCTCCGGCATTCCTCGACAAATGCCCCGATCCCGAAGCCCTCGATCTCCTTCTTCGTCGAGAAGCCGAGCTGGTGCTCCACCTTCACCTCGATGGGGAGGCCGTGCATGTCATAGCCGGCCCGCTCGATGATGTGCCTCCCCTTCAGCCGGTGGTAGCGGAGGATGGCGTCCTTCAGGATCTTGTTCCAGGCGGTGCCCAGGTGGATGTTCCCGGTGGTATACGGGGGCCCGTCGACGAAGAAAAAGGGCTTCCCCCCGGCACGGTGGTCCCGGACCTTCCGGTAGGTCTCCCCGGTCCTCCATGCCTCCTGGATCCGGGCCTCGACCTCCCCGGCACGGTAGGTGCTCTCCACCTCCCTCACGAGGACTCACCGCCACCCGTCATTCTCTACCATGTTGCATCTCCCATGAGAAAGCATTTTTCGAATTGCCCTCCCCAACAGCTCCCTCATGGTGATGCAGATCGCGGTCATCGGGAAGGAGGAGTGCACCGGGGAGGAGTACGAGGCGGCACGGAAAGCGGGCGCCCTGATCGCCGGGAAGGGAGCCATCCTCTGCTGCGGCGGGAGGGGCGGGGTGATGGAGGCAGCCTGCAGGGGGGCCCGTGAGGCGGGCGGGATGACGGTGGGCATCCTCCCGGATACCGGGTCAGGGAACCCGCCCCAGAGGGGCCCCATCCCCCCTGGACGCTCCCGGCTCCCTTCGGGACCCGGGAACCCGTACCTGGATGTGGCGATCCGGACCGGCATGGGGTACGGGAGGAACGTTATCCTTGTCCATACCGGGGACGCGGTGGTGGCCATCGGGGGAGGCTATGGCACTCTCTCGGAGATCGCGATTGCGCTCAAGGCACGGAAGGAGGTATTCGGGTACCGCACTTGGGATATTGCGGGGGTGGTACCGTGCAGCACCCCCGAAGAAGCAATCACCCGTGCAGTCGCCGCAGCCGGCCGTTCAGGCTGAGATCGTACCCGCCGAGGCGCTCCAGACCCTCCCGGAACAGGGGGGAGGTGACCGCGGCAGCGAGCGCCTTAACCCGGGGGTCCTCCCAGGTATCGCAGTGGAAGACGAGCTCGTAGGGCTCCCGGGCGACGGGCACGAATGAGAGACCGAGGGCCTTTGCCGCCGAGTACACCCCGGGGCCCGCGTCAGCCTCGCCGGTCTTCACGGCAAGGGCGACGGCGAGGTGGGTGGTCACCTCCCTGTCGTAACCATCGATGGAGGCCGGGGAGATCCCCTTCTCCTTCAGGAGATAATCGAGGAGGATCCGGGTGCCCGAGCCCTTCTGCCGGTTGACAAACCGGGCCCCAGGGAGATCGTCGAGGGAGAGGTCATCCCGGGAGATGATCCCCTGCTCCCTCCCCGCGAGGCAGAGGAGGACCAGTTCCTCGCCGGGAAGGTTCCGCCTGAGGTACGGGAGGTTGTAGCTCCCGTCGTCAGCAAGGAGGTGCATGGGGGCGCCGTGGCAGACCCTCTTTTTCAGGGCGAGGAGCCCCCCCATGGACCCCTGGTGGGCGCTGTGGAGGGTCACCCCGGCCCATGCCAGCCGGTCTGCGAGGAGGTCGAGTGCGGGATCATGGCTCCCGGTGAGGATGACTGCCTTTCCGGCTTCCTCGGGCGGCACCATGAGCCATGCCTGCACCTCCTCGCCGGCCTCCACCCCCTCCTGTTCGGGGTCGATGGAAAGGTAGGCATTTGCCCGCACCCCGCTCATCTGGACGCCGGCGCCTCTCCCGTGGGGGACCGCAACCCACCGGTCCCGGATCCTTCCCACCGAGAGGAAAACGAACTCCTCCAACCCGAGCTCCGAGGCAAGGGTCGAGGCGAGGGTGGCCGGAACCGTTGCCCCTGCGAGAACGGGGAGCCCGTACAGGGCAAGGAGGGGTGAGATGATCTCCCTGAGCACGGTCACCGCGGAGAGAGGATAGCCGGGGAGGCCGATGACCGGCTTTCCCCCGATTCTCCCGAGGATCACCGGTTTCCCCGGCTTCATGGCCACCCCGTGGACGAGGACCTCCCCGAGATCCGCGACGATATCGGCGGTGAAGTCCCGGGTCCCCGCCGATGAACCCGCCGAGACGATCACGAGGTCGTTTTTCTCCACCGCGTCTGCGAGGCCCCGCCGGATAAGGTCCGGGTCATCGGGGGTGAGGGGAGACCGGGTGCAGCTCGCCCCGAGCCCGTCGAGCCAGGCCTCCGCCATGACGGTGTTTGACTCCACGACCTGCCCGGGGCCGGGCTGCTTCCCGGCGGGCACGAGCTCGCTCCCCGTGGGGATGAGCCCGATCCTCACGGTGAGGACCTCCACCTCGGTGATCCCGTAAGCAGCGAGTGCCCCGATCTCATGAGGCCGGATCCGGTGCCGGGATGGGAGGATCATCTCGGTTTCGCCAATGTCCTCCCCGACGGGGCGGACGTGCTGCCAGGGGCTCGCCGGTTTCCGGATGGTGAACCTGTCCCCGTCGATTGCCACCTCCTCGATCATGATGACCGCGTCGCACCCCGGCGG
>DATKKN010000099.1:0-14591 GCA_035542895.1 Methanomicrobiales archaeon | reverse complement strand
CATCAGAGGACTTCACCCTCACCATCAGACCGGACATCGGGGCAGCTCTCCCGATCCACAAGTCCGCTCCGGGTGGCCTCACTGCCATGAACGTGCTCCACTAAACCCACTTTTTTTGCAGGGTGTTCCGCGCCCGGTGCCATGCAGGAGAAAGTGGGTCGGATTGCCCCGGTAGTGTGAATCCTCGTATTACCCTGATTTCTTATTTTAATGGATATTTTTTGCTTATTTTGTAAACACTATGTCTTTACACAAAAATAATAAATCACAAAATATATTTAGTATGAATGATTAATTTTTTCATGTGAGTGTGCTATGGCCAGGCTCAATATCAGTATGAACTCACCCCGGGAGGAGGAAACCCCCGTGGCGGCCCCCCCATCGGGCGATATCGATGTGAAGCTCCTCAAGATGCAGGAGGAGATGGACCTCGTCAAGACCTCCATAAAGAAGCTCCTCATCGATATCCGGGACCGGCTGAACGAGAAGGATAACCCGTTCCTCAGAAAGGGGCCCGTCCCCGAGGCGGCGGAGGAGATGCCGGCCGAGGAGGAGAAGGAGGAGGCCATCCCCGAGGATGAGGTTCCTGAGCACGGCGAGGAGTCCTTCCCGGGAGCCGAAAAGACAGTCCAGGAGGAGCTTGCACATATGCTTCGTGGAAAAGGAAAGATGCCTCCCGTATCGCCCTTTGCATCCGGAAAGATGGGGGAGAAACTCAGGCTGCGAAAGGTCCACCGGCTCTTCGGCTGGACCTCGAAGATCATCAACCGGTACGGGCATGACCGGCTCGAGATCCTCCTCCAGTCCTACGTGAGCATGGGCTACCTCACCGACGAGATGGCAGGCCAGATCCGGGAGATCGGACGCCTCCTCCCGGCGTCCCTCGGGGAGGTCCATGTCATCGGGCCTGACGAGTTCATCTCCGAGCTCTACATCCTCAACCGGATTCTCGACCCCAAGGACAACACCCTGGACGAGGACATGATCGAAGTCCTCATGACCCACCGGATCCCGGGCCAGGCACCCGCGATCAACAAGAAGGCCGTGAAGCCCGAGGGGGACCAGGTCTTTGAATGGATAGATAGCATGGACAGGACCTGATGGATGTCGAGTGAGACCATCGTTACGGCCATCTTCCTCATCACCGCAGTCGTAGCGGCAGGGATCCTCACTTCCCAGATATTTCCGGCCATATACACCATGTCCTCCACCGTCACCGTAACCTCCCAGAAGGTGGACCAGCAGATGAGGACCGATTTCATTATAATACACACATTCGCATCCAGCGATCCCGCTCTTCAGCACCAGGCCCGGGTCTGGCTGAAGAACACGGGGACGAGCCGGATCTTCCTCTCTGACCTGAACATGTCCACCATTTTCATCGGGACCCCGGGCGCCTTTGTGACCATGTCCGGAAAGGACATCACGGCACCCCCGCCGGCGGATGGCAAATGGAGCTACGATATCCTCGACAACACGAATCCCTACTGGGACGAGGGGGAGACCCTCGACATCATCATGAACAGTGCGGTAATCCCCGCGACCAGAAGCGACGTGGTCTCCTTCCAGCTGGTTCTCTATGACGGGACCAAACAATCGGAGCAGTTCACGGTGAGTTGAGAGCATGGGAGCAGGGACCGTCATCGCCTCCGCCATCGGCATCATCCTCCTCATCATCACGGCCTATTTCCTCATCGGCGGTACTCTCTCCGCCGCAAAGACAGCAGTCCTCGCCCAGCGGGACGCCTCCCAGCAGGAGAACCAGAGGATTCACACCCGGATCGAGATCATGAATGCCTCGGCAAACACCGACGACAAGGTCACCTTTATCGAGGTGGAAAATACAGGGAGCGAGGTGATCGGCGACTTCGGTCACATGGAGGTGTACCTGTTCCAGGGCACGCAGCCTTACACCTACACGAACTTTTCGGGTCAATGGAACTATACCCTTCAAAGGGATATGGTCCACCCCGGCCTCCTCGACCCTGACGAGGTCGTGAACATCACGGTCCCCTATGCAGGGGCTGACCCGGCCTGGGTAAAGGTCGCGACTGCAAACGGGGTGTACGACTCCGCGTATCTCCCAAAGAGTTCTCCATGACAGCCGATGACAAGCAAGGGGTTCCCGATGTTGAGGGAGACAAGAAGAAGAATCTCCTCGCGACGGGAAAGTCAGAGTTCGACAAGAAGATTGAAGACGGTATACCCCTCAAATCCCTCACCCTCATCGAGGGGGAGCATGACAGCGGTAAATCGGTCTTCACCCAGCAGATCATCTGGGGCGGGATGAAGCAGGGGCTTTGCATCGATATCTACTCGAGCGAGATGACCCCCCAGAGCTTCCTCTCCCAGATGGAGAATATGAGCCTTGACATCTCGGACTACTATGCCTGGGGGTACGTCCGTCTCTTCCCGGTCCTCGTGCCCGGCTTCAACCCCGAGAAGGACAACATCGAGGAGGCCCTCCAGCGGCTCACCGCCCATATCAGGCAGAGTCCTGCCGAGATTGTCATCATCGACTCGATGACCATCTTCACCGAGAACACCTCGAGCGAGGTGATCATCGACTTCTTCACCTCCTGCAAGGCCCTCTGCGACCTCGGGAAGACCATCTTCATCACCCTTCACCCCTATGCCTTCGAGGAGGATACCCTCGTCCGGGTCCGTGCGGTATGTGACGCCCTCCTTACCCTCAAGCGGGCCCTGATGGGGGACAAATACCTCATGGTCCTCGAAGTCGTGAAGATCCGGGGGGCCCACAAGACCCGGGAGAACATCGTATCCTTCGAGGTGGTCCCGGGGTACGGCATCAAGATCATCCCCATCGCGGTGGCAAAGGTCTGATACCATGGGCACCCTCACCGTCTCACTCACCCTCCCCTTCAGGCCTGCGAAGGTCGACCAGGGGAACGATTGCGTGAACAATATCGAGTCATGCTCCATTTACCGGATGCTCCCTGCCCATGCAAAGGAGTACGCGCAGCGGAGCCCGCACCTCCTCGAATATCTCCACACGTACCCGGTGGAGACCTACGGGATCCCGCTCTTCTTCTCGGAGCTGAAGCGCGATCTCCGGATGATGAAGGACCCGAACCTCATTTACCCGGCGAACGAGGAGACCTTCATCCATATCTTCCCCGATCCCGTTGATGCCCGGAACTATTACATCCCCATCGAGCCCTCCTTTCTCCGCTCGGTGAACGATCTCCTCCCCGCAGTGGAGCTGAAGATCGTGAACCTCCTCGATGCCCTCGACCGGGACCCCATCACCGATGCCGAGCGGGAATCGGTCCTCAAGGAGCTTATCTCCCGGGTCGTGTACGTGACGAAGCAGAACGAAACGGTCGAAGGGCTCCTCGCACAGATCGAGGCCCAGCAGGGGGTCAAATCCAGGGTTCTCTCCTTCCTGAACAAGGACCTGACCGCCGCGCCCGACAGCGAGCGTGACGCGGTCGTCGCAAAGGTCCCGAAGCTCCCCGACGGCCGGATCGTGATGACCCCCCAGGAGTTCAAGGCGGTGGAGTACCTCATGGTCAGGGACAAGATCGACCTCGGGGTCCTCAAGCCCTACATCAACGACCGGTATATCGAGGATGTCACCTGCGATGGCCTCGGCCCCATTTTCATCGAGCACAAGATTTTCAGGGGTTTAAAGTCCATCATCGAGTTCCACAAGTCGGACGAGCTCGACCAGTTCGTGGTGAAGCTCGGGGAGCGGCTGAAGAAACCCCTCACCTACCGGACCCCTATTGTCGACTCGACCCTCCCGGACGGGTCCCGTATCAATATTGTGTACGGGACGGAAATCTCAAAGCGGGGATCCAACTTCACCATCCGGAAGGCGATGGCGGAGGATGTGATCAGCATCCTCAGGCTCGTGGAGTTCGGGACCTGCAACTACCAGATGGCAGGTTACTTCTGGATCTGCATCGAGCATGGGATGTCCATGTTCATGAGCGGTGAGACGGCGTCGGGGAAGACCACGAGCCTGAATGCCGTGACCGCCTTCATCCCTCCGGAACACAAGATCGTATCCATCGAAGACACACCGGAGCTCCAGGTCCCCCACAAGAACTGGACGAGAGAGGTCTCCAAGGCCAAGGGCAAGGGGGAGGGCGAGGGGGCGGACGTGACCATGTTCGATCTCCTCAAGTCCGCGCTGCGGCAGCGGCCGAACATGATCATCGTGGGTGAGATCCGTGGAGTGGAGGGGTCGGTTGCCTTCGGCGCCATGCAGACCGGCCACCCGGTCCTCTCCACCTTCCACGCGGCCTCGGTAGAGAAGCTCATCCAGCGCCTGTGCGGGGATCCCATCAATATCCCCAAGACCTTCCTCGATAACCTGAACATCGTGGTCATCCAGAGCGCGGTAAAGCGGCCTTCCGGGGAGACGGTGCGCCGGATGCTCTCGGTGAACGAGCTCGTTGGGTACAACGCCGATACCGGGGGTATCTCCTTCGTCGAGATCTTCAAGTGGAACCCGGTGAACGACAGCTTTGACTTTTCAGGGAAGGGGGCGAGCTTCCTCCTTGAGAACAAGATCGCGACCCTCCTCGGCTTCCCCGACCACAAGAAGGCCGAGATCTACGATGAAGTGGACAAGAGGGCCCGGATCCTGGAGCGGCTCCACAAGGCCGGCTATACCGACTACAAGGACCTCTTCCAGATGCTCACGAAGGTGAAAAAGGAAGGGCTCATCAAGATCGGGGAGTGACATGTCCAGTCTGTTCGGCGGGTTCTCCGAGATGTTCAGGGCGAGAGGTGAGTGGAAGCTTCCCTTGGAGAACCAGCTGAAGCGGATCGTGGGGTTCCTCGATACCCTGGAAGAGGAGAAGAGAACCCCCGCGGACCTCCTCTTCATGGCCACCTACATGGCCTCCATCACCACCGCAGGGGTCTCCCGCCCGGATATCTTCTCCTATACAGGGAAGCGGCATGAGTACGTGCCCTCCAAGTACATTGCCAAGGTGGACTATTTCGTCAAGCGATGGAATTACAGCTACTCCGAGAGCCTGAAGATAGTTGCAAAGAAGATCAATAACGAGGTGCTCCAATCGGTCTTCAACCGGTACGCAAACTCCATCGAGTCCGGGGTGCCTGACGAGGAGTTCCTCGAACGGGAGCTCGCCACCATCCGGAGCGTGTACCGGAACACCGTGGAACAGGGGATCGAGATGGTCAAGAAGTGGGGCGACGCTTATGTTGCCATGCTCTTCTCCGGGGTCCTCGTCGCCCTCATCATCATGCTCTCGGTCGCCATCTTCGCTCCCGGGGGGATCGGGTCAACCCTCAACCTCTCGTACCTCGTCGTTATCTTCATCTCCGCCTTCGGCCTCATCACCATGTACCGGTCGATGCCCGAGGACAAGAGGACCCATGGCCTTCCCGATCGCTGCTCCCGGGAGCAGGGGACCATCCGCCGCATGGAACGCCCCCTCCTCATCGTGACCGGACTGGGCTGCGCCCTGCTCTGGTTCCTCGGGGTGCAGGCAGGGTTCATCTACCTGCTAGCAGGGATCCTCCTCGCCCCCCTCGGTATCTTCGGGTATATCGATGACTCACGTATCATCGGCAGGGATTCGGATTTCCCCACCTTCATCAGGACCCTGGGCTCGGTGATGGGTGGAAAGGGAGTCCCCATGGTCCAGGGGTTCCTCGAGGTGGACCGGGCCTCGCTCCCGAAGATCCGGGACCTCGTGGATTCCATCTACTCCAAGCTGAACCTCGGCCTTGACGAGAACCAGAGCTGGAACCGGTTCGTCGGGGAGTCGGGGAGCAACAACATCTACAAGTATACGAACATCTTCCGGGACTCGGTCACCCTGGGGGGATCCCCGGACAAGGTGGGCCTCATCGTCGGGACGTCGAGCCTCGAGCAGGTCCTCCTCCGGGACAAGCGGCACCAGGTCTCCATGGGCTTCGTCTCCCTCCTCATCCCCATGCACGCCGCCATGGTGGGGATCCTCCTCTTTCTCTTCGAGATCATGGCGAACATATCGGAGGCCATGAAGACCATGATGAGCTCCCTGGGCGAGTCCCAGGCCGCCATCTCGGGCGGCAGTTCCGCCCTGCCCTCGGGATTGAATGTGAACTTTTTCATGAATTTCCCCGTGGACAAGATGGCCACGTATGTCATGATCGTTATTCTGCTCATCACCATCTCGAACACCATCGCGGGGAGGATCGTGTATGGTGGGGACCGGTACATCTTCTACCTCTTTGCGAGCATCCTGTTCATCATCAGTGGAGCCCTTTCAATCGTTGCGCCCGCCATTGTTACCGCCCTCTTACCGATAACGATGCCTCCCATGTCCGGAGCATAGTATGAACGACAAAATCCGCCAGATGATCCTTGGCCTCGGGACCTTCGGAACCGGGACCGCACTCCTCTACCTGGATGTGAACCCCCTCCTCCTCATCCTCACGGACACGGTGGTGGGCGTGGGCATGCTCTTTGCGGCAGGCTCCCTGAGTGTGAAGGACCTGAAGATAAGGAAAGGTATGCCGGGGGAGCCCGGAGAAGGTGCAGCCGCTGCCTCCGGCCCCGTCGCAGCCCTCGAGGGGGAGACCCCTTCGCACGGCCTCGCGGCATCCCTCGGGAGGATGGGGGGCAGCCTGAAACCCTCGTTCCTCAGCCCGAAGCCGAAGGAGGAGCAGAAGGCAGAGGAGGAGAAGATCGACCTCATGCTCGACTCGGCCCTGGTAGGCCAGTCGAGGAGGATCATCTCCCTCGCCGAGGGACAGGGAGGCGCCGGGGGGGCCATCACCGCGACCGCCGGCACCGCGGCGGCCGAGCCGGATCCTTTGCAGGAGCTCACCGGTGCCGATATCCCTACCCAGCTCCTGGAGGAGGTCAGCCCCGAGGAGGAGGATATTCCCGTTCCCGGTGGCGGTGCCGCGGCGTTCCCGAAGCCCGGCGAGGAACCGGCAGAACCCCGGGCGGATGTCCTCAACCTTTCCGACGGGGGCATTGGCGCCGACGATCTCCTCACCGCCCTCAGGGCAGAGGCGACGAAGGAGAAGAAGAAGGACGACTCGAGTCTCCTCCGGAACCTGAAAGGGGTGAAGGTGACCGGGCGGCAGCTCCTCGATGAGCTCGACGGTGTCCTGAAGCAGATGAAGGGCAGGTAAGGGGAGGGGAGGCCACGGAGAGCAGCCGGAATGAGGATCTGATGGACCTCGGGATGGCGGAACGGGTACTTGCCGTCGTGCTCGCTCTGGTCCTCCTCGCCACCGCGCCGGCCCTCGCCGAGACCGTCCTCTTCGGACCCGGGTCGGACCAGATCTCCTCGCTCGGGGTCCTCGACATGGCCCAGGATCGCCAGGGCACCCTCTACTTTGCGACTGATAACGGTCTTTCCATATACGACGGCACCTGGCGGATCGCCCACATGACCCATGGGAACACGAGCCAGGGGCTCCTCTCTGACCATGTCCTTGCCGTTGAGTTCGATCCCCAGGGGAACCTCTGGCTGGGTTACCCGAACGGGATCCAGCGTATCGAGGGGGGGACCTTCGTTACCATCCGGGACCAGCAGATGCTCAAGAGCCTGGAGGCGCACAGTCTCCTCCTCGCGAACGGCTGGATGTGGGTCGCCACCGGGACCGCCGGCCTCCACCGGTACCGGGATGGTGCCTGGCAGTGGTTCAAGCCACAGGGACCTGAGGGACTCGGCTGTAATTATGTCCGATCCCTTGCCGGGGACTCCTCGGGGAAGACCCTTTACGTGGCGTGCAACGAGGGCATCTGGTACACGGCAAACACCGATGGGCCGGTGGCCTTCAAACGGCTCGCCGGTGGTTTACTCGGGGGAGGAACCGGATTCACCCTCAGGGAGGATCCCTTCGGGGGAATCTATATCTTCAATTCGACGGCGGTCCTCCGCTATTCCCCCGTGGACGGGGCGAGAGTGATTCTAGCGGCGGAGGATCTCATGATAGGAATCGATATCCGGGATATCGCGGTCGATCCGGACGGGACTCTCTGGGTCGCGACCGGGAACGGTATCTATGGATGGAAATACGGGGAGGCGAGGGAGCACCTGGATTCCTCGAACGGGATCCGGAACAACGCGGTGAAGTGGCTCTACATGGATGCCGGGGACCGGCTCTGGTTCGTGACCCCCGAAAACGTCGGGTACTACCAGATCACCACCCAGAGGGGGTCAGCGGGCGAGGTTATACCCATTGAGACCTTCCCGGTCCAGACCCAGGCTCCCCTATCATATCCGGCGGTGACCCCGTCCCCCTCGGTTACCCCCGACATCTCCTTCACCGAGATCGCGGAAAGCCCGGTGGTGACCCCCTCGAACCCACTGGCCGATCTCCTTGCGGCCATCGGAGACTTTTTCGGTAAGCTTTTCCACCGCTGAGGCGCTTATAGCTGCCCTGGGCGGGTGGGCAGATCAGCGCTCGATGCCGAGCTCGTTTAAGCAGAACCGGTCTATGGAGTCGAGGAGGAGCTTCCGTGCCCGCTTGTTCCGCTTCTGGTCCTGGGACGAGGTATCGGCAAGGACGTACTCGAGAGAGACGAAGAAGAAATCGAACCTGGGGAACTTCCCCCGGAGTTCCCTCAGGAGGGCGAGTGCCTGGCGGGGATCGTTCTCCATGACCCGGTAGGCCACGTCCATGATGCCCGGGATGTGCTCGGGGATCCCCTTCATGAGAAGGAGCTTCCGGAACCCGTCGTACGTGGTCTTTTTCATCGAGAGGAGGGAGATCATGAGCCCGAAGTACAGGGGTTCCACCCCGTCGGGGAACTGCTGGATCATCTGCCGGACGACGCCCGTCGCCCCGTCGCCGTCCCCGGTCTCGAGCTTGAAGTGGTACATCTCCTTCAGGAAGTACATGTCGTCGAAGAACCGCTCGGTCGCGATCTTCAGGAGCTCGTTCCTCATATCCCTGTTCTTGTCCCGCTTCGCCTTTTCAAGGCCGACGAAGAGGAAGCCCTTCTCGTTCGGGAACCACTCGAGGGAGCAGGAGATCATGAGCCAGAAGGCCCGGTTGAGGAGCGGTTCGTCCCCTTCCTCCCGGATCCGGAGTTCCTTCACCGCGTTGATCGGCGGCCTCGAGTTCGCGAGCCGGAGCATCTCCTCACGGGCGAGGAGCTCGTGCTCGTTCGGCCTCTGGGCCTTCTCGTCGACCCTGATCACCTTCTCCTTGAGGGAGGCGAGCTCCCTCATCGAGAGCATGTAGTAGCAATAGGCCACGGCTGCCCCGATGGTTGCATCCAGGTGGCTGTATTCCTTCAGGTACCGGATGGCATGGGCATAGTCCTCGCTCTTCAGGAGCTCGATCCCGGCGATGATATTCGTCCCCTGCTTCGCCCGCTGCCCCTTCTTGGACCGGATGGCGTTCGCGCAGACCTTCTCGACGAACTGGATGTCCTTTCCCCCGTGCGACGCGGTGAGGATCCGGTAGGTGACCGAGTCGATGAACTCGTCATGGGCCTCGTCCTTGAGCCCCGGGAACGAGTCAGAGAGCATCGTGAGGATGTGGGCAAAGAAGACCGGGAGGGTTGCGGATATCTCGGCAATGTTCTTATCGATATAGACAAGGAATTCCTTCCTGACCTTTCCCAGGCGTTCATCGAGGGTGAGGCCGGGAAGTTTCTCTTCCTGCATCAGATAGTTATATTCGGCGTAAGTTATATGAACCTTTAGTTATTTCCACCCCGATGGGGGGGAAGTTGAGAAAGGCGTCAGCCTTTCGATGATTCCCGCCACCGAAGGGGGCGGGATAATTGAGAAGGGCGTCAGCCTTTCGATGATTCCCATCCCCGATGGGGCGGGATAGTTGAGAAAGGCCTATCCTTTTGAGATTTCCGAATAGTAATACGTCCCGCTTGCCCGCTGCTCCCGGTCGAGGAATGAACCCGGCTTGTTGATCCGGGGCCTCCCGCTCCGGTCCCTCCGGAAGGTGATCCCGAGGGTTTCGAGGAACCGGTTCATCCCCTCCCGCATGGAGAACGGTCCCTCTGCGATCCCGTGCCTCCCGGGATCGCCCGAGAAGACCAGGAGCCCCTCGCTGATGATGTCGATCAGGTAGATGTCATGGTCGATGACCAGGATGCCCGCCTTCCGCTCCTGGGCGAGGTTCCGGATGATCCTCGGGAGCTTGACCCGCTGCTCGACGTCCAGGTGGGCGCTCGGCTCGTCCAGGATATAGAGGTCTGCCTCCCGGGAGAGGCAGGTCGCGATGGCGAGGCGCTGGAGCTCCCCGCCCGAGAGGGTCTTTGCAGGCGAGGCGAGGAGGTGGGTGAGGACGAGCGGCTCGAGCACCTCGTGCTGGAAGAAGGAGCTGTCGAACCGGTTCGTGGCCGACCTGAGGATCGCCTCGACCGTCTCGTCGGAGCCGGCCTTCAGGTACTGGGGCTTGTAGGAGATGGTGAGGGCCTGCACCATCTTCCCCCGGTCCGGCTCCTCCTCTCCGGCGAGGAGGCGGGCGAAGGTGGTCTTCCCGATCCCGTTCGGCCCGACGACCCCGAGGACCTCCCCGCGGTGGATCTCCCCGCCCTTTACCTCGAGGGTGAAGCCCGGGTACCGCTTCTCCATCGCCGGGAGCTCGGTGAGGACCTCGAGCTCCTGCCGCTCCCCGTGGAGCCGGCTCTCGAAGGTGACCTCCTCGTCCCGGAAACGCATGTTCTCCTCCGCGAGGTACCCCTCGAGGTACTGGTTGATCCCGACCCGGACCCCTTTTGGCTGGGTGATGATCCCGAAGACCGCGGGTTTCCCGTACGCGATGTGGACCGTGTCGGCGAGGAGGTCCAGGATGGCGAGGTCGTGTTCCACGATCATGATGGGTCGCTCCGCGGCGAGCTCCCGGATGAGGGACGCCGCGGCCATCCGCTGGTAGATGTCAAGGAACGGGGTGATCTCGTCCAGGAAGTAGAAGTCGGCCCTGCGGGAGAGGCAGGCGCAGATGGCCACCCTCTGGAGCTCGCCGCCGGAGAGGGAGGCGATGGGCCGGCCCAGGAGGGGCGAGAGGGAGAAGGCTTCCACGTACCGGGCGAGCTGGCCCCGCTCGTCGGTGGTCCTGAGGAGCTCCTCGACGGTCCCGTGGAACATCCGGGGGATGTAATCTATGTACTGGGGCTTCGTCGCCGTCTTCACCCGGCCCTCGGAGACCATCCGGAGGTACTCGAACAGCTCGGTCCCGGAGTAGTGGGAGAGGATCTCCTTCCAGGGAACCTCCCGGTCGAGTTCGCCCATGTTCGGGCGCAGGGTCCCGGAGAGGATCTGGATCGAGGTCGACTTCCCGATGCCGTTCGGGCCGAGGAGGCCGGTCACCTTCCCCCGGACCGGGATGGGGAGCCCATAGAGGGCAAAGGCGTTCTTCCCGTATCGGTGGGTGGGATGGGGGAGCTCCTCGGGGAGGCTTACGATATCGATTGCGGAAAATGGGCACTTCTTGATGCAGATCCCGCAACCGACACAGAGCTCCTCGGAGACGACCGCGGTGCCCTCCTCGCCGATAATTACGGTCTCGTCGCCGGTCCTGACCCGGGGGCAGTAGATGATGCACTCGGTGCCGCACTTCTTCGAGTGGCAGCGGTCCCGGTGGACGACGGCGATCCTCATGGTGTCAACGGGAGGAGAGGAGGATGGTCCAGGTGATGAACCAGAGGGCGAAGGTCATGAACCCCTGGTACAGCCAGTCCTTCGAGGTGAGGCCGAGGTAGTCCATCCTGAGGGCGAGGAAGACGTACTTCTGGAACACGATGCCAGCGAGGAGGAAGAGGATCCCGAGGGCCGTCCCCGTCTGGGGCGCATCGACGTAAAAGGAGAGGACCCCCGTGACGATCCCCATCGCGCAGGCAACGGTGGTCTTTTTCAGCCGGTCCATGTGCTGGGCCTGCTTCTCGACCCGGGTGAGCTTCCTTCTCGGGGCCTTCTCCTCGGTCTTCACGGGAGCCTTTTCCGGAGCCTTCTCTCCCTCCGTTTTCGGCCCCTTCTCCTTCTCGGGTTTCGCCTCGCCTGCCATGCCGCCACCGGATAGACTATTTTTTTAGCGCTGAAGCCATATGTATCCTTGGGTGACCATGGCAACGGCGCAGGGGATGAGCGGGGTGGATCTCACGGCCGTTGTCGCCGAGCTCGGGCCCCTGCTCCCTCTCTGGGTCGGGAAGATCTACCAGTACGGCCCGAAGACCGTCGTCATCCGGCTCCAGGGGGAGGAGCATGCCCGGCATGCCCTCGTCATCGAGTCGGGGAGGCGGGCCCACCTGGTGAAGGCCCTCCCCGAAGCTCCCGTGAAACCGGGGGGATTTGCCATGCTCCTCCGGAAGCACCTCGAAGGAGGGAAGGTTCTCTCCATCGCCCAGCACGGGCTCCAGCGCATCCTCACCATCACCGTCGGGAAAAAGGCGGGAAGCCTCCGTCTCGTCGTTGAGCTCTTTGATGAGGGGAACATCGTCCTCTGCGACGGGGAAGGGAAGATCGTGAAGCCCCTCTGGCACCACCGGTTCAGGGAAAGGGAGGTGGTCCCGGGGACGGTTTATGCGTATCCGGGGAAGGACTGCTCGGACCTTTCACCCTATGGCCTCGGGGATCTCCTCCTGGCGTCGGACAGGGAGATCGTGAAGGCCCTCGCCGTCGGCTGCATGCTCGGGGGACGGTACGCGGAGGAGGTATGCGCCCTCGCCAGCGTCCCGAAGGAGGCCCCCGCCTCATCGGTGGATGCCGAAAAGATTGGAGAGGCGATCGGAGGTCTCCTCGACCGGGTGAAGACAGCAAGGGACCCGGTCATCACCCCCTCGGGCTGCTGGCCCTTCCCCCGCCATGGGGAGCAGGTTACTTCCCGGTACGCGACGTACAACGAGGCGCTGGAAGCCTACTACGGGGGGCCATCGGTGCCGCCGACGAAGGAGGAAAGGACCCCTTCGAAGCGGGGCGAGACCATCAGGGCCCGGCAGGAGGAGAGCCTGAAGAGGTTCGGGAAGGAGATCGCCCGGCTGGAGAAATCCGTCGAGGCGATCTACGCGAACTACCCCCTCGTGGAGGAGGTGATCCGGGTCCTCTCGGCGGCCGAAAGGAAGGTCCCCTGGGCCGAGATCGAAAGGACCCTGAAAGGGAGCGACCTCCCCTCGGCACAGGCGGTGGTGAAGGTCCACCCGGACAAGGCCTCGGTCACCCTCGACCTCGGGGAACAGGTGAGGATCTCGGTCAGGGAATCGGTCCGGGAGAACATCGGCCGGCTCCACGAGGAGATCAAAAAATACAAACGCAAGCGCGACGGGGCGCTGGCCGCCATGGCCCGGCCGGTCCCCAAACCGCCGGAGAAGCGGGAGAAAACCCCGGAGGGAAAGCGCCGGTGGTTCCACCGGTTCCGCTGGTTCGAGACCTCCGACGGTGTACTCGTCATCGGCGGGAGAGATGCGGGCCAGAACGAGGAGCTGGTCCGGAAATACCTCGGGGGGGGCGATACCTTCGTCCACGCCGACGTCCACGGTGCTGCGGTGGTGATCGTCAAGGGGACAACGGAGAGGATGGACGAGGTGGCGCAGTTTGCCGCATCGTACTCGGGCGCCTGGAAGAGCGGGCATGCCTCCGCCGACGTCTATACAGCCCGGCCCGACCAGGTCTCGAAGACCCCACCGTCGGGCGAGTACCTCTCGACGGGCGGCTTCATCGTGCGGGGCGAGCGGACCTGGTTCCGGGACGTGCCCCTCGCCGTCTCCATAGGCCTCGCAAATGGAGATGCTCCCCGGCTGATTGGCGGACCTCCGGCCGCGATCGCCCCGAAGACCACTCACCGGGTCACCATCCGGCCCGGGGTGTATGAGCCGAATGACATCGCGAAGAAGGCCGTCCGGGCCCTCCGGGACATGCTCCCCGAGGAGCAACGGGGGGGCCTGAAGCGGGTGCTTTCAACGGAGGCGGTGGCGGCCTTTGTCCCTGCCGGAGGATCGGAGATGGTTCCGGAATGAGCAGGGCAGGTATCATCAGGAGGAATCCCGGGGGCGGTGGGGAGGTGAGGGGCTTCCCATGAAGGCCGAGTTCCTCGAAATGAGGGGTTCCCACGGCGAAATCCGGCTCTTTGCCGAGAGCGTCGACGACCTCTGGCACCTGTCGCACCTGATCCGGCCGGGGGACCTCGTCTTTGCCACGACGTTCCGGTCGGTCGAGACGGTCACCGACAAGATCCGGCCCGAGAAGCCGGAGAAGAAGCCGGTGCGGCTCGGGATCCGGGTCGAGGGAGTGGCCTTTCACCCGTACGCGGACCGGCTCCGGATCAGCGGCGTGATCGAGCATGGGGTGGACCAGGGATCGCATCACACCATCAACCTCGATACAGGGAACGAGGTTTCGGTCATCAGGACCTGGCGGCAGGTGGACCTGGACCGGATCGACCGGGCGGTGAAGGCAACCTCGACCGGCGCGGTCCACATCCTCGCCGTCGAGGAGGGTGAGGCCGAGCTCTACCGGATCCGGCAGTACGGCCCGGAGCTCGTGTCAACCGTCGTACAGGGGAGCAGCAAGGGTGCAGACACCGGCAGCGCGAGGGGCCTCCTCTTTGAGCGGGTTGCCCAGCTCCTCGCCGAGGTCACGGGAACCGTTGTGATCGCCGGGCCGGGGTTCGTGAAGGACGAG
>DATKKN010000098.1:0-3948 GCA_035542895.1 Methanomicrobiales archaeon | reverse complement strand
CCCTGGATCTTCCCGATGGCCTGGGCCGCCTTCCGCTGGATGTCCTTCTGCACGGCCCCCGGGAGCATCCTCATCCCGTCCCGGTCGTCGACGATCTTCTGGTTCGAGGCCACCTCGAACATGAAGGTCCCGAAGTTGATGGACTGGAAGGTGACACCCTCTTTCCCGAGCTTCTCGAGGGCCCCGTTCACGACCGTGGTCTTCCCGACCCCGGGGACTCCGGTGATGACGATCCTCTTACCCATCCCGCATGACACCTCTGCCTGTGTGAGTACATGTACGCGTTCCTGATTTAATATCCCTCATTTGATGCTCTGGTTTTCCCGGCCAGTCCGGAAAGGATCCCTGAGCTCCAGGGGTCCGTCCCCGGACGTCACGCCAGCCCCCGGGTAAACCTTATCCTTCCTTCTGCCCACCTTTCCCCGTGAACGAGCTCGGAAGAAAGGGGGTCCACATCCTCTTCGGGATCGGCATCGCCGCCATGATCCAGGTGCTCGGGAAGGACCTCGCCCTCCCGGCCCTCCTCATCTCGCTCCTCGCCGGCCTCCTCCTCTCCGATGCGATCGCGAGGGGCCACCCGGTTCCCCTCATCTCGCGGCTCGTCGACG
Organism: Methanomicrobiales archaeon; assembly: GCA_035542895.1. Lineage (GTDB taxonomy): Archaea > Halobacteriota > Methanomicrobia > Methanomicrobiales > JACTUA01 > JACTUA01. Next base: position 3,340 of record DATKKN010000098.1, on the reverse strand, counting down.
ACCTGGAGCGGCCGGGAGTCCTACCGGGGAAGGGTGCGATCCTCTTTGTCTTCTCGTCGATCTTCTGCCTCTTCTTCTTCTCCATCCGGGTGGTCGTCCCCGCGGTCCTCACCCTTGCCGTGCTGGACGGGGCATCTGCCCTCGTTGGACGATATGCCGGAAAACACCGGATCTGGAACGGGAAGTCCCTGGAAGGGACCTCCGGCGGGATCGCGGCCGCCGCGGCGGTCCTCCTCGTGCTGCTTACCCCCCTCCCGGCCCTTGCCGCCGCGGTGGCAGCCGGCATCCTTGAGCTCGCCTCGCCGATTGACGACAACCTCGTTATCCCTCTCGCCGTGTGCCTTGTCCTCACATTGCTGCCATAGACGGGTTCGTGCCCTTAATATCGGATCTGGAATCTCATTCAAGATTGGGAATTGCTGGACGCTCCTGGGGGCTTCGCCCTCGGGCTCGCCCCCGCCGCTGCGGCGTCCCCCGATTGCGATAGGCCTGATCGGGTTCCCCGGGTGCATTTTCAACCCGTGCGCCAAACCCCTTTATCACCCCCCCGAGATCATAAGATGCAATGCAGAGGCAGACACATCTCGTCATCGGGGGGCTCGCGTTTCTCGCCTATAGCTACCCGCTCTCCCTCCTCCTCGCACTTCCGGCGGGCACGATGCTCATGGGCTTCTTTGCCGCCCTCTTTGGCTCTGTCATGCCCGATGTGCTGGAGCCGGCGAGGGACTGGACCCACCGGGGGCTCTGCCACAGCAGGCGTGCGATGAAGATTGCGGCGGGGATCTTCGCTATAACGGCGCTCCTCGGGTTATTCCAGGTGTTCATTCGCGACCTGTTCCTGGCTTACCTCGCGTCCGGCTTCTTCCTCGGGTACGCGGTCCATCTTCTTGCGGATTCGACCACGCCGGCGGGGCTGCCGGGATAAAAAAGGGATTATTCTTTCCCGAAGAACTGCCGCATCGCCGGGTACATCTCCATGAGCTGCCCGGATGCGATCTCCTCGTAGAGCCGGTAGGTGATGGATACGGTGAGGAGGAGCCCTGTCCCGCTCTCCCGTCCTATGACCCCGAAGAGGTTTGCGATGACCGAGATCACCCCGATGAAGACCCCGCCGATGATGGTGATCCGGGGGATGTACCGGTCCAGGTACCGCTCGAGCACCTGGGGGTTCTTCCGGTAGCCGGGGATATGCATCCCCGAGAGCTGGATCTGGCGGGCCACGTCCTTGGAGTCCAGACCCGAGGTCTTGATCCAGAACAGGGCGAAGATGGCGCCCCCGACGACCATGACGGTGATGTCTATGCCCATCCGGAGAAGGACCTGCCAGACGGGGTGGCCGAGGTCGGTGGTCCACCACATCCAGTCCGAGGGGCCGGTGATGGGGGCGAGGAAGTACATGAGGCCCGACTGTGCGGTCTGCCCCTGAAAGGTCCCGAGGATGGTGATACCAACGTTGTTCAGGAAGAGGCCGATCATCTGGATGTTCGCCTGGAGCACCCGGACGAGGATCATCGGGAGCACGCTCGCGTAGATTAGCTTCACGGGGAACCGGGCCCGGATGCCCCGCACATTCGTGTGGGCAAGGGGGATCTCGACCCTCGTGGACTCCACGTACACGATCACGAGGAAGATGCTCACCGTCGTGATGAACGCGATCATGTTCGGGGTGAAGTACTGGAGGTAGCTTCCCCCCTGGAGGCCTATCGCGATGAGCCTGGGGAAGAATCCCACCGGGTACGGGTCCTGGACCGCCTCAGGTGAGAGAAAGCCGTTCACGATGGACTGGGAGATGCCCGCGACAATGAAGAGCCCCACGCCGGAGCCGATGCCGTACTTGGTCACCACCTCGTCGAGGAGGAAGATGAGGACCCCGCCGATGCAGAGCTGGAGGAAGATGATAAAGGCGAGAGCGGACGTGTTCCCGCCGAAGAGCTGCGCTGCGATGGTGGCGTCCGGCCTCATGAACCCGCCGATGAGGTTCGGGACCGCCTCGACGACGATCATGACGAAGATGAGGAGCTTCTGCAGGCCCATGTAGATGACCTGCCCGCGGGCCTCGGTCGTGTCGATCTGGAGGAGGTCGGCGCCCTTCAGGAGCTGGAGGACGATGGAGGCGGTGACGATGGGCCCGATGCCGAGATGGATGATGGTGCCGCTCTGCCCGGCGAGAAGCGCCCGCCAGTAGAGGAAGACGTCCTGGGAGGATCGATCCAGGCCGAAGATCAGGACGTTCGAGAGGAAGAAGTAGAGGACGAGGATCCCCAGGGTCCAGAAGAGCTTGGTCTTGAAGTGGACGTGGCCCTCGGGGCCCTTCACCGAGGGCATGGCCGCAAGAAGCGGCTCCATGCGGTCGAGGATGGCTCCCATGCTTCACCGCTGGGTCAGGCGACGAGCGCCTGGCCTCCCGAAGCCTCGAGCTTTTTCTTTGCCGCCTCCGAGAAGGCCCCCGCAGAGACCTTCATCTTGCGGGTGACCCTCCCGCTCCCGAGGATCTTCCCCACGCCGAGGGCTGATGCGTCGACGGTCAGGGTGTCCCCCTCGAGCTTCGCGAGGCCCCGTGCAAGGAGGCTCTCGGCCATGATCTCGAGGGTCCCGACGTCGATGGTCCCGGGATCGAGCCTCTGGTCGTGGGAGAATCCGTCCTTCCCGAAGGTCCTCCCCATCAGGTAGTACCGGACGAAGTGGTGCTTGCACCCGCCCGCGAACCCCCGGCCGCCGCGGGACCCGCCATTCCGGCGGTTCTTGTGCGTGCCACCACCGCACGTCCGGGACCCGCGATACTTGGATCGTTTGTTCGAAGGCATCCCTGTCACCTCATCCTGTACAGGAGAGTATTGATCTCCTTGCCATAATACCCGAGGGCCCCGCCCTGCTGGAAGGTCCGCTTGAGGGTGCGGTGGCCCTTCCGGGGCGGGTGGAGCCGCATCACCGGCTTCAGCCCCGGGAGGTCGCGGAGGGATGCCTCGCCCCTCGCCATGGCCGCCGCGAAGTCGGCGATGGTGGCATAGGGGGAGTTGGCCTTCACGTACTCGTCGGTGAGGTGCCGGTTCCCCACGAGCCTTCCCCTCGTCGAAAGCACGGTTTCGAGGCTCTCAGCGTCCACTTCGCCATAGGCGACGAAGTCCTTCACCTTCCGGATCATGCCGAGGTACTCGGGGGTGTCGGGCACGACGACGCAATGGTTGATGTGATGGAGCCGGAGCATGGCGAGGGTGTCCTTGATCTCCCGGCGGGTCTTCACGACCCCCCGGACCTGGACGATGGCGTACATTACGCTACCCTCCCTGCCCGGCGGACCATGTTCGTCGCCATCAGGGCGTTAAATGTCGCCTTCGCGAAG
>DATKKN010000097.1:0-2926 GCA_035542895.1 Methanomicrobiales archaeon | reverse complement strand
GTCACCGCCCGTACGGGAGCCGTCCTCCAGGATATCCTGAACGTGATCGGGAGGCGGTTCCCCATCGAAATCGTGCTCTCGCCCACGGCGGTGCAGGGAGACCTCGCACATGTCGAGATCGCGAGGGCCGTCCGGATCCTTGACGGGCAGGTGGAGGTGATCATCGTCGCCCGGGGCGGAGGGTCCTTCGACGACCTCTTCCCCTTCAACCATCCCGAGGTGGTGAGGGCCATCGCCTGCTGCTGCACGCCGGTGGTATCGGCGGTGGGACACGAGGTTGACCATGTCCTCGCCGACCTCGCAGCCGACCGGCGGGCCCCCACTCCCTCGGCGGCGGCGGAGCTCGTGGTCCCCGACCGTGCGGAGGTCGCCCGGGAGGTCGGGGGCTCCCTCGACCGGATGAGGAACGCCCTCGAGAAGAAGGTCCAGGCCGCGGGTCTCCTCATCGAGGACCTGAAATCCCGGCTCCAGCCGAGGAGGATCGGGAGGAGGATCAACGACAGCCGCGAGGAGGTGTCCGAGATCGAGGAGGACCTGAACCGGGCGATCCTCGCGAAGATCGAGCGGGGCAGGGGGGAGCTCGGGAGGCTCGTGGCCCTTCTCGAGGGCCGGAGCCCGGCGACCATCCTCTCCCGGGGGTACTGCATCGCCGAGAAGGACGGGAGGGTGGTCAGGGCCGCGGGGGATCTCCGTACCGGGGACCGTGTCAGGCTCCGGATGTCAGGCGGCAGGGCGGATACCAGGATCGAGAAGGTGTACCATGAGTAGAAAGTTCGAGGAGATGCTCGAGGAGCTGAAGGAGGTCGTAAAGAAGATGGAAGACCCGGACACCGGCCTTGACGAGTCCATCGCCCTGTACGAAAAGGGAGCGGCCCTCATCCGGGAGTGCGAGCGGAAGCTCGCCGATGCGGAGCTGAAGGTGACCGAGGTCACCGAGAAATAACGGCCCGCCGGACACTCAAGCCCGGCGGCATCACCGGTTAAAAAGGGTTTCACTGGTCAATTCAGGTTGAACACCGCGATATTCGCCCCGCCAAAGCTATAGATGAAGTCAAGTCCGCCATCCCCCTTCGGCACCGCGGAAAGGGCATATCCCCTGCGGGTCTCCCCGGGGAGGATGTGGGTGCCGTCGAACTCGTGCTCCTGGTGGGCGGCCCCCAGGGCCTGGTACCGGTAGCCGGCCGAATCGGTGATCCACCACGGGGGATCCCATTCACGCGGCCAGAGGGAGACCTCCTTTACCGGATCCAGGTTCACGACGGTCATGTCCAGGACGACCCACTGGTAACCGGGGGTATACGGGGGATCTCCTTTGATGGTATCCTCGATGCGGTAGCTGAGAACAGTCACCCGGAGGTTCCCGTAGGTAACGGGTTCTCCGACGGCTGCCGTTTGCACGGACGGGGTCGGGGTCGTCGGGGGGGTGGTCTGGGTTGTCAGGGCGGCCCGGGCTGGAGTTACCGGCACGGGGGTTGGAGAGGGGAGACCCAGGGGCCCCCGGAGGCAGCCAGGCGAACAGGCAAGGAGAATGAGGAGTAAAACAGGTAAAATCAGGAAATACCTCGGAAAATCCATAGGAATTGATAAAAAAACCATCTGATATAAACCTATGTGTCATCCACCTTCGGCGCCGCATCTTCCTCAGCCAGGGCCACCATCACCACTTCGAGCTCCGCCCCTTCCGCGAGAGTTCGGATCAGGTCCCTCGGCAGGGTGATCGCCACCCGGTCGCAATGGATGGCGACCGTCCTCGGGCAGACAAAACTGCTTCTCCGCCAGACGAGATCGGTCGGGTGCGTGAGGGTCATCCTCGATGAACCCTTCCCGTGCACCTCGACCGCGTGCCCGCCGGCGGTGAGCCGGGTAGTAAGGATCGCATGATCGTCGGCGACAACCCGCCGGAACTCCGACGAGAGCCCGGCTGCGCCCTTATCCGCCCGGATGCCGATAATGCAGTCCCCCTTACGGGTAAGGTGGTCCTCGGCGGTCACCTCGAAGGTCGTCGGGTGGGTGCCCGAGACCAGGGGATGGCCCCGGCAGTGAATCCTCTCCTTTACCTCCATCACTTTATAGGTGAGGGGGGCGCATTCATATAAAATGGCCATCATCCTCACCTGTCCCTCATGCGGCGAGAAATGCGATCACGACCTGGTGGGCGACAACCGGAACCCCGTCGTGCGCTGCTCCCTCTGCGGCCACACCCACCGCCAGGTGCTGCCGAAAGACGAGGAGATCCCGGTCAGGGCCATCGTGAGCTGCGAGGGTGAGTCCCGGGTCGGCTCGGTTTCCCTCGAGCCAGGGGAGACCGTTGCCATCGGCGACTCACTCGCTGCCGAGCGCGGGGACGCGGTCTCCGGCGTCCAGGTGACCTCCATTGAAGCAAGGGGGAAACGGGTAAAGAGGGCAAAGGCCCGGGATGTCTCCACCCTCTGGACGAGAGCCATCGACCAGGTGGTGGTCAGGGCCTCGGTCCACAAGGGCTGGGTCACCCGCCCGGTATCGGTCGCCTGCGACGGGGAGGAGGAGTTCGCCGTCGGAGAATCCTGGACCTTCGGCCCCCTCCCCTTCCGCATCACCCACATGAAGCTCCGCGACGGGAAGGTGCTCCGGAAGGAGGGGCAGAAGGCGCCGGCCCGGGCGGTGAAGAGAATTTACGGGAACCGGATATAGAACTACAGGTACTTCCGGATTTCAGCCTCGAGCTCGTCGGTGTGAACCAGCCCCTCGAAGCGCCTCCTTTCCTCGCCGTTCTGGAGGATGATCATGGTCGGGGTCACCCGGAGCCGGTACTGGGAAACGAACCGCGGTTCCCTCATCACGTCGATCTTCTGGATCCTGATCTTCAGGTCCTTCTCCACCTCCCGGTTGATGGGTTCCTGCTCGCTGCATCCCATGCACCCCCCCTGGATAAAACAGAGGACCACGA
>DATKKN010000096.1:0-3787 GCA_035542895.1 Methanomicrobiales archaeon | reverse complement strand
ATATAGGCCTTGAAGGGGCGGAGGATGCCGGGGACGCTCTCAAAAACCTGGTGCTCTTTCATGGTGGATCTTCAGCAAATGGGGAATATAAATCTCCTCTTCTCTGATTGACCCGACTGAGGAGTGGCAGGGGTTGCTTTCCATCATTTACTCTGGACGGACGCCTGAATCGTTTCCGACATTTCCTGCACGAGCCCGGTGATGTACTGGAGTTTTCCCTTCTCGTCGAACTCGGCGAGGGCGGTGACCGACACCGTTACTGGGGTCCCGTCTTTCCTCCTGAGGCTGAACAGCCGGTTCTTCACGAACCGTTTCTCCTGCAATTCCTCGAGGAGGGCCATTCTCCCTTCGGGCCTGATGAACAGTTCCCGGATGGGCACCCCCTGGAGATCCGCGAGGTCCTCGTAGCCGAGGATGGAGACAAGCCCGGTGTTCCCCCAGATGAACCGCCCCGCCGGATCCCCCGAGCTCCGGTAGATGCCGATGTTCAGGTCCTCCACCAGGTGCCGGTACCGGTCCTCGGACTCCCGGAGCCGTGCATGGATCTTCTCGCCGGTGATATCCTGGTAGACCACCACCTGGAGACCCGCCGGCGTGGATGCCGGGAGGAAGAGGATATCCTTCGGGGACCCATCCTTGCAGCGGACCCGGAAGGTCCGGGGCCGCACTTCCCCCGCGGCGTGCTCCGCGGCATCGGACTTCCAGAGCCGGATGGCTGCCTTTCTTGTCTCCTCATCCGGGTAGGCGAGGGTGAACCACGCTTCACCGTCAGGGATGTCCTCAAGGGTATAGCCGAAGAGCCGGGTGAAGGCCGGGTTGACATGGAGGTATTTCCCAGTGGCATCGATGAGGGAGAGGGGGAGGGGGTTGATGCTGACCATGGTCCTGAAGGTCTCTTCGCTGCTTCGGATCCTCTCCTCGGCCTCCTTCCGCTCGGTGATATCCTGCGCGACCGAAAGAACCTCCGGGGAACCAGGTCGTATGGGTCCTACATTCAGCTGGACCATCGCCCGGGATCCGTCCTTCCTCATCCAGACCGTCTCCAGCTCCCGGAACTGCCCGCTTTCCATCGCTTCGGAGACCTCCCGGGTCACGCGCTCATATTCCCCCTCATCTTCGTAGAGGACCCGGGCCTTTCGCCCCTCCAGTTCCCCCCCGCCATAGCCATGGATGCGGAACATGGCATCGTTTGACCAGACGAGGGTCCGGTTTGATGTCACCCCGATTCCCACCGGAGATGCCGAGAGGAGGGCCTGCTGGAAGGCCTCGGTCTTCCCCAGCTCCTCCTCGGCCTTCTTCTTCTCGGTGATATCCCGCAATACAACGAGGTCCGCCGGCCTGCCCTCATAGAGGAAGGTCCCCGCGCTCAGATCCACGTATATCCTGCTCCCGTCCCGTCTCAAGAGCACGGTGTTATACAGCTGGGAGACCTCTTCCCCTGCCATGCGGCGTTCGTAATTTTCCCTGACCCTGGGGAGCTCGGCCGGATCGATAAAATTCTCGTAGGGCTGACCCAGGATCTCCTGGATATCGCCCCCCCACATCTCGGCAGCCCTCCGGTTGCAGAATTTTACCACCCCGTCCTGGACCACGAGGACGAAATCGTGTGCCTGCTCCACAAGGGCCCGGTATTTCTCCTCGCTCTCCCGCAGGGCATCCTCGGCCTGTTTCTCCGCGGTTATGTCCGTGAGCATGGCGAAGGCGCCTGAAAATTTCCCCTCCTCCATGATGGGAGTTGCAGTCGCTCTGGTCCAGATCAGGGATCCGTCCTTTCTCCGGAACCTCTGCTCGAACCGGCCGGTCATTCCGGACCGCCGCTGGGCGACGCGCTGGCGATGGGCCGGGATGTCCTCCGCGGGTATGAAATCCTCGATCGGTCTCCCTATCAGCTCTTCCGGTGCATACCCGAGGATATCAGAGAGCCGCGGATTGACGAAGGTCGACCGATAGTCACGGTCGAGCGCCCAGATCCCTTCGCCGGCATTCTCCACGATCCTCCGGTACTCCTCACGGCTCCTCTGGAGCTCCCCCAGGAATGCCTGCCTCTGGACCGTGACCGATGCCTGGTTGAGGTAGGTCTCGAGGAGATGCTGGTGCTGGAGCTGGGTTCCTTTTCCGAAGATGAGGACGACCTCGCCGTAGAGTTCCTTCAGGTAGGTGAGGCCCATGAGGTATATGTCCGATGGCCCGGTCACCTCCTCCATTCGGGAATACATCTCCTCGGAGGCGATTTCCGGGAAACAGGCCGCATAGGTCCACCCGGGGAGCCTGCGGAGGGTCCCCTCCCTCGCCAGTTCTGCGACCTCGGGGGTGAGCCTGAAGGGGATCCCCACGGGATCCCTTCCCAGAGTCTCCCTGATCCGGGTCCTGGCATCCTCGTCCAGCACCGCCTCGACCTTCATGGTCTCGTTCTTCCTCTCGTACGAGTGGACGCAAACAATAGCCTCGGGATAGAGGGACTTCACCCCATGGGCGATGATGAGGTAGAGGTCATCCTGGGGGGTCGCATGCACGAACTCCAGCGCCTTCCGGGAGATGAACTCCAGCTGGAGGATGTACCTCGAGACCTTCTCGGCAATCTCCCGCTGCTCGGTGACGTCCCGCCCCATCCCCTGGTATTCCAGGATGGAGCCGCCGTCCTCGAAAATGGCCCGGTTCGTCCAGTTCACCCAGCGGAGCTCCCCCCGCCCGTCGGAGATCCGGTGTTCCACCACGGCCGTCGGGTTCTGCGGCGAGAGGGTGCCGATTCCCTGGAGCACCTGCGTGCGTTCCTCCTCCGGGACCATCTCGATGAACCGTTTTCCCAGGAGCTCCTCGGGGGGTCGGTTCACGTACCGGCAGAGGGCGTCGTTCACAAACGTGATGGTGGTGTCTGGGAGGTACCGGGTGATGAACTCGGTCTGGTCCTGCACGATTCCCCGGTACCTCGCCTCCGACAGCAGGAGGTTCTCCTCGTACTTCCTCCGGTCGGTGATGTCCTCGATGATGAGGGTGAGCCCGACCGACCCGTCCTCGAAGACCGCGGGGGCATGCTTGATCCGGAAGAAACTGCCCCCGTCTGCATCGGGATACCGGACCTCGCCGATCTCTCCGCCCCCCGGATCCATGGGCCCCTCGGGCGGGGAGAGCGGGACCTTCGTGAGGAACGGGTGGCCCACCTCCCCGATTGTTTTTCCCAGGAGGCGATCCCGGGTGAGCCCGAGGAAACGGGCAAAGGGCTCGTTCACGTGGACGATCTTGCGGCCCTGGTCGAGGACCATCACGAGATCCGACGTGATCTCGATCATGGCAGATACGGGGATCCTCTGCGAGGGGAAGTACACCTTCGCCGGCCCGTACTGCTGGATCTCCACCTGGCCCGAGATGACGAGCATGTCCAGGTATTTGGCAATAAGATTCCGGTTCAGCCCGGTGATGGATGCGAGGTTGGTTATGGAAAGGCCCCTCGGGTGGGTCTTCAGCAGGGCCTTGATCCTTTCCATCTTTTCCTGATCCAGTATCTTCATGGCGAACCAGACCCGACTATCCCCCGATCGTAAGTTTCCACCTGACCTGTAAAGGGGTTGACGATAGTCCCTCGTGGTGAAATGCGATAAGGTTTATCTTCTTCTTCCCACCCGTTGCCTCCTCGCGGGGGCGGTATCAATCCCGCGGTACAGGGAAGGCCCTGCTCCGGACGTGCGGTTGGTGGGGCCTGCAGTGCCCCGGTTGAGCTTCATGATTCATGGTTTTTGTTTATTTGCCACCTTGTTCTGCATGGCAAAGGGATCAAAGAGAAGTATTTATC
>DATKKN010000095.1:0-2896 GCA_035542895.1 Methanomicrobiales archaeon | reverse complement strand
TCATGCCCCATCGCCGTTTCATGGTTGACGATCCCGAGCGGAGACGCTGGCAGAATCCCGAGGAGATCCTTTCCGTTATCGGCCTCCGGGACGGGATGACCCTCGTCGACGTTGGCTGCGGCGAGGGGTTCTTCGCCATCCCCGCGGCCCGCCGGGTGAGGAATTTCGGTAAGGTATACGCGGTCGATATCAACCCCGATTCCATTGAAAGTCTGCGTACGCGGGCGGAGAAGGAGGGCCTGAAGAACCTGACTTCACAGGCAGGCGAGGCAGAGACCACGCTTTTCTGTGAGGGCTGTGCCGATATCGTCTTTTTCGGGATCGACCTCCATGACTTCAGGGACCCCGTGGCAGCGATCAGGAACGCAAAAAGGATGCTCGGGCCCCGGGGACGTCTCGTGGATCTGGACTGGAAGGACGAACCGATGGATCTCGGTCCCCCGCAGGGGATCCGGTTCCCGGTCGGGAAGGCGAGATCGCTCATCGAATCGGTCGGTCTGAGGATCCTTGACGTGCAGGACGCGGGGCCGTACCACTACCTGATCATCGCCGGCCGTTAGGTCGCCCTTTTCATGTCGCCTTCGGCCGGAAGGTGCGGGACGGGCATCGCTCCGCCTCGCGGTCGGCGGTGACAATCCCGTTCATCTGGCACTCGCCCTCGTTTCCTGTCAGCGGTTGGAAAAAGAAACAATCCCTGCAGGTGGCCATGAGTCCCTCATACTGGATTATCGCCGGGCACCGTGAACTTCACGTGGGCGGTGACCTTGTTCCCTGCCATCTGGATATGGTAGTTACCGGGGTATAGGATCCGGAACTGCTTTGTGTACGAGACATCGTACTGGCGGGCATAGCCTCCCTGGGCAAAGATCCTCATCGTGACCGGGTCCCGCACGGTGATCTCGAAGTAAGCCTGGGGGTCCGGGTACGTCTTCGTCACGGTAATATCGCCTCCCGAGACCGGATCCTTGTCCGTACTGATTCTCGTGATGTTCGGCACGGTCAGGGTGTAATCGATAATGAGGGGTGGGTCTTCGAGTTTATAGGCGAGCGCTGTCGCATTCCATGAGAAGATCAGGTTCTCGTCATAGATGACGGTATAGTTCGCGGTGATGTTTGCCTCTGGCGGGGGGTTACGGTAGGTGCCGGCAGGGCTGGCGGTAGTGGTCGTCATCGGGATGATGGTTGCCGTGAGCACAGGGCCGCTCGTTACTTCTGCGGTGGGCCCGGCTACCGGCGTACCGTGGTCCGTCGTATCCGGTCCGCCGGACGCGTTGTACTCCCTGGGCTTCTGGCCCCAGACCGGCGTGGTATTCCCGCTGGAGCCCCTCGGGATCGGCTTCCCGCACCCCGCAAGCACTATCATGAACACAAGGAGAACGGCAATAACCCAGGCCCGGCGCATCGAACTCACTAAAGAATATTTGATGAATCGTATATTTATTCCTTTATCCCGGTGAACTGCGACCGGGACCGGGTTCCGGGAATTCTGCAACAGAATAACTAATATGATACGGAATCACACCAGATCTCTGGATGCACCCGATCCATTCCATCATTCTTGCCGGCGGGGTGGGGAGCCGGCTCTGGCCCCTCTCCAGACAGTATTACCCGAAGCAGTTCCTCTGCCTGGGTACCCGCTCCCTTTTCCAGGAGACGTACGAGCGGGCGAGGCTCCTCTCAGGCGATGAGGGCATCACGGTGGTGACGAACGCCATCCACCAGTATCTGGTGATGAACCAGCTCGAGGAGATCGGGTGCGCGATCGGGAAGGACCGCCTCCTCCTGGAACCGGCCGGGAGGAACACGCTTCCCGCCATCGCCTGGGCGATGCAGCGGGACCGGGCACAGGGCAGGAACGTGACCGCCGCCGTTTTCCCCTCGGATCACCTCATTGAGGGGTCGGTCGTCGGGGAAATCCGGGCCGCGGCCGGTCTCGCCCGGGACCACCTGGTCACCTTCGGCGTAACACCGACCAAGACCTACACGGGGTACGGATACATCCGGCCTGGGGAGGATCTCAAAGGAGGGTACCGGGTCTCCGAGTTCAGGGAGAAGCCCGACGAGGCCACCGCCGCACGGCTCATCGCCGAGGGCTGCCTCTGGAACAGCGGGATCTTCCTCCTCTCCCCGCCATGCTTCTTCGCCGAGCTTTCGAAGCACCAGCCGGAGATGGCCGAAGCTTTCGCGGGAGGTGACCTGGATTACGGGGCCCTCCCCCCACTCTCCATGGACTACGGGCTCCTGGAGAGGTCGGACCGGGTCGCGGTCGTGCCCCTCCGGGCGGCGTGGGACGACCTCGGGGATTTCGGGGCGCTGTACGAGCACGAACCGCATGACCGGGCCGGGAACGCGGGAAAGGCCGAGTTCATCGATGCCCACGGGAACTATGTTCATGCCGGGGAAAAGCACGTCGGTATCATCGCCGCGGACGACCTGGTCGTCGTGGACACCCCGGACGCCTTACTCGTCTGCGGCCGGGGCGAGACCGCGAGGGTGCGGGAGCTCGTCGAGCGGTATGACCGGAAGCATGACCCCATCGTGCAGTTCCACCTCCAGGTCCACCGGCCCTGGGGCTCGTACACCATTCTCGAGGAGGCCGGGTCCTCGAAGATCAAGCGGGTGAGCGTGCGCCCGGGGAAGCGCCTCTCCCTCCAGCTCCACCGGCACCGGAGCGAACACTGGATCGTGGTCTCGGGCATCGCCGAGATCCAGCTGGGGGAGGAGCGGTTCATCCTCTCCCCGAACGAGAGCACCTTCGTTCGTGCGGGCGTCCGGCACCGGCTCGGGAACCCGGGGAAGGTTCCCCTCGAGGTCATCGAGGTCCAGAGCGGGGATTACCTGGGCGAGGATGACATCGTCAGGTTCGACGATGAGTACGGGAGGGAGTGACTCCCTC
>DATKKN010000094.1:0-2643 GCA_035542895.1 Methanomicrobiales archaeon | reverse complement strand
CATCCCGCGGTTCCAGGTTCTCGATCTGAAAGAACAGCTCGGGAACGCCCCCCTCCCGCTCCGGATCCTGGGTTCCGTCCCGTCGGCATTTTACCTCCTCGGTACCCCCGTCATCCTCACCCTTTGCTGGGCGGGGCTGCTACTCTCCACCCTTTTCTGAAGCGATCCTCCCCCGGATGGAGATTCCCCGGCGAAGGTTCAGGAACTTTCCGGGCCCCTGGTCTCCTCACCACGCAGCCAGGAAAGGACACCCGCGATGGCGATGAAGACGAGCGAGATCCAGAGCGCGGAGTCGATGCCGAGGATGAAGGCCTGGGAGACGCCGCCCTTCAGGCTGGTGGTCCCGATAAAGACCTCGAAGGCGACCTGCCTCGGGATCGACGCCGCGGCGACGGCAATCGTGATGACGAAGCTCCCGAGGATGCCGATGTTCTGCATGGTCCTGAGGAGGCCGGAGACCCCGCCGAAGCTCCCCTGGGGGGCATGGGCCATGACCGCGGCATTGTTCGCAGGGAAGAACATCGAGGTCCCGATCCCCGAGACACCGGAGGCGACGAGGACAAGCCAGTAGGGGGTGTCGATACGGAGGCTCAGGTAAAGGAGGGTGGCAAGGATGATCACGCCGGCCCCTCCGGTCGCAATCCAACGGGCGCCATAACGGTCGGAGAGCCGCCCCATGACCGGGGACAGGAAAGACCCGGCGACATAACCCGGGATGAGGAGGAGGGCCGCATCGAGGGGCGAGAGGGCCCGGATTCCCTGGAGGTACATGGTTATCAGGAAGACCACGGCGAGGTACCCGAGGGAGAGGAAGAAGGCGGCCATGATGGAGTACCGGAGGATCCGGCTCCCGAGAGCCGAGAAGTCCATGAGCGGCCGGGAGGCCCTGAGCTCGTAGAGGAAGAAGAGGCCGAGTGCGACGAGGCCAGCGAGGATCGCAGCGATGTTTGCGGCGGCCAGGTCCTCGGCGGCGAAGTCCACCGCCCCGTAGGAGATGAGGGTGAGGGCCGCACCGAGGAACACCATGCCCGGGATGTCCAGCTTCTCGGAGACCCTCTGGTTATCCCTGACGTACCGGACCCCGAGGAGCGTTGCAACGATCCCGATGGGGAGGTTGATGAAGAAGATGTACTCCCAGCCGACGAAGGTCGTGATGACTCCGCCGAGGACGATCCCGAGCATCGCGCCGCTCGTCCAGCCGAGGGAGATGTACCCGAAGGCTGCCCCCCGCCGGTTGGGCGGGAAGGTGTCTGCCACGATGGCGCCGCTGTTGGCCTGCATGAGAGACCCCCCGAGGGCCTGCACGCCCCGTGAGGCGATGAGCCAGTGGATGGTGGGGGAGAAGCCGCAGAAGAGCGACCCGAGGGTGAAGATCCCGAAGCCGGCATTGAACATCCGGCTCCGGCCATAGATGTCGCCGATCCTCCCGAGCTGGGTGGTGGTGACGGCCACGACGAGCAGGTAGATGAGGATCATCCAGAGCGTTGTGAGGAGATCCGAGTGGAGGGCATCGGCGATCGTCGGGAAGGCGAGGATGACGATGGTCGAATCCAGCGAGCCCATGAGGGTGCCCAGCATGAGCACGCCCATGATCACCTTCTCGTTCCGCTCCATACGCCCCTCAAGCTGTACCCGTTCTTGTTCTTGTAGTTAGCTCGGAATCCACGGTGGAGAGCATCAGAGAGGAAAAGGGGGAAGATCACCGGTGGATCCTGATCCAGAGAACCACGGGAACAAGGAAGAAGATGAAGAGGCTTTCATGGAACCCGAGCAGGGTCAGGAGGAACCCCGCGAGGGAGAAGGAGGGTATCACGAGCGTGCCCTGCCTGATGCGCCGGATGATGGCTGGATCAAGTGACGCGTCCACGAGCCGGTGGTCCCCGGTCGCGTACCGCCACCCCAGGTGGAACAGGAGCCCGATGACGAGGAGGTGGATCTCGAAGACCGCCGCCGCGAGCCGGGAGCTGGAGAAGAACCCCGCGAGGGAGGAGGTGAAGGGGACGAAGGCGACGAACATGAGGGCGAGGATGTTCAGCCAAAGATAAGTCCGGTCGATGAACCTGATGTAATGGAACTGGATATGGTGGCTCACCCAGAAGGCGGCAAGGATGAGGAAGGAAACCAGGTACAAGATGAAGTAAGGGATGGAGGCAATGAGGATCTGGTCCACGGGCATCTTCGCGAAGGTCTGGACCGAGATGGGGTAGCCGACCCCGAGCACGAGGAGTGTCATGCCAAAGGCAAAAATCCCGTCGGTCAGGGCCTCGATCCGGCCTTTGCCGAACTCGATCCGGAATCCGTGCTTCCGGCCATCTTCCATGGCATCCGGTTATGGTCAGGGTGCATGAAAAAGGCGTTGGAACGGGTCAGGAAGCTGCCCCCCGATCCCTGCGACGGATCCGGAAATGCTACCTGAAGTGCTATATGCCCGGGGATGGTAGTTCATGGAAGGTACCTATCCGGAGGGACATGAGGAACAGCTCAAACGTGGATCTCCCGGCAATCGCCTGGCATGCCATGGAGAAGTATGGCTTCGAGCCCGGGTTTCCCTGGTCCGTCAGCCGTGAGGTCGGGGCACTTGTCGAGAAGAGGTTCCCGGAATGCCAGGGAGGTCCCGCCGACCTCCGCGAGCTGCTCTGGTCC
>DATKKN010000093.1:0-5304 GCA_035542895.1 Methanomicrobiales archaeon | reverse complement strand
AAGTCCCGCGGGAAGTAGTCGAGGAGGCAGTAGGGCTTCTGCCCCGGCGCCCGGGAGTCGAAGTGCCGGGAGTAGTTCTCGATCCCCTTGCAGTAGCCGGTCTCCTCGATCATCTCCACGTCGAAGAGGGTCCGGGTCTTCAGCCGGTGGGCCTCGAGGGGCCCGAGGTTCGGGAGCCACTCGTCCAGCTCCGCCTTGATGGTCTCGATGGCCCGCTTCCGGGCATCGTCGGGGATGACGAAGTGCCGGGCGGGGTAGACATGGAAATATTTGAACTCGTCGGTGACCTGCCCGGAGTGGGGCTCCATCTCCCGGATGCGCTCGATCTCGTCCCCCCAGAGCTCGACCCGGATGATCCGGTCCGAGTAGGCCGGGATGAAGTCGATGACGTCCCCCTTCACCCGGAACTTCCCCGGCGCGAGGTCCAGCTCGTTCCGCTCGTACTGGATGTCCACGAGCCGGGAGAGGATCTCCTTCCGGGGCATCCGGGAATGGACCGTGAGGTCGAAGCCCAGGTCCCGGTAGTTCGCGGGGTTCCCGAGGCCGTAGATGCAGGAGACCGAGGCCACGACGACCACGTCCTCCCGGCTCATGAGGGACGCGGTGGCGGCCATCCGGTGCTGCTCGATCTTCGGGTTGATCTGGGCGTCCTTCTCGATGTACATGTCCTTCTCGGGGATGTACGACTCGGGCTGGTAGTAGTCGTAGTAAGAGACGAAGTACTCCACCCGGTTCTGGGGGAAGAACTCCCGGAACTCGTTGTAGAGCTGGGCAGCGAGGGTCTTGTTGTGGGCGACGACGAGGGTGGGCTTCTTCGCGGCCTCGATCACGTTCGCCATCGTGTAGGTCTTCCCCGACCCGGTCACCCCGAGGAGGGTCTGGTACCGGGTGCCGCTCTCCAGGCCCTCGACGAGCCGGGCGATGGCCCGGGGCTGGTCGCCGGCAGGGGTGAACGGGGCGGTGAGCTGGAACGTCACGGTGCTTAGGAATACGTCCGGGTGATCTTATAAGGTCTGGGGGTGGAGGGGTGACGGCCGGATTCATGAGAGCGGGGGAAAGGGCGATTACCATGTCATGCGTCGAGAGCATCCTGTGGGGGATGGCGGCCATATTCATGGGGGGGGACCGGCCCGTTTGATACCCGTAAACTCGGGATAATACAATGTCGAACTATCCCGTTCCAGGGATTCTTTTTAATGAAGGAAGGGGGATATTGTAGAAACCAGCGAGTTGAGCGAGATGGAGCCGGAAACATCGGAGCCAGGTAAGAGCGACTGGCATGGGTTCAAATGCACGGTGAGGGAACACACATACGGTCACGGGTGCGGGGGCGCGCTCTACGGGCTGGGCTTCCTCGGTGCCCTGGTGTACTACCTCACCACGGCCACCAGCCTGCTGGGGGGATTCCTGGGAGTGATCAAGGCGATACTCTGGCCCGCGTTCCTGGTATACGGAGTGCTGAAATTCATCGGGGCGTGAATCGAAGCAGGCCCGGGCGCGCGACAGGATTCTCCTCCTATTCCTCCACCACCTTCTTCCGCCTGAGCAGCCGGTGGTACGCCACCGCGAACCGGTGAGCCTCGTCCCGGATCTCCCGGATGAGGAGCGAGGCAGGACTTTTCCTGTCAATGGGCAGCGGGAAGGAGAAGCCCGGGGCATAGACCTCCTCCTCCCGTTTCGCGATGGAGATGAGTGGCACATCCACCCTCACGCCGGACATGGCTGCCTTCGCTGCGGCGAGCTGCCCCTTCCCGCCATCGATGATCACGAGGTCGGGGAGTTTCTGCCCCTCGCGGACGAGCCGGCTGTACCGGCGGCGGACCACCTCGGATATCGCCGCGGTGTCGTCGACCCCGCCAACCGTCCGGATCCTGAACCGGCGGTATCCCTTCTTCTCTGGTCGCCCGTCGACAAACCGGACCATGGAGCCCACGGTCGAGGTGCCGGAGAGGTGCGAGATGTCGAAGCACTCTATCGCAGAGGGAGGAGCAGGGAGATGCAAGGCCTCCCCGAGGGCTTCGAGACGGAGCTTCTCGCCAAAGAAGGTCTGCTCAAGGTTCTTGCGGACGAGGTCCAGGAGCTGCTTCTTCTCCCCCTTCACCGGGACCGTCACGAGCACCCGGTTCCCCCGCCGGAGGGCGAGGAAGTCGACGACGGGAAGAGAGATTGGACCCGGGAGGATCAGCTCCTTCGGTGGAGCATGGTCCGAGTAGTACTGGACCAGGAACTCCTCGAAAAACTCCGGGGATGCGCCGAAGATGAACTCCTCCTTCTCGGCGAGGGTCCCCCGCTCCACCGAGAAGAGCATGAGGTACACCTTCTCGCCGGTTTCCAGGTAATTGATGATACCCTCGTCATGGTCCCGCTGCCGTTCGACCTTCTGCCGGGTGGCGAGGTGTTCCACCGCCGAGATCTGGTCCCGGATCGCCATCGCCCCCTCGAAGTCCTGGTCCCTTGCACGGCCGGCCATCTCGCTCCTGAGTTCTGAGAGGAGTTCCGCTGACCCGCCGCGGAGGATCGACTCGACCCTCTTCACGCGGACACCATACTCTTCGGGGCTGATCCCCGCGACGCACGGCGCCGAGCAGGAGCCCATGTGGTGGCGGAGGCAGGCCCGCTTCGGGAGCCGGCGGCAGGTGCGCAGGCCGAAGGCCCGTTTCACGGCACGGAGGACATGGTCCCGCTCCCGGGCGGAGACGAAGGGGCCGAAGTACGAGCCATCCTCCGAGGGCCGCCGGGCCATCAGGATCCGGGGGAACTCCTCCTTTGTGAGCATGATGTAGGCATAGGTCTTCGCGTCCCGGAGGTCGATGTTGTACCGGGGCTGGTGGCGCTTGATCAGGTTGTTCTCGAGGACGAGGGCCTCCACCTCATTGTCGGTCACCATGAAATCGACGGAGTCCACCCTCTCCACCATCGCCCGGATCCGGGGGTCGGCCGGCTCCCTCTGGAAGTACGACGAGACCCGTTTCTTCAGGTCCTTTGCCTTGCCGATGTAGAGGATGGTTCCTTTCACATCCCGGAACAGGTAGCAGCCCGGCTTCGGGGGAAGGTGGGAGAGGTCCATCATGGGACGCGTACGGTTAGGACTGCAGAACTCATGAGGTCGATGGTGCCCGGGTGGCATGGTCAACCATGGCCGTCCAGGATCCGGCCGAGGAACTGGCCGGTGTAGCTCGCCCTCACCCGGCTCACCTCCTCGGGGGTGCCGGTGGCGACCACCTCCCCGCCCAGGTCCCCGCCCTCGGGCCCGAGGTCGATGATGTGGTCCGCGGACTTGATGACGTCCAGGTTGTGCTCGATGACGACAACGCTGTTCCCCCGGCCCACCAGGTCGTCGAGCACCTGGATGAGCTTCTTCACGTCGTGGAAGTGGAGGCCGGTCGTCGGCTCGTCCAGGAGGTACAGGGTCTTCCCCGTTGCCCGCTTCGCAAGCTCCCGGGTGAGCTTGATCCGCTGGGCCTCCCCTCCCGAAAGCGTCGTCGAGGACTGGCCGAGCTTCACGTACTCGAGCCCGACCCGGGAGAGGGTTTCGAGCTTCGCCCGGATGGAGGGGATCTTGTCGAAGAGGACCATCGCCTCCTCAACAGACATGGCAAGAACGTCGGCGATGGACTTCCCCCGGTACTTCACCTCCAGGGTCTCGCGGTTGTACCGGGTGCCCTTGCACTCCTCGCACTCGATGAACACGTCCGGGAGGAAGTTCATCTCGATCCGGATCAGCCCCTCGCCCTGGCAGGCCTCGCACCGCCCGCCCCGGAGGTTGAAGGAGAACCGGCCCGGGGTGTACCCCCGCATCTTCGCCTCCTTCGTCCCGGCAAACACGTGCCGGATATCGTCGAAGACCTTCGTGTATGTGGCGGGGTTCGACCGGGGGGTCCGGCCGATGGGGGACTGGTCGATGACGATGACCTTGTCGACGGCATCCCCGAACTCGATGGAGTCATAGGTGCCCACCTGGACCCGGGAGTGGTGGAGCGCCCGCTGCATGGCACGGTACAGGATCTCATAAATTAACGTCGACTTCCCCGAGCCCGAGACCCCGGTCACGCAGGTGAAGACCCCGATCGGGATCCTGACATCGATGTCCTTCAGGTTGTTCTCCCGGCATCCGGTGATGGTGATGCACTTCTTTGACCTCCGCCGCTTCTTCGGCACCTCGATCTGCATCTTCCCGGCGAGGTAGAGGCCGGTGAGGGAGTCCGGGTTCCCCTCGATCTCGACAGGAGTCCCCTCGGCAACGATGGCCCCGCCGTGGATCCCTGCCCCCGGTCCCATGTCCACGACATGATCCGCGGACCGGATGGTCTCCTCGTCATGCTCGACGACGATGAGAGTGTTCCCCAGGTCCCGGAGGGCCTTCAACGTGTCGATGAGCCGGCGGTTGTCCCTCTGGTGGAGGCCGATGGAGGGCTCGTCCAGGACGTAGAGGACGCCGGTCAGGTTCGAGCCGATCTGCGTCGCCAGACGGATCCGCTGGGCCTCCCCGCCGGACAGGGATCCTGCCGCACGGGAGAGGGTGAGGTACCCGAGGCCGACCCGCTCAAGGAACCTGAGCCGGTCGTTGATCTCCTTCAAAATCTGGTGGGCAATCTCTACCTCCTTCGGGGTGAGGGGCAGGTCCCGGAAAAACGAGGTACAGCCGGCAACGGGCATGTCGGTGACGTCGACGATGGACTTCCCCGCGACCTTCACGGCGAGGACTTTCTTCTTCAGCCGCCTTCCGCCGCAGACCGGGCACGGGGAGACCTGCATGAACTTCTCGAGCTCGTGCCTCCGGTACTCGGACTGCGTCTGCTTGTAGAGCCGCCCGGCCTGGGGGAGGAGCCCCTCCCATTCTCCGACGTGGGACCACTGGGCGTCCCCGTTGCTCATGGACATGGAGAACCGGATCCGGTCCGACGTGCCGTACATGAGGGCGTTGTACTGCTCGGGCTTGAGATCCCTGATGGGCGTGAGGACCGAGAACCCGAAGTGCCGGGCGATGGCACCGAGGTACTGGGCCCGGTACCCGTCGATGTAATTACGGTAGAGGGCGACCGCCCCCTCGGCGATGGACTTCTCCCGGTCGGGGATGATCAGGTCAGGGTCGAACTCCATCTTGATCCCGAGGCCGTTGCAGCCCTCGCAGGCCCCGAAGGGGCTGTTGAAGGAGAACATACGGGGCTGGAGCTCCTCGAAGCCGATGCCGCACTCCGGGCAGGCCATGAGCGAGGAGTAGATATGGACCTTCCCTGCCTCGTCGAGGGCCATGACGAGCCCGTCCTCGGACCGTGAAAGCGCATTCTCGCAGGCCTCGGCGAG
>DATKKN010000092.1:0-4116 GCA_035542895.1 Methanomicrobiales archaeon | reverse complement strand
GTGAACTGGGAAGAGGTGAACCGCCGTTACGAGGCCGCGCTGAAGATTTGATCCCTCTTTCTCGGTCACCTCTTCCGGTAATTACAGAAACCAATCCGCTCATCTTATTACCTGAAGTACTGAAACGGAAGCGAACACAGCGGAGGGACCCAATGGACAAGATCCCCATCGGGACAAACTTCTTCATCCCCATGCCGGTCGTGCTTGTGGGGACACAGGTGGACGGGAAGGAAAACTTCATGACCGTGGGCTGGTGCACCCGGGCAAATGCACACCCGCCCATGATCGCCTGCGGGATCGGGAACCACCATCACACCCCGAAGGGTATCACCCGGTCGGGGACCTTCTCGGTGAATATCCCCGGGAAAGACCTCCTCGAGAAGGCCGATTACTGCGGCCTCGTCTCCGGGGCCACGGTCGACAAGTCGCAGGTCTTCGAGGTTTTCTACGGGAGCCTGAAGACCGCGCCCATGATCCGGGAATGCCCCGTCACCCTCGAGTGCCGGTTGGTCCTGTCTGTTCCCCTTCCGACGAACACGCTCTATATCGGGGAGATCACCGGTGCATACGCGGATCCATCAATGCTGAAGGACGGGAAGCCGGATTTCCGGGTTATCGATCCCCTCCTCCTTACCATGCCGGACAACACCTACTGGACCCTCGGAAGCGACGCAGGGAAGGCCTGGAGCGCGGGCCTCAGGCTGAAGAAGGAAAGCTAGATTATTTCTCAGGAAGGGCCGGGGTTCTTCGGAGACGGAGACTAACGGCACCCTCCTCTTCCCGGAACACCGATTCCGGGGCAAATCATGCACCATAAATAGCATGCCATGCAACCGCATATCTGGGATTCCGGATGTTCTGGGACGAGCGGATGGAGACCCTGAGAGGGAAGGATCTCAGGGCGCTCCAAGAAAGGCGCCTCCGGTGGACGGTGAAGCAGGCCGCAAAGGTCCCCTTCTACCGCAGGCTCCTCAAGGAAACCGCAGCCGACCCGGGGGACATCAGGACCCTTTCGGATGCCGGGAAACTTCCCTTCACGTCGAAGAAGGACCTCAGGGAAGGGTACCCCTTCGGGTTCCTCGCGGTCCCCCGTGAGGAAGTACGCCGTATTCACACGACCTCGGGAACCACGGGAAAGCCCACCGTCGTGGGGTACACGGCGAAGGATCTCTCGAACTGGGCCGGGCTCATCGCCCGGAACCTCACCATGGCGGGCCTCGGGGAGGGGGACGTCTTCCAGAACATGGTGAACTACGGCCTCTTCACCGGCGGGCTCGGGTTCCACTCCGGTGCCGAGCTCATGGGCCTGACCGTGGTCCCCTCGGCGACGGGGAACACCAGGCGGCAGGTCGAGATGATCGAGGACTTCGGGGTGAACGCCATCCACTGCACGCCGAGCTATGCCCTCCATCTCTCCGAGGTCGCGGAAGAGATGGGCGCCGGCCTCGAGTCCCTCCGGGTCGGCTGCTTCGGGGCCGAGCCCTGGTCCGAGGCGACCCGGGGTGAGCTCGAACGCCGGCTCGGGGTATCTGCCTTCGACTCGTACGGTCTCTCGGAGATGTACGGGCCGGGGGTCGCGATGGAGTGCCCGGAGAAGGACGGCCTGCACATCTGGCACGACAGCTACCTCGTGGAGATCCTGGACCCCGCCACGGGCGAGGCCCTCGGGCCCGGGGAGCGGGGCGAGCTGGTGATCACCCCCCTCGTGAAGGAGGCGATGCCCCTCCTCCGGTACAGGACCGGGGACATCGCCATGCTCATGGAAGAGGAGGGCTGCTCATGTGGCCGGGGGCAGAAGATCAGCCGGATCCTGGGGCGGTCGGACGACATGCTCGTGGTGCGGGGGATCAACGTCTTCCCCTCTCAGATCGAGCATGTCCTCTTCTCCCTCCCCGAGGTCGGCGAGCAGTTCATGGTCTACCTCGACCGGATCCACCAGCTGGACGAGATGACCATCGAGGTCGAGCTGAACCGGCAGGCCTTCTCAGGCGAGCTCCGGGACCTCCACCGGGCCCAGGAGAAGATCGCGGGCGCGCTGCGGGAAACCCTGGGCATCCGTACGGACGTGAAACTCGTGGAACCGGGCACGCTCCCCCGGTTCGAGGGGAAGGCGAAGCGTGTGGTGGACAGGAGAGGGGTGTTGTTCTGATGTACTGGGATTCCAAGATCGAGACGATGGATCGGGAGGAGCTCGGGCGCCTCCAGTACCGGCTGTTGAAGACCCTCGCCTACCGGCTCTACAGCTTCTCGCCGTTCTACCACCGGCGGATGGAGGAGGCAAAGGTCCACCCGGATGACCTGAAGACGCTTGCCGACGTCACGAAGCTCCCGTTCATGTTCAAGCGCGACCTCCGGGACAACTACCCGGACAAGCTCTTCACGGCGACGAAGGAGGAGCTCGTCCGGTACCATGTTTCGTCGGGGACCACCGGGAAGCCCACGGTCGTGGGCTACACCGAGAACGATCTCGAGGAATGGACCGTCTCCCTCGCAAGGGCCCTCACCTCCTGCGGCCTGGGGACAAGGGACGTCATCCAGGTGAGCTATGGCTACGGCCTCTTCACCGGCGGCCTCGGCCTCCACTACGGGGCAGAGCGGATCGGGGCCACCGTCATCCCGACCTCCGTGGGGGGGACCGAGCGGCAGATCGAGCTTATGCAGGACCTCGGGGCGACGGCCATCTGCTGCACCCCCTCCTACCTCCTCCACCTGGGCGAGGTCGCCGAGAAGATGGGAATCTCCATCAGGAAGGACACGAAGCTCAGGACCGGGATACTGGGTGCCGAGCCCTGGACCGCCGAGATGCGGGACCGGATCCAGGACTGGCTCGGGATCAAGGCGTACGATATCTATGGGACGAGTGAGCTCTCGGGGCCCCTCTTCACCGAGTGCACCGAGCAGAACGGGATCCATGTCTGGGGCGACATCGCGTACACCGAGGTGGTGGACCCGAAGACCGGCGAGCCGGTGGCCGACGGCGAGAAGGGGGAGCTCACCGTGACCATACTGAAGAAGGAGGCCCTCCCCATCGTCCGCTTCCGGATCGGGGACATCACCTCCATGACGAGGGAGGTCTGCGCCTGCGGGAGGACCCACCCGAGGATCATGCGGATCACGGGGAGGGTCGACGATATGCTCATCATCCGGGGGATCAACGTCTTCCCGTCCATGATCGAGCACACCCTCATGGGCATCCCCGAGGTGGGCCAGCACTTCCAGATCGTCGTGGACAGGCAGCACGAGCTCGACACCCTCCTCGTCCGGGTCGAGCTGAAGCCCGAGGCCTTCTCTGACAAGATCACCGATCTCATGAAGATCAAGGAGCATGTGGGAAAGCGCCTCGAGTCGGCCCTCACGGTGCATGCCGACGTGGAGCTCGCCGAGCCCGGCTCCCTTCCCCGGTTCGAGGGGAAGGCAAAGAGGGTGATCGACAGGAGGAAGCTGTAATGGAGCCAGAAAAGTATTTCATCAAGCAGATCTCCGTGTTCTCGGAGAACAAGCCCGGGAGGCTCGCGGCCATCGCAAAGGCCATGGAGGAGGAGGGGGTGAACATCTTCGCCTTCTCCATCGCCGAGGCCGATGGGTTCGGCGTCGTGCGGGCACTCGTGAACCACCCGGACAAGGCATACCGGAAGCTCACCGCGCTCGGCTTCGTGGTGTCCTTCACTGATGTCATCGGCGTGAAGATGCGGGACGAGCCCGGGGGCCTCTACGAGGTGGCCCGGATCCTCGGCGAGGCGGGCATCAACATCGAGTACTCGTACGCCTACAGCGGGAAGGAGGCGGCGGTCCTCATCCTCCGGGTTGATAACATCAGGGGCGCGATCGAGAAGATCCTTGCCCACGGCGGCTCGCTCATGGATGCGGCGTTCCTCCGGTGAGAGCGACGTTTCCCATCAGGGAAACGGAGCTCGAGCAACGCCTCCGAAGGAGCGGTGCGAGGTGTGACGTTTCCCATCAGGGAAACGTCAGCGTTTCTCCCACTTCTCGAGCTCGGTGATGGAGGAGAGGGTCCCTCCCCGGGAGATCTCCTCCCGGATACGCTCCTCCCCCTTCTGGACCTCCCGCGCCCTCCTCGCCACCTCGTAGGCCCGTTCCTTCGGGATCACCACCACC
>DATKKN010000091.1:0-5163 GCA_035542895.1 Methanomicrobiales archaeon | reverse complement strand
GGCGATGGACTACCGGGTTGACTCCCGGAGTCTTACCATCTCGGTCATCAGGCGGAATGATTCAGTGTTTGTCTGGGGGCATACACTGGACACGGTCGCCATCTTCCCGACCATGAACCGGATCTACATGTCCAAGATCGGGGACTCGACGAACCCGAATGCCATCGCGGAGGGCTACATCGACAATGTTGCCTTCTCCATCATCCCGGCCGCCTCGGCCCCGCACCCCGGTGGTGACCAGAGAGGCCAGGTGACCTCCCCTCCAACGGTGAGCGAAGCCCCGGCCCGGGTATCACTCCCCGCCTCGCCGACGGCAAAACCCGTCCCGCTCCTCGTCCCGACGATTTTCGGTGCCCTTGCCGTATCCATCGCCATGGCAGGAATCTGCAGGGCAGGCAGGCACTGATTTTCACTCCGGAGGGGCCTGGTACCTGTCCGGATTCAGGTCCCCAGGAGGGCCTGAATCTTTTTAAAATCCCCGAGGGCGTACTGGCCGGGAGCGGCACAGGTCCCCGCGTGGGTATAGGCGAGCTCTGAACCGAACAGGGGGAGGATGACTCTCGCGAACCGGTACGCATCCCCCAGGACACCCGTGCAGACGGGCCTCTCGGTCTCGAGGGTGAACTCCAGGAGGTCCAGGAGATCATGCTCGTTCCGGGGACGGACGACGATCTTGGGAATATCCCCGTAGCTCCGGAGTTCCCGTTCCAGGCGCCGGAGTTCGGCGGGGGCGGGCATATCCTCGGCATGCCGGGAGGCGATGATTCCCTTCCCCAGCCGGCGGATCCGGGGGGAATAGGAGGAACAGGGGGTCTCGACATCAATGAGATCCCCGAACGGGAGGAGCGGCTCGAGGCACTCCCACCAGGCTCCGGGGCCGCCCGAGAATTCCCCTCCCTCGGCCACGGAACGGATCGTGAGGATGACCGGCCCGGAAAAGGCCAACCGGATGGACGGGAGCTCCCTGGCCGGGTCCACCTCCATGAGATCGATCCGGGCCTCGACGAGATCGGGGCAGAGCCCCGCAGCGAGGGCCGCCTCCCCGGCATCCACGACCGTGGCCACGATCTTCATGGTAGATGATCTGGGGATGCCGGCATAAAACCTTGGGCCTTCCATTGTCCTCCTGAAGTTCCTTCAGGAAAGCCCTTCGGGCTCATCCCGGAGCCCCCTCTGGAAGGCCCCGCGGGTGATCCCGCCGCGGGCCCGTTTCCTGCATTCCTCCCGGAGCCGGCCGAGCTCCCGGTCCATCCGGCCTCCGCCCGCCTCCACAACGGAGATGGCCTCGCGGTAAATGGCAGCCATCTCCCGCCCGTACCGGGGACCCCTGCCCCTCGCATCGATGGAAAGGAGCCCGATGCCGTGAGAGACGAGGACCGGCACCTGGTCGACGAGGCAGGTCTCCACCGGGTTGAGGATCCGGGTCCTCCCGCATCCGTCTGCCTCGACCGGGAAGATGCGGCCGGTCCCGTCGCGGAGCCCGGTGAACCGCCGGCCCCGGTCCGCGACACGCGCCTCAGGAAGGAGCGCGGCGAGCCGGTCCTCGCTCACCATCACCTCGAGGTTTCCCTGCACCTGAAACCCGAGGAGGGGAGGATTTCCCTGTACCCGGATGCGGGACGCGAGTTCCCCGAGATCCTCCCTGGAGAGCTCGGGTGAAAGGGTAATGGAGCTGAAAAGGGGCGAGAGCGCTCCGACTGCCCGGGCATTCCAGGCATTCAGCCCGGTGCCGCCGTGGATCGGAACGTCGGGGGAGGCGAAGCGGGCCGCGAGGGCAGCCCCGGGCCCCTCCACCATCACGCTGGGAAGACCGGACATCTCCGCGGCACCGAGGATCACCGATGCCTCCTTGAGCCAGCCGTCATGCGTGATCCCCGGCCATTTCCAGACAAAGGCCCAGCCGGTGCCGGAGGCGATCCCCATCGACCCCCGAACGATCTCCTGAACCCCGGCGCATATCTCGGAACTCCGGGCTTTTCCCGGCAGAGTCTCCGGTTTGAAGCCGGGCTCGAGGGCTACGAGGCCGGAACCCTCGTCGACGACCGCGGCCAGCGTGTCGGGGCTGTCGGTGAGGACGATGAGAGTCGGGAGCGGGCTCCCCCTGGTCGGAGCGGGATGGGAACGGGTTTCCCCTTCGAGGGCCCGGTTCAGCCTCTCCCGGGACCGGGCCACCAGGCCCGGATCCGGCCTACCGGCCATCACGAGGAATTTCTCCACCTTCGCGAGGAGTTCCCTTCTGAGACCGCCGATAGCCGCCTTCCTGGCATAGGAACCCTCCGGCCATTCCACGGAGACACTCCCGATATGGTACGGGGAATCCCCCCTCTTCGAGAGGATCTCACGTACTGCCTCATCCGTGAGTTCCTGCGCCCGCCCGGGTTCGGCGGCGAAACTTCCTTCGAGCCTGATCATGGTGATGGGGATACCGTTCCGGAAAACCGAGCCTTCGAGGACCGCCCTCCCTTCCCTGCCGGCCCTGAACACGAGGTCCACCGAAATCCTGGACGACGGGGGGCATGAGCCCACTCCGGCGGGCCGCGCCCTGCGGGTGATGAAAACCTGTGCCCCCTTCCTGATCCCCTTTTCAGCCTTCAACCAGAGGATGCCTGCCTCGATTCGGGGCCTGGCCCTGAGGACCAACCCGGTGTCCCGTTCCTCGTCCCCCGGTTCTCGGAACAGGAGGCCGTCTCCCTTCTCCGGTACCGTCGGACCGGTGAGCCGGATGCCGAGTGACCCCGACTCCTCATCCATGAACCCGACGACACCGGCAAGGACCCCCCGGTGATCGGAGGCGTCCCTCCCCATGATCCCCCCGGGTCCCTCGCAGAGGCACCCGCCGGTGAACCCCCGGTTGAAGGTGAGGGCAAGGCCCTCCTCGTCGGCGGGTGACGGGGCCCAGGATCCGGCGGCGATGGCGTCCAGGGCCCTCCGGTAGATCCCGGTCACCGTTGCCACGTAATCGGGGGACCGCATCCTCCCCTCGATCTTAAGGGCGGTTATAGGGGCGCGGGCGACCCGATCCAGGTAAGGATAGAGGGAGAGATCCTTCGTGGAGAGGAGGTATCGATCCCTGAGGGGAACGGGAGTGGAGCGGAGAGGCCGCCCATAGAGGTCGGCCCCGCCGCGGACGAGGGTGTAAGGCCTCCGGCAGGGCTGGGCGCACCGTCCCCGGTTCCCGCTCCGGCCGCCGATGGCCGAGGAGATAAGGCACTGCCCGGAGTAGGAATAGCAGAGGGCCCCGTGGGCAAAGACCTCGAGCCCGATCCCCAGCCGGGCCGCGGCCTCCCCCATGGCCGCGACCTCCCCGAGGGAGAGCTCCCGGGCGAGGACCACCCGGGAGAGGCCGAGGGAGGCGGCCCATTCGAGCCCCCGGGCGTTGTGGATGGTCATCTGGGTCGAGGCATGGAGGGGCAGGCCGGGGATCGCCTCCCTGGCGAGGACCGCAAGCCCCGGGTCCTGGACGAGGACTGCATCCACCCCGATCCCGGCGAGGTAAACCAGGTACCTCGCCGCATCCGGGATCTCCCGATCATGGAGGAGGGTGTTCACCGCGGCATGGACCCTGACCCCCCTCGCATGGGCATAGTCCACCGCTTCGGCCAGGCCTGCATCGTCGAAGTTCCCGGCGTACTGCCGTGCAGAGAACTTCTTCCCCCCCAGGTACACCGCGTCCGCTCCGCAGGAGACGGCGGCCTTGAGTGCCTCCATGGACCCCGCCGGGGCGAGAAGCTCCGGGAGACCGGCAGCTGGTGCTCCCATCCTGGATCCCTACAGTGTACCCTCCGCCGCACTCATCTCCCTTCCGATGCGGCTCACGGTTCACGGCAGCCGGTGGTTTATCTCTTTGCCCTCCCCATGGTGAGGAGAGGAAGGATGCGGCTCATCTTCGAGCTCTCGGGGGAGCACCCGACCCTCCCGGTCGCCGAGCTGGAGTGCGTGGGGAGGGTGATCGAGGCCCGGCCGCAGGTGGCGGTGGCGGAGTGCCCGGAACCCGAAGCAACCGGGCGCCTCGCCCTCACCCACTCCGTCCTCGAGTACCTGGGCTCCTCGGGCCCCTCGGCCGGGGAGCTCTCCGTCCTCCTCCGGGACCTCGCCCTCTCGACGGGCCGGCCCTTCGCGGCGAGGGCGAAGGTGATGGACGGGTCCGCGGTCAGGGAACCGGTCCCCTCCCTCGAGAGGCTCATGGGCTCACTCATCGACGGCCCGATCTCCCTTTCCCGGCCGGGGGTCGTGTTCCGGGCCGTCTGCTCGGCCGACCGTATCTATCTCGGCCGGGTGCTCCTCAGGATCGACCGGGGCGGCTATGACCTGAGGAGGCCCTCGACCCGGCCCTTCTTCCACCCCGGGGTGATGCTCCCGCGGACCGCCCGGGCAGCCGTGAACCTCTCCCTCGTGATGCCCGGGGAGCACCTGTCCGATCCCTTCTGCGGGACGGGGGGCCTCCTCGCCGAGGCGGCCCTGGTCGGTGCATCGCCGGTGGGGAGCGATGCCGACCCGGCCATGGTCGCCGGCTCGCGGCGGAACTTCCCGTCCCTGCCCCTCCTTCTCGCCGATGCCTGCTCTCTCCCCCTGAGATCCGGGTCGTTCGATGCCGTCGTGACCGACCTCCCGTACGGGCAGTCCTCCTGGATCCGGAGCCGGAACCTCGACCTCCTCTACCCCCGGGCGCTCGGGGAGATACACCGCGTTCTCCGGCCGGGGCGCAGAGCGGTCGTGGTGACCCACCGGGAGATTGCGGATGTCGCCGGTTCCTTTTTTACGGTGCTCCAGGTCCACCGGCAGCGGGTCCACCGGTCCCTCACGAGACGGATCACCGTCCTCGGGAAGGAGTGAGCCGGCAGGCGGGAGGACCGGGGTCCCCGAAGGGAAATCCGCTGGCTATATGTGGGAAACAGGGGAATCTTTAACCACGGAAGGGTGAGGCCCGGTGCCGATCATCAAGCTCAACTACCAGTACCTGGAGCAGCTCGTCGGGACGAACCGAAAAACCATGCTCGACCGGCTCCCCATGATCGGGTGCGAGATCGAGCGGGTGGAGGAGGACCATGTCGATGCCGAGTTCTTCCCGGACCGGCCCGACCTCTTTTCCACCGAGGGGGTGGCCCACGCCCTCCGGGGCTTCCTCTCCCTCGAGACCGGCCTCGCAGACTACCCGGTCACCCC
>DATKKN010000090.1:0-5209 GCA_035542895.1 Methanomicrobiales archaeon | reverse complement strand
GTCCAGGTCCAGTTGAGGACAAAGTATACGGCGAGGACGAAGGTGGCGAAAAGGAGGAGCGGGATCTCGAGCTCCCGGAGGATGGTGAGGCCGAACCGCGCCGAGCCCACGATGATGACGATGACCACGATCCCGTAGAGGAGGATCTCGCTCCGGATCCCTTTCAGGACCTCCCGGAACACCTCCCCGACCGGCGGCCGGTCCCCCTCTCGTGAACCTGCATTTCCTGGCATGAAGTACGTCCCCCCGGTCCCACCCTTGCGGGTAACCCCCTCCCGGTAAAGAGGTATTGGTGTCGCTGGTAAAAGGGTTGTGTTGCGGCCCGTGTAAATGAGGCAGCGGGGTCTTACTCCCCGGCTCCCTCTGCCTTTACCTGGCGCTTGAAGCTCTCCCGGAGGACGATTTCGCCAATTTCGGGATAGAACTCGAAGATCTCCTGGACGACCCGGCTCCGCCAGAGGAGCCAGCGCCGGTCGTACATGATCGCCGGCGGGAGCTCTATCGTCACCACCCCGTCCTCCACCGAGACCTCCATGGACCGCTGGATGTAGAGGTGGATGAGCCCATTTATCTGATCGGGCTGCGATTCCACCAGTTCCTCGATCCTGAACGTGTAGTTCGCGGTCTTTCCCGCGAGGGGGTGGTTGAAGTCCACCACCGCCCGCCGACCTATGATGTTCACGACCGTCCCCTCGCGGTTCTCGATCTCCACCGACTGGCCGATCTCCGGCCTCTTGTCGAACTTCGCGAGGGAGACCGACTCGGTACGGGTATCGTCGTGGGGGCCGAAGGCCTTCTCGGGCGGGACCTCGATGGTCCCCTCTTCGCCGACTTCCTTCCCGACCAGGGCCTCGTCGAGGCCGGCAACGACGTGCTTGTTCCCCACCCTGACGACGATGGGCCCATACACCGCCTGGGGGTTGTGAATCCCCGCCTCCTTTGCCACGGCTTCGTCGGTGGTGTCAAAGACCCGGTCGCCGATCTTCCCCGTGTAGCTCAGCCGTACGAAAGATCCTTCCTGTACCGCCATAACATGTCACCTTGTCTTTATGAGGTCGGGATGAAGGGACTTATATTTAACCGGGGAGAGTTAGGATCATGGCACCGGTTGACTGTCGCTGGAGTAGCTGACGGATGATGGAATACGAGGTGAAGATCCGGGTCACGGACCCCGGGCCCCTGCGGGCCCGGCTCGCCGACCTCGGCATCCGCCCATCCTCGCGCCTTCACGAGAGGGATCTCTACTTCAACGCGCCCGGCCGGGACTTCGGGAAGACCGACGAGGCCCTGAGGATCCGCACCACAGCCGAGGGATCGAGCCTCACCTACAAGGGCCCCAGGCTTGGCCTCACCGGGGTCAAGGCCCGGGAGGAGATCATCGTCCCTATCGGCTCTGGAGACGCGATGGCCAAACTCCTGGAGCGGCTCGGGTTCACCCGCACGACCGCCGTAGAGAAGGACCGGGTGACCTACCGGGTCGAGGGGACCTACGTCGCCCTTGACGAGGTGAAGGGCCTCGGCTCCTTCGTCGAGATCGAGGCCCCGGCAGGGCTCGGGGAGGCCGAGGCGGTCGCCCTCATCGGCCGTGTCAGGGAGCTGCTCGGGGTGATGGGAGAGGAGATCCCGCTCTCGTACCTCGAGCTTATCCTCGCTAAACGGTGAGGAGCTCGACCCTGATATCCCGGGACTCGTCCCCGAAGGTGATCAGGGCGCAGTTCCCCTCCGAGGCAGGGCCGGGGTTCACGAGGACGGTCCCGTCCTCCTCGGCGATCCCCTTCTCCTCGTGGATGTGGGCGCAGCACACAAGGTCGAACCGCCCGACATACTTCCGGATCGCCGGGCTCCCGACCCGGGCATCCCCGACCCGGTCCAGGGTCCCGCGGGGAGGTGCATGGGTGACGAGGATGTTGTGGGTGTTCTTCTCCATCCTCCCCGTCGTTTCTGCGAGGAGGACATCGATCTCCTCCTCGGTGAGCTC
The DNA here is from genome assembly GCA_035542895.1 of Methanomicrobiales archaeon. Taxonomy (GTDB): domain Archaea; phylum Halobacteriota; class Methanomicrobia; order Methanomicrobiales; family JACTUA01; genus JACTUA01. The sequence goes on along the minus strand of DATKKN010000090.1, from coordinate 3,231 downwards.
GAAGGGGGTGCCGAAGGGGGTCAGGTTCGATCCCCCGATGCCCGCGAGGGTCAGCTTCCCGAGGGTAATGAGGCTCCCGTGGAGGGAGACCGCATCCGAGTCCTCCAGGCATTCCAGAATCTCCCGGGGGTCGCAGTTCCCCGGGATGACCAGGGTGGGGACCTCGATCCGGGAGAGGAGCCCCGTTGCATCCTCGCAGGGGCCGAAGTGGGTGATATCCCCGGCGATGATGATGAGGTCCGGGTCAAGGGCAAGGAAGGCCTCCAGCTTCCCGTACCGGCCATGGAGGTCAGCGAGGAGGAGGACCCGGATCATGGAGAAGTGTCGGCAGGCGGACTTGAATATCTTATGGCCTGGCCACTCCAGGAGCCGGTGACTTTCCCGGCGAGGGCGAGCCTCCCGAGGACCCGCCCCGCCTCCCGGCTCACCGGGCGCGGGCGGGTCCCCGCAAGAGGCGTCCCGGGGAGGGGGATGAACGGGTGGAGCCGGACCCGGCCGGACCGGACCACCTCTCGGATGAGGCCCAGGGTGGCAGTCTCGTCCTCCTCTTCCTCGAAGGGGAACCCCAGGATGAGGTCGACCACCGGGGTGAATCCGTGCTCACGACACAGCTCCATGGCGCGGATCCCTTCCGCGACTGTATGCCCTCTCCCGATTCGCCTGAGGACCCGGTCGCTCCCCGACTGGATGCCGAACGCGATCCGGGTGTTTGCACAGTACCGGGAGATGAGCTCCAGGGCCTCGGCGGTCACGAACTCGGGCCGGACCTCGTTCGGGAAGGTGCCGAAGTAGATGTTCCCGTCGAGGGCCGTGAGGAGGAGCTCCACCTTCGGAAGGTTCGGGCGTATCCCGTCTGAGCCGTAGGCGAGGGCGTTCGGGGAGACGAGCCGGATATCCCGGTACCTGCGTGCGTGGGCGGCGATGGCATCGATGGAGCGGTGCCGCATGGAGGATCCGAAGATTCGCGGCGTCTGGCAGAATGCGCAGCCGAACGGGCATCCCCGGGAGATCTCGATGTACCCCTTCAGCACCGTGAAGGGGGGAAAGGCATCAAGCCGGACCGAGTGGTCAGCCGGGATACCTCCCTCTTTCGTGGTCACCCCCGGGATCGGTCCTTCCTTCCCCTCCTCGAGGCGTGCGAGGAGCCTCGGTAGGGTGAACTCCCCCTCGCCGACCACCACGTAGCTGGCGTACCTGGCGACCTCCCGGGGGCAGGCTGTTGCATGGGGACCCCCCACGATGGTCGTGCAGCTGGCATTCCGGATCTCCTCCCGGTAACGGGACTCGTTCAGGGAGTTCAGGGAGTAGCAGGTGATTTCCTGTTCCGGGCCTTTGGCGGGATGGAGATCGACGCCATAGAGCGAACAGGCGGCAGCGAGGCAGGCAAAGGAATTCCTCGCGGCGTTAATCTCCCTCCAGTTCACCCTCATACCCGATCTCCCCGGTGTCCCCGTTCACCTCGGCCACCACCCCGTCCCTGAGAAGGGCGAGCGGGATGCCGGGGCGGTCCACGAGGGGGATCCCCGCGATGATGGCCCCCACGACGATGATAGGCTCTGCCTCGGCGTTCACCATGCCGGCCGGCGCCCGCCCGTTCCGCGCGAGGGCATAGAGGACATAGGATCCGACCGTGGATCCCCTGCCATGGGGGAAGACGAGGATCACCCCGGAAACTGACCTCCCGGACAGGGGATGGCCCTTCTCGATGACGGTGCCGGTTCCGGGGTCCACTCCCCCCAGGAAGGAGATCGGCTCAGGCGATGCGAGGATCGGGCCCCGCCCCGTTCCCCCGGAGAGGCCCCTGCCCCGGATGCGAACCGACATACCTAATAAATCTCTCAGATGCGTATAATAGGGTAAGCATGGAAGATACCATCTCCAACAACCCGGCAAGCGAGGGCGACCTCCTCCAGATCAAGCTCGAGCTCCAGGAGCTCCAGGCGCAGGTACTTGACCTCAGGATGAAGAACGAGAGCCTCCAGAAGGAACTCGCCCAGGTGCGGCGGGAGAACGCCCAGCTCAAGCGGATGCCCCTTTTTGTCGCGTCCGTGGTCGAGGTGATGGAGAACGGGGAGATATATCTCAGGCAGCAGGGGAACAACCAGGAATACATCACGCAGGTGAACGAGGAGCTCCACAAGACCCTGAAGCCCGGGACGAAGGTCGCCGTGAACAACGCCCTCTCCATCGTGAAGATCATCGGGAACATCTACGATGCGAGGGTACGGGTCATGGAGCTCGACGAGTCGCCCGACGTGACCTTCGAGAACATCGGGGGGCTCAAGAAGGAGATCGAAGAGGTGAGGGAGGCGGTGGAGTACCCGCTCACGAAGCCCGAGGTCTTCCGGAGACTCGGGGTCGAGCCGCCGAAGGGCATCCTCCTTCACGGCCCGCCGGGGACGGGGAAGACCCTCATCGCAAAGGCGGTGGCACACCAGGCAAAGGCCACCTTCATCCGGATGTCGGGGAGCGAGCTCGTCCACAAGTTCATCGGCGAGGGGGCGCAGCTCGTCCGGGAGCTCTTCGCCCTCGCCCGGGAGCGGGCCCCCTCCATCGTATTCATCGACGAGATCGATGCCATCGCGAGCCACCGGACCCACGACGGTACGAGCGGGAGCGCCGAGGTCCAGCGGACCCTCATGCAGCTCCTCGCCGAGATGGACGGCTTCGACAACCGGGGCGACGTCCGGATCATGGCGGCGACGAACCGGGTGGACATGCTCGACCTCGCCATCCTCCGGCCGGGCCGGTTCGACCGGCTCGTGGAGATCCCCCTGCCCGACGCGGGGGCGAGGCGGGAGATCCTGAGGATCCATGCCTCGCCGATGCACCTCGGGAAGGTGGACCTCGACGAGATCGTGCGGATGACCGAGGAGACGACGGGGGCCGATCTCCAGGCGGTCTGCCGGGAGGCGGGCATGAACGCGGTCAGGAGGGGTGCCGACCAGGTGGAGCAGGCCGACTTCCTCACCGCGGTGAAGAAGGTGAGGAGCGAACCCCCGGCCATGGACAACCGGATGTATACGTAAAAGGAATCCGGTGCCGGGTCAAGGCCGGAAAGGGTCCATTTTTCCCTGGAGAGGGTGAAAGGGGGGATCAGGCACAGTTCAGGACGGCATCGTCCGCCCCGGACTGGGCTGCGGGATCCCGCCGGCCCCGCTTCATCCTGGTGAAGATCCCGTCACCGTACATGCCGTAGAGCCGGCCGAGGTTGCTCGTCATGTGGTGCAT
>DATKKN010000089.1:0-12152 GCA_035542895.1 Methanomicrobiales archaeon | reverse complement strand
GGCACCGCTCCCCTGACGGTCCTCTTCATCGACATCTCGCGTGGGTCCCCCACTTCCCGGCTCTGGGATTTCGGTGACGGGTCCACGTCAACGGATCTCTTCCCGCTCCACACTTACCAGGCAGCCGGGAAGTACACCGTTAAGCTCACGGTGACAAACGCCGGTGGCTCTGACACGGCGGTCAGGGAGGACTTCATCACCGTGAAGGGCGAGAACCCGCCAAGGGCGCAGTTCATCGCCTTCCCGCGGCAGGGAACCGCCCCGATGTCGGTCCTCTTCATCGACCTCTCCCGGGGATCCCCCACCTCCCGGCTCTGGGACTTCGGTGATGGAGCAACGTCAACCGACATGTTCCCGATCCACACGTACGCGAACCCTGGGAAGTACACCGTGAAGCTAACCGTCACGAACAGCGGAGGGTCTGACACCGAGATCAGGCAGAACTTCATCATCGTGAAGGCAGCGCGCCCGCCGAAGGCGCAGTTCATCGCCTGGCCGCGGGACGGGTCCGCCCCCCTGACAGTCACCTTCCTGGACTTATCCCGGGGATCTCCGGACTCGCGGATCTGGGACTTTGGTGACGGGTCCACATCCACGGATATCAACCCGGTCCACACCTACGAGATGGCCGGGAAGTACACCGTGACCCTCACCGTGGCGAATGACGCAGGGTCAGACACCGCGGTGCAGAAGAACTTTATCACGGTGTCTACGACGAGACCGAGGTTCGCAGGAACGGATGAAGGGAATGACTCCGGCGGGTCAGACGGATCCCGGGGATCCTCCGGCGAAGGGAATGGCAATGGGAACGGCCAGTCCGGAGGTAAATCCCCGGGGCCGAACCTGACCCCGACCCCGGGTAGCACCGAACGGCCGAAGATCAAGATCAGTTGAGGAGAGGAAAAGAGGAGGGCGGGGGATTCTCCCTCGCCTCTCCCGAATCTCCCGCCTGCTCCAGCAGGTTCTCTAAAGGATCGCAAACGCAGCGGCGCACCGGGCGAGGATCTCCCCGTCATCGGTGTCCTTCCGTACTTCGCCCTCGGTGAATGCCACCCGCCGCCCCTTCCTGACGATCCTTCCGGTGGCAACCAGAAGCCCGTCCCTCGCACCCTTCAGGAACGAGGTGGTCTCCGAGACGGTCGCGATTCGTTCGCCGGGGGAGAGGAGCGAATACAGCGCGAGGGCCATGGCCTCGTCTGCAACTGCCGTGAAGATCCCGCCCTGCATCCATCCCACGCCGTTCAGCATATCCGGCCGGACCCTCATGGAAAGCCGGGCGGTTCCCTCACCGATGAAGTCGACGTCAATCCCCATCATCACGAAGAAGGGGTTTACGTCCCGGCCGCGCTTTTTTAGTTCCTCGAAATAACTCATGTACCTCTCACTGTCATCTGAACGATGAGAGAAAAGGATTCCGAACCCCTGTCCCATTACCGTATGGTCTTCCTTGCCCGGGAGCCGGAAGGTTCTTCCCTGCGGGAGAAGAAGGAACTTCATGAAACTCCTCCTCGTCATCGCCCCGGAGCGGTTCAGGGACGAGGAGCTCTTCGAGCCCCTGTCCGTTTTCCGGAAGGCCGGTATTGCCTGCGACATCGCCTCGGTGAAAGCGGGCACCTGCACCGGGATGCTCGGCGGGCACTGCGATGCCACCATCGAACTCGCCCGGGCAGTACCGGAGGGCTACGATGGGATCGTGGTCATCGGCGGGGCGGGATCGCCGGAGTTCCTCTGGGGGAACAGCCGGCTCCGTGCCCTCGTGTCCGATTTCGCAAAGGCAGGGAAACTTGTCGCCGCCATCTGCCTCTCCCCCGTGGTGCTCGCAAGGGCCGGGGTCCTTGCCGGAAGGAGGGCGACGGTGTTCCGGTCGCCCGACTCGGTTGCCGGGATGCGAGAAGGGGGCGCGAATCTCGTGAACGATCCTGTCGTGGTGGACGGGAACTTCATCACCGCGAACGGGCCGGGCGCGGCACGGAAGTTCGGCGAGGAGATTGTATCCGCTCTTGGCCGGGCCGGGGCTGGGAGATAAAGGAGAGGGAGACCCGGACAGGGGGCATGGCCCCGCTCACAGGGATTCGCTACATCGCGTATTTCGCCGGATCCGAGTCGAACTTCTTCTTGCAGCCCGGGGCACAGAAGTAGTAGGTCTTCCCCTTGTAGTCGCTCTTCCACTTCGCCGTCTTTTCGTCTACGGTCATCTTGCAGATTGGATCAGTTGCCATGGTCTGTTCCTCCGGAGGGTACTCTTCTCGAAGGCGGTATATATCGCTTGAGGAGGAGGGAGAGGGAAACCACCGTCACCGAGGACATGGCCATGGCAAACCCCGCGTACTCCGGGCGGAAGGTGATCCCGAAGATGGGATAGAGGACCCCCGCGGCCACGGGGATGAGGGCCGCGTTGTATGCAAATGCCCAGAAGAGGTTCTCCCTGATCCGGGTCATGACCTTCCGGGAGAGCTCGATGGCCGCGACCACGTCGATGAGGTCGTCCCGGACGAGGACGATGTCCCCGCTCTCGATGGCGATGTCGGTCCCGCTCCCGATGGCCATCCCGAGGTCGGCCTTGGCGAGGGCCGGGGCGTCGTTGATCCCGTCTCCGACGAAGGCGGGGATTTCCCCCCCGTCCTGGAGCCTCCTCACCTCGTCCACCTTCCCGGCGGGGAGAACCTCGGCAAGCACCCGGTCGATGCCGATTTGCCGCGCGATGGCCCCAGCGGTCCTCGCGTTATCTCCGGTGATCATGAGGACCCCGAGGTTCATGGCCCTGAGCCTCCGGATGGTCTCCCCGGCCGAGCCCTTCAGGGTGTCCGCGACCGCGAGGAGCCCGGCCACCTGGCCACCCGCCGAGACGATCATCACCGTCTTCCCCTCTCCCTCGAGGGCGGCGATCCTCCCCTCGGCCTCTGGCGCGATGGCGATCCCGCGCTCCATCATGAGCGACCGGTTCCCGATGAGGACCTCCTCCCCGAGGATCCTCGCGACCACCCCTTTTCCTCCTACGGTGTCGAAGGAGTCGCTCTCCTGGAGGGGGATGCCCCGCCCTTCCGCCTCCCGGACGACGGCCCGGGCAAGGGGGTGCTGGGAGTTCCGCTCCACGCTCGCCGCGAGGGAGAGGAGGGTCTCCCCCGTGACCCCGGCGGGGACGAGGTCGGTGACCGAGGGTTTCCCGACGGTGAGGGTCCCGGTCTTGTCAAAGACCACCGCGGTGATCCGGTCGGGGATCTCCAGGGCCTCCCCGCGCTTGATGAGGATCCCGAGCTCGGCCCCCCGGCCGATGCCCACGGTGACCGCCGTGGGCGTGGCGAGGCCGAGGGCACAGGGACAGGCGACCACGAGGACCGAGACGAAGGCCGTGAGGGCAAAGAGGAGGGGGGCACCCGCAAGGAAGTACCAGTAGGTAAAGGCGAGGATTGCGATGGCGAGCACCGTCGGGATGAACCAGGTGACCGCCCGGTCCGCTATCCTCTGGACCGGCGGCTTGGAGCCCTGGGCATCCTCCACGAGCCGGACGATCTGGGCGAGCACCGTCTCCTTCCCGACCCGGGTCGCCCTGAACCTGAGGACCCCGTTCGTGTTCAGGGTTCCCCCGACGACGGGAATCCCGGCCTTCTTGAGGACCGGGATCGGTTCCCCGGTGATCATGGACTCGTCGACATAGCTCTCCCCGTCGGATACTTCGCCGTCGACCGGGATCCGTTCCCCGGGCCTGACCAGGACGAGGTCACCCGGCACCACCTCCGAGGCCGGGATCTCGGCCTCGCCCTCCGGCCGGATCACCGTTGCCTTCTTCGGCGCGAGGTCCACGAGCTTCCGGATGGCATCGCCCGTCCTCCCCTTGGCGCGGGCCTCCAGGTACCTGCCGAGCATGAGGAAGCCGGCGAGCATCAGGGCGGTATCATAGAAGATGAAGTCGGAGGTGAGGACGATCCCGAAGGTCCCGAGCACCGAAGCGCCGTATGCCACCCCGATCCCCATCGAGTACATCACGTCCATGTTGAGGAGCCGGTTCTTCAGGGACCGGTATGCACCGAGGAAGATGGGGTAGGCGAGCCAGGCGAAGGCCGGCGTCGCCACGATGAACATGAAGTACCCCATGGGGATCGGCAGGGGTGGCTGGAAGAACATGACCGCCATGAGGGCGAGGCCGAGGGTGAGGCCGAGCACCGCCCGGGTCAGCTTCCCCTTCAGGTCCCGCTCCCGTGCCTCCTTCTCCAGCTCACCGGTCTCCTCGCCCTCGACCCCGAGGTACTGGTACCCGGCGTCCTCGATGGCGCGGCGCATGTCGTCGACGGTGGTGATGGACGGGATGTAGGTGACGTAGGCCTTCTCGGCCCCCAGGTTCACCGAGGCCTGGATCACCCCCGGGAGGGCGCGGAGGGCGGCCTCGTTCGTCTCCACGCAGGTGGCGCAGGTCATCCCCCCGATACGGAGGATCACCCGCTCGGGCACGACCTGGTAACCGGCCTCTTCAACCGCTTTTTTCAGGTCGGCGAGCCCCGCCTTCTTCGGGTCGTACCCTACCACGACCCGCTCGAGGCCCAGGTTCACGTCGGCGCTCTTCACCCCCTCGACCCCCTGGAGGGACTTCTCGATGGTGACCGCGCAGGTCGCGCAGCTCATGCCGGAGATCTTCAGCTCGGTCTTCCTTTCCTTCCCGGTGTTTCCCCTGTCCTCCCCGGTTTTTTCCTTATCCTCGGCCATGGGTCACTCCTCGCGGTTGGAACGGCCCATCCCAGGAGGGCGGGCCGGGCACAACCCGGAACATCTCCATCCCATGGGATAAATCCATTGCCCGGAGACAGAGTGAAATCTTCTTCTTCCCATGGCCGCATGGTACTGGTGGTATGATGTGAGGATCCCTCTGCCAGCGACGAGTGGATGCTCCCCTGCGGCGCCATGACGGAGGAGCAAGGTGACGGGTCACATGGAGACATACGAGGATCTCGGGGCGATCTCGGATGATGATCTGGAGGAGGTGAAACAGATAGGGAATGAGTTCAGGAGGGAACTGGAAAAGGGAGGGAGGGGGCAGTTTAACGAACTCGTGCAATACGTAAAGGAGATCAGGCGGAACCTGACCCTGAAGGATCCAGATCTCCCGGCCAGGGAGGAAGCTGTCCCCGGCCTTTCAGGCCTCCTTGGGGGGAGATCCTGCGACTCCGGGTTCAGAACCCCTGGTCATGTCGATACGGGGACAGCTCCCGATTCCCCGGCGGGAGCTCTTCCGGATAGGGCGGGCAGCGGCGCCATGGTCCAGAGGGGCCCCTATCCCCCCTGGACGGGCCCGGCTCCCTCCGGGACCCGGGAAATCTTCGAACAGGTGTCAGCCCTTCTCGAGGAGGAGAGGTATCATGAAGCCGAGAATCTCCTCTCACGCGGCCTCGAGATCTATCCCGAGAGCGTTGACCTCCTGAAGGAGCTGGGGGTCCTCTACCACCTCCAGGGACGGTACGGGAAGGCGGCGCGGACCTTCACCCGGGTGATGAACATCACCGGCGAGGGCAGGCAGTCCCTCTCCTGGAAGATCGCCTCGCTCTCCCACAAGGCCTCTGCGGAACTTGACGGGCCGGATCCGGGGTCCGCGATCGCGTCCTTTGACGAGATCCTCCTTCTCGATCCATCGAACCGCGAGGCCCTCGCGGGAAGGATCGCGGCCCTGAGGCTGCTCGGGCGCCTTGAGGAAGCGGAGCGTCAGGTACGGGATGCCCTTGTCCTCGAGCCGGAGGGGGCATCGATACTCTACCAGGAGGGCTGGCTCAACCTGGACCTCGACCGGCCCGACCTCGCCCTCGGGGTCTTCGAGCAGGCATCGCGGGCAGATCCCTCCTGGCCGGACCCGGTGCTCTCGAGGGCCGTCGCCCTGGTGCGCCTCGGGCGGGGGGCAGAGGCGGCTGAGATCCTCCGGACCCTCCCCGAATCCATGCGGGGGATGCCCGGGATCCGGGCCGAGCTCGGGTGGTTCTGCCTCGCGCTCCATAAACAGGAAAGGGCAAAGAATATCTTCCTCGGGCTTGCTCGGGAAGGGGATCCGGGGGGTTTCCACGGGCTTGCCGCGGTTTTCCTCACCACGGGGTCAACCCGAAAAGCAGGGACCATCATGGAGAGGCTTGCCGGGGCATTCCCCCGGGACCCCCTCATCCTCGCGAACCGCGGCATGGTCCTTGCCCGGGCTGGCGGGGCCCGGGACCTTGCGGACGCCACCGTCTCAGCAAAGCGGGCCCTCACCCTCAACCCGCGGTTCGCCCCAGCCCATACCTGCCTGGGCATCATTGCCTCCCTTGAGGGAAGGATGGACGAGGCCGCCGGCCACTTCGCCGAAGCGGTAAGGCCCTCGGACCCGGCAGGGTACCGGAACCTGGGTCTCCTTGCCTGCGAGAGAGGGTACTGGGACGAGGCGGAACCCCTGCTCCTCCATGCCACCCGGATCGATCCTCTCGATGCCCGGGCATGGGCAGGGCTCGGGGCGGTGGCTCTCCGGCGGGAAAATGACAAAGAGGCCGTCCTCCTCCTCAGGCATGCAGCCGGCCTCGATCCCGGGGATTCACGTACCACACACGGGCTCGCCATCGCCCTCGACCGTGAGGGCGACGGGGCCGGGGCCGAGGAGGTAATCCGGGAGACCCTCGCCGTCTCGCGGGAACCGGACCGGTGGGTCCTCCTCCTCGACCTTGCCGCGCTTCTCATCTCAAAGGCGGGCCCCGGCGGGAACCCCGTGCTCGACGAGGAGGCCCGCCAGGCCCTCGAGAAAGCGGCGGCCCTCCGCCCGGGCGACCCGGGCATCCTCTTTTACCGGGCTGTGGCCGATGCCCGGCTCGGGCACCCGAAGGAGGCAACCGAGGGGTTCACCTCCACCCTCGGGAACGCAAAGTACCGCATCCCGGCCCTCGAAAACCTCCGGCGCCTGAAGGCCCGCCGGAGGTCGCGGGCCTCGTTCCTCCCGGGCCTCTCCGCGGCGAGGACCGCCCTCGCCCTCTTTTCCCTCCTCCAGCTCGGCGCCCTCTGGATGTTCTTCATCGCCGGGCTCCTCACCGAGGCCGCCTTCGCCCTCCTCGTCGCGGTCCTGTCGGGTCTCTTTGCCCTCGCCCTCTTTGGCCCGGCGCGGAACGGGAAAACGGAGGATGACACCCCCCTCGATCTCGTCATTCCTCCGAGGGAATTCATCCCGTCGCCGGGGGCAGAGATGGTGTCCCCCCTGATCCGGCTCAGGACGGCCCTCAGGCCCTGAACCGCCGATCCCTTCAGGGGCTTATTGCCGAGGCCGCATGGCTCCGCCGCACCTCCCGGGAGATCCGGTGTGCCTCGCGGACGGGTGCGGGGATCCGGGAGCTAACCGTCGTGGCGAGGACTGCTGCCACGGCGGTTTCCAGGTCCATGGCATGGCCGGGAGAGACATAGACCGGCCTTGATCCGGCCTTCGTCCTCACCGCCATGCCGACGATCTCCCCATGGTCCCAGATGGGGGACATCGACCCCCGGGCCGGGCCGAAATCGACCGCGTCACCGGAGAGGATCCTTTTTGCCACCCCCACCGTCGGGATCCCGAGGAGGAAGCCGACGTGGCTCGCGATCCCGGCCCTTCTCGGGTGGGCGCGGCCGTGCCCGTCCACGAGCAGGAGATCCGGCTGCCGGGTCAGGGCGCCCACCGCCGAGATGATGGCCTGCCCTTCCCTGAAGGCAAAAAACCCGGGGAGGTACGGGAAGCAGACCTCCCGCGAGACCCAGCACCGCTCCAGCACGTTCAGGTCGGGGAGGCCGAGCACGGCCACCGCGGCATGGACGATCCTCCCGTCCGGGGAGTACGAGGCGTCGGCACCGGCGATCCATTCCACCCGGTCGAGTGAGATGGGGGGCTCGGACTCCTCCGCCCGGGCGATTTCCTCCTGGATGGCCCTCGCTTCGTCGAGCGTCCGGGGGATCTCCAGCGGAACTCTGGGGCGTCCCCCCATCTCAGCGGCTCTCCTCCCTCCGGGCCCGGACCGAGGCCGCGTGGGCATGGAGGCCCTCTGCCCGGGCGATGGTCTCGACCGCGTCGCCGATGGCCTCGAGCCCCCGGGCCGTAAGGATCTCCACCGAGGAGGTCTTGCAGAAGTGGCGGATGTCGAGGCCGGAGAAGAGCCTCGCATAGCCCGCCGTCGGCAGGACGTGGTTCGTTCCCACGGCGTAATCGCCGCAGGCAACCGCGGAATACCTGCCGACGAAAATCGCCCCTGCGTGGCGCACCCGGGTGAGAACCGGCAGGGGATCCGCGACCTGGATGGAGAGGTGCTCGGGAGCTATCTCGTCAGACGCGGCGATTGCCTCGTCCAGGTCCTTCACGATGACGTACCCGCAGTTCTCAAGCGATTCCCTGAGGATCTCCCGGCGCGGCTCCTTCTCGGCGAGCCCCGCCACCTCCTTCCCCACCTTCCCTGCGAGCGCCCGGTCGGGGGTGATGAGCACGCAGGCCGCGCGGGGGTCGTGCTCGGCCTGGGCAAGGATGTCCCAGGCAAGGATCCGGGGGTCGGCGGTCCCGTCAGCGATGATGGCGATCTCGCTCGGGCCTGCCGGGAAGTCGATCTCGGCCTCCTCACGGAGGAGCACCTTCGCCATCGTGACAAAGACGTTCCCGGGCCCGACGATCTTCTGTACCCGGGGGATGGTTTCGGTCCCGATGGCCATCGCCGCGATGGCCTGGGCCCCGCCGGACCGGTAGATCTCACTCACACCGGCGATGTCCAAGGCGACGAGGGTGAGCGGGCTGATGGGTGGCGGGGAGCAGGCGCAGATCTCCGGGACCCCGGCGACCTTGGCCGGGACGGCGCACATGAGCGCCGAGGAGGGGTACGCCGCCCTCCCGCCGGGCACGTAGAGCCCGACACGGTCGAGGGGGGTTATCTTCATCCCGAGGACGATCCCCTCTTCCACCTCCTGGAGCCAGAGGTCCCGTGGGCGCTGGAGCTCGTGGAACCGGGTGATCCGGGCCTCTGCCTCGACGAGCGCCTCGGTCACCTCCGGGTCGACCTCCCCGTAGGCCGCCTCACGCTCCTCGTCCGAGACCGCGATCTCCGTGAGCTTCACGTGCCGGGAGAGGGCCCGGAGGGCGCCGTCACCCTCGCCCCGGACCCTCCCGATGATTTCCTGGACCTGCCCCCGCACGTCCTCCATGCTCTGCTTCCGGGACGCGACCCAGGCCCCTACCTCGAGCTCCTTCCACATATGCCCAGTGAATCGGCTGCAGAATAGTTTAACGTTTCTCGCCCGGAAAGGGGAACGGGGCTGCTGCCCATGGAGGGGGAGCGTCCCGGGGCCTGCAGTAAGGTTTATCCGGCCCGGATAACCGTCCCGACCTTCCCACCGCGGATGGCTTTGCCGATGTTCCCCGGAACATGGCAGTTCACGATCCGGATCTCCCGGACGTTCACGGCGTTCCGGAGAAGTTCGACGGTCATCCGCTCGACGACCATGTCCTCCATGTCCATCCCCATGAGCTCCCCGGCGGTGATCTCGGGGATGAATTCTGCCCGGGGATTCCTGACGGGGTCCTCGGTGAAGAGCCCGTCGACGTTCTTCCCGATGATGCAGGACCTCGCACCAAGCACCTCGGCCATGAGGAAGGCCCCCGTGTCGGTCCGGTGCGGGGGAATCGAGCCCACCCTTGGCGGGTGCTCGTAGAGGCCATAAGGGGGCGTCCCGTGCACGACGGGGAGGATTCCCAGTTTCAGCATCGAGGGGAGGTTCAGGAGATCCCCCGTGTGGATACGCACCCCGTTGTACTTCGAGAGGAGGATGGAAACCATGATGGCGTTCTGCTCGCTGATCTTCGAGGAGAGCTCGGCGAGAACGCCGGTAGGCATGCCGAGGTCGATCCCGATCTCCATGAGGTGCCGGACCCGTCCCCCGCCACCGGTGACCACGAGGACCTGGTGCTCCTTCGAGAGTTCGCCGATCTCGTCGAGGAGCGGGATCATCACCCTCTTCCCGTAGTCCACCGCCGCGTGCCCCCCGATCTTCACCACGTTCAGGTCGGGGAGGAGCCGGAGGGTCTCCCCCCTCGCGGTCCTCTTCATGAGCCCCTTCCGGACGAGGGTCTCTCCCTCGAGGCCGCTCCGGATCCCGAAGCGACCCCGCTGTTTCCCGGGCATGGGTGAACCGTAGGCCGGCATAACTATTAAAAGAGGGCAGGAACAAGGGATACCGAGCAACCATGAAGATCTACGTTCGCGAAAGGCAGAAGGTGGGCGAAGGGGTCCGGCAGCCGATGTTCCGGATCCTCGCCGTCACCGGGGGCCAGATTCAGATCGAGGGCATCCATTTCCGGAAGGTCGAGATCGAGCGGATTGCAAAGGACCTCGATGCCGAGGTCGTCTACCTCGAGCCCGAGGGAGAAGGCGAGAAGAAGGGAAAGAAAAAGCGCTGACCGGTCCTCCCAGATCTCCATCCTCCTTTTTTTCATCCGGAGGTTCCGGGGAAGTATGCCCCTGGCCTCAGGTAAAGTCCTGATCACCGTTCTGATTACAGAGAAATCTTCCGTCTAGGGAAAAAAGGGAGGATTAGAATGGGGAGACGGTCCCGGAGCAGGTACAGCTGAAAGGTGCGACCGTGCAGATGCTCGGCGTGAGCGGGGTGAAAAGGGCCTTCCCGTACTTGTCCTTGCCATAGGTACTGAGGGTCTGGTATCCCTCGGCAGAAATAAGCCAGTTGATGAACCGGTCGGCCTGGACGATGTTTACGTTCGGGTTCTTCGCAGGGTTCACGGCGATGGCGCTGTACCGGTTCAGGAGGGTTGGCTTGTTCGTGATGAGCGGGACCAGGGTGAGCTGGGTCTTGAAGGAGAGGAACGTGCCCTCATCCGTGAGGGTATATGCTCCCTTCTGGTTGGCGACGGTCAGGGTCTCCCCCATGCCCTTCCCCAGGGAGAGGTACCAGTCCCCCGAGGTTGCGACGTCCCTCGTGTAATTCAGGCCAGCCCTCGTCCAGATGGCCTGCTCGGCGGTGTGGGTTCCCGACTGGTCGCCCCGGGAGGCGAAGAAGACGTTTGGTGTCTTGTTGAGGCCGAGCAACCGGATCTTTGCAAAGCCGGCCTCGGGGGTGAGACCTGCGATCTTTGCGGGATCACTGGCGGGCCCCACAACCTCGAAGTAGTTGTATGCAAAGCACCGCTGGTTGACCCCGTAGCCGGCGTCGATGAACGCCTTCTCCTGGGATGGGGAGTGGACGAGGAGAAGGTCGCAGTCTCCCCTGGTCGCGATCTGGATCGCGATTCCGGTGCCCTGGGCGGTGATCTTCAGGTGAACCCCGGTCTCCTTCTCATAGGTATCCTGGATGCTGTCGAGGAGCTTCGTGTCATAGAGGGAGGTCGTGGTGGCGATGAGGAGGGTGTTCGTTTCATGGACGACCGGGGTCGGGGCCGCGGTTGTGGCCACCGTGGTGGGGGCCGCTGTCGGGGTTGCTGCCGCCGTTGTAGCAGCCTCGGTCGGGGCAGAGGTCGTCACGGGCGCCGCCGTCGTTTCAACCGGGGTCGGGGCAGGCGTTGCCGGAGCCGTCTGGGTCTGGGTGCACCCGGCGGCGAGGATAACCGAGAGGATCGCGAGGATAAGGAGACATCCTGTGCTTAACATCCGTAGAGCTTTCATGTGGCAGCTTAATACCGATGCAGTTATTTAACTATTATCATTTGTCAGCGCCAGCCAAATGGCGTTGTAAGAGGAGGTTGCCTGGCCTGGACCTCCTGATGAAGTCCCGGCCGGACCCTTCGAAACCGAGATATGGATGGGGGGCTGATGGATTGGTGACAGACTATGGCAGGCGAGATCATAAACGGGTTCGTGCAGGCGATCCAGCTCATCGTTTCCGGGGATCCCGAGGTGATCCGGATCACCATCCTTTCTCTCGAAGTATCCCTCTCCGCCACCCTGCTCTCTGCCTGTATCTCCATTCCCCTCGGGGCATTCCTCTATTATTATGACTTCCCGGGGAAACGGGCGGTGGTCAACCTCGTCCAGACTCTCTACGCGCTGCCGACGGTCCTCGCCGGTCTCCTCCTCTTCCTCTTCATCTCCAACCAGGGACCCTTCGGGTTCCTCCACCTCCTCTATACCGCCCCCGGCATGGTCATCGCCCAGATGATCCTCGTCATCCCCCTCATCACCGGGCTCACCTTCGCCGCCCTGAGCGGG
>DATKKN010000088.1:0-2786 GCA_035542895.1 Methanomicrobiales archaeon | reverse complement strand
TCGCCTATCCGGGTGACCCCCAGGTACACGACGGCGGTGATGCCGAGCATCGGGAGGATGAAGACCAGGTTATAGATGAGGAGGTAGGGGAGGGCGACAACCGGCCCGTAGATCGAGAGGATGCCGCACCCGATGATGTACGGGCCGATGTTACACGGGAGAAGGAAGAGGGTGACGAGGGCGCCCATGACAAGGGCACCCCAGGGAGAGGTGATCCGGTCGAGGAAACCGCCGAGGAGTGGCCGCCAGCCCTTCGGGATCCCGGTCCCGACCGCCGGCCCCCCGGGGAAACGGTACTCCCTGATATGGAAGAGGCCGATTGCGATGGAGACGGCCCCGAGCGCCCGGGTGAGGAGGGAGGCGAGGAGGGTCGCGTTCCGGGCCGCGGCAAGGAGGGAGACGAGGAGGAGCCCGTAGGCGAGGTAGAAGACAAAGACCGAGAGGGCGAAGGCGAGCCCGGAGAGGAGAACCCTCCGGCGGTCCCCCGGGTTCCGGGTGATGATCCCGAGGAGGATGACCACGAGGACCGCGAGTGCACAGGGGTTGATGGCGTTCACGGCGGCGAGGGCGATGATCTGCCCGGCGGTGAACCCAGCCGGGGGTTCGCATGCCCCGCCGGTCGGGGTCGTGGTTGGTGCAGGGGTCCCCGGGAACGGAGTCTGGTTCGTGAGGGGTTCCCCGTTCCAGGCAAAGACCCAGCCATCGACCCTGAGGGCATGCTCGAACCGGGTGGATGCGCCCTCGTGGGTCACGGTCACCGGATCGAGGGGGACATAGTTCACTGCGGCGAGCTCCGTGGCCGGGTCGATGCCCGAAAGGAGCCCGCGGAGGATGGTCGTGTTCCCCCCGGGCCCCTCCCTGATGAGCACCCGCTCCCCTTCCCAGACCAGGGGATAGCCCTGGAGCCCCTCGATGTCGAGGGAACCGAGGGAGGTAAGGTTTTCCCGCGACGCGGGCGACGCGAAGCTCCTGTTCAGGAAAGGCGGGACACCGGAGAGGATGGGGGTATCGCCGACGAAGGCGGCATTCGGTCCGAACACGATGTCCGGGACCCCGAGGGCCTGCCCCATCCCGGCCATGACCGCCGCGTTCTCGGGGTGGCTCCAGACCTCGTACTCCACCACCACGAGGCCAGGGTACCGGGCGAGCCAGTCGCCGAAGAGGACCGGGGTCACGCGGGCGCAGTGGGAGCACCCTTCTCCCGTGAAGTAATACCCTACGACCGTCGCCGGCGGCATCTCCCCCGCGAAGCCAGGTTGCATGATGAAGCCCGGGACCAGGACGATGAGGGCCAACAGGGCGAGGATGGCAAGCTGGGCAGCCCTCATACGGTTCCCGGGGACGTTTTGATGCACGCAATAGCTATTAGGCCCTATCCGTTTTTATCCCTTCGGGGGGTGATGCCCCGCTTTCCTTACGAGAGGAAGAGGGAGACCATCCTCGCACCCAGGCCCGGGAAGACGAGGGCAAGAGCGAGGAGGATGAAGGGGACATGGACCAGGTAGATGACAAGGGAATGCCTCCCGATGAAGGCAACCGGTCCGAGGGGCGGGTTGTCACTGCCGCCTGCCGGAAACCTCCGCCGGCCCCCCGGGTAGGCCGTGGCCCCGAGGCTCATCCCGATGAGGAAGACCCCGAGCCAGGGCACCAGGGGCACGTAATCCAGGCTCGCGAAATCGGCCGGGTGGATCCCTATCCAGGCCAGGGAGAGGGGACCGTCGACGGTGGCAACCAGGGGCGCGAGGAGGATGATCACCGCCCCGATGAGGAGGTTTGCCTTTCCGAACCTGAGAAAGAGGGGGGAGAGGGCGATGGAGAGACCGATGCACTGGAGCACCCCGAAGAGGACGAACTCATCCCTGACGAAGAGCCAGGTCGCCGCGGTGATGCCCAATCCGACGAGGAAGATCCCGGCACCCCGGCGGAGGTTCTTTGCGGCGAGCCGCCATCTGCCGAGCACCGCCCCCGCTCTCGCCGAGCTGATCCATATCGAGACCCCCGCGATGAGGATGAAGAGGGTCGCCGTGGCAAGGGCAAAGCCCCTCCAGAAACCGTGGAGAACGTCGATGGGGCTCACCCCGAGGAAGCTTGCGGCAAAGACCGTGTGAAAGATGATCATCATGACCACGGCGGCCCCCCGGAGGGCATCGATCTCCCAGAACCTCTCCCCGCTCACGAGACGCCTCCAGCTCCCTGAGAGGATGTGCATGGCAAGGTATTGAAGAGCGTCCCCCCGACACCCCCGGAGGGTCTCTCACGGCCCCTGCATCAGGTTCATCCCTCCAAGGAGCGACATGATACCGGAGATCGGCGTGGCAGGACGAATCTCTGAAACCGGGACCACCTCCGGCGGGAAGGACGAACATATCGTAGAGGCCATCGGGAGGACCCGGGTGGTCATCCGGGACGGGGTGGTGGTCGAGGTGGGTACCCCCTGCATCACCGACTGCCCCCTCGCGCGGAGGTTCGCGGTGCCGGTCACCGATTTCTCCCCGGAGGCGATCCGGGCGAACATCGAGAACCGGATCAGCTCCTTCGGCATGTGCACGGCGAGGAGGGAGGTCACCGACAACCGGATCTTCGTGGGCTTCGGGGCTTCCGAGCTCCTCTCCTCGGCGCTCCGGGCTGGCCTCATCGATGCCGCGGTCCTTGCCTGCGATGGCGCGGGCACGGTCATCGCGACCACGGCGCCCCTCATCCAGGGGATCGGGGGAAGGATGTCCGGCCTCGTCAGCACCTCACCCATCCACGAGGTGATCCAGCGGATCAAATCTGCCGGCGGGTAC
>DATKKN010000087.1:0-8513 GCA_035542895.1 Methanomicrobiales archaeon | reverse complement strand
ACGTTGTACCCGTACTGGTAGCTCGAAAAGAGCATCTTGCTCCGGTAGTCGTTTGTTGCGCTGCCGAACCGGTCGTCAAACAGGGTTGTACAGAAGAACCGGTTGATCTTGTTGATGGAGAGGATGTTCGGGGTATCCCGGGTGAGGGCGAGGCCGAACCGCGCGATCTGGTCCTTGGAGTCCCGGAATTCCCAGGGGCGCCAGTCGGCGGTCGTCGAGAACTCCATGGGGTCGCGGCCGATGGGGATGCCCGCGGGCTCACCGGGATCCTCGACCAGGACCACGCCGGTCCGGTAGGCTACGGCGTCGTAATCGATGCCGGTGGTCCGCTGGAGCCCCACGAGGAGGCTCGGGACGAAGTTCGCGACCATGATGAGGGAAAGGATGAAGATGGTGAAGCCGACCAGGAAATCAACCGGCAACTGCCCCGATTCCCTCTTCATGCGGATTGCGTCAACTCCCCGGTCTTTGCGGAAAAGAAGAGGATCTTGCTATCGGTCGGGGAATGGATGGTGACCTGGTAGGTCTCGTCAGAAAGGCTGAGATCGCTCTCGTTGATCTTCAGCCGGTTCATTTCCTTCACAATGGTGTTCAGGTTCATCCGGAAGATATCCTCGGGGCTGAGGAGATCCTGGACCTTCACTTCCGACGCCGGGAGCCTGATCTCCATGTCCAGCTCCTTCCACTCGCCCTCATTGTAGGCAAGGAGGGTGGTCTTCCCCTCCCTCTCCATGCCGAGGACCCACGTCCGGGCGAGCCCCGCGGAATCGACCCCGTACCCGAAGACCTGGTGGATCGCCTTCCCGGTCAGGTCGATCCCGCCCTCCTTTTCAGCGACCGCGAGGGAGGACATGGCGCCTGCGAGGGAGACCTTGGGGGGGTTCCGGGCGGTGATGTCCTCAATCCCCTGGGTCGAGGAGGATTGGGTCTGCGGACCGGCCTGCCCCGTGCCTGAGGATTTACCGATGGTGCAACCCGAGAAAAGGGAAAGGATCAGGAGAAGGAGGAGGAGAAGACCAGCGTATCTCACCCGGGAGAGCATACCGAACACCCTTATTCCCTATAAGTTCAATATAAATCTTGGGTTTTCTTGGATTCGAAGATCCTTGGCGGATCTTTTTCTGCAACATGAAATATGGTGATATTCAGATAAAAACCTTATGAACACCTGATTTTCCGATCCAGGACGGGCCAGGATCCCGGCATCCTGAAAAGGGAATTTCCTTTCCGGCTCAGGTGACCCTGGGCATCCGCGGGCATCACCTCGCCCCTGCCGGTCCCCGGGACAGGTTTCCCTCCTATCTCACGATCTTCGAGATAGGGATCTCGAGGATGTCCTCGGCGCCCGCGGCCTTCAGCCTGGGGATGAGCTGGTTCACCCCCGCCTTCGGGACCACCGTCTGGATGCCGTAGTAATCGATCCCGTGGAGCCGGCTCACCGTGGGCTTCTTCATGGCCGGGAGCATGGCGATGACCTCCTCCATCGAGGGTCCCGGGACGTTCATGGTGATGAGGACCTGCCTCCTTCCCTCGATGACCCCCATGAGGAGGGTGCGGAGCTCCTCGATTTCCCTCCTCTTTACGGGATCTGCGCAGCTCTTCCGGTTCGCGATGATGACCGTCGATGATTCCATGATCTCGCCGATGATCTTCAGGCCGTTCTTCCGGAGGGTGGTGCCTGTCTCGGTGAGGTCCACGAGAACGTCCATGAGGTCCGGGACCTTGGCCTCCGAGGCCCCGTACGAGGGGAAGAGAGTGACCGGGATCCCCAGCTCCTCGAAGTAGCAGCGGGTGATCTCCGGGTACTCGGTGGTGACCCGGCTCCCGGGCCGGATCTGGGACGCCTTCTCCATCGGCTCGTCCCGGTGGACCGCGACCACGATCCGGACATTCCCCTCGCCGCCCTTGCTGTAGGAGAGCCGGGCGACCTCCACGACGTCGGCCCCCGTCTCCCGCACCCAGTCGAGCCCCGAGATCCCGAGATCGAAGTAGCCCATGGCCACGTAGGTCGGGATCTCCTGTGGCCGGAGGACCTTCACCTTGCCGATTCTCGGGTCGTCGATGGTCGGGCTGTAGTCCCGTTCCGTCCTCTTCACTTCGAGATCGGCCTCCCGGAAGAGCTGGAGGGTCTGCTGCTCGAGGCTGCCCTTCGGGAGCGCGAGGGTGATCATACCGGGATCTATCGTATCCGGATTGAATAAATCATTAGGCACCCTGAGGGATCGGTTCAGTCCAGGGGGTGGACGAGAAGGCCGCTCCTGAGCTTCGGCTCGAACCAGGTGGACTTTGGGGGCATGATCCCCCCTGCATCGGCCACGGCCATGACCTCCTCGATCCGGACCGGCCGGAGGGCGAAGGCGACCGCGAACTCCCCGCGGTCCACCCTCGCCTCCAGGTCGGCAACGGGCCCCGAGCCCCCGAGGAACTGGAGCCGGGGGTCCTCCCTCGGGTTCCGGACCCCGAGGAGCGGCCCCAGCACCTCGTCCTGGAGCACCTGGACGTCGAGGACAGGGACGGCCCCCGGCTCCGGGGACTCCTCTGCCCGCGTAAGCTCGTACCATTTCCCGGCAAGGTACATGCGGAAAAGACGGCCTTTTGCCGTTACCCCTCCCCGGGAACGCACCTCCCCCGTCTCGTCCGGAGCAACCTCTCGCACCCGGAACTTCCGGGAGAGCCTCTCCAGGAATGCGGCCGGGGTAAGGCCGGGGAGATCGGTAACGAGGCGGCTGTACCCGTGGATTGCCACCCGGTCATTGGGGAAGAGGACCGCCATGAACCGGTCCGCCTCCCCCCCGCCCCTGCCTTCCCTCCGCCTCGCGAGCGCAACGCTGGTCGCCGCCGCGGCGCGGTGATGGCCGTCGGCGATGTAGAGCCGGGCAAGGGGGTGGACGAGGCTCGCGGCCCGGGCGATCCGGGCCGGATCCGGGATCCGGAAGACGCGGTGGATGAGGCCCCCTTCCACCTCCACCTCGGCAACCGCCGCATCCCGCCCGCCGGGCAGGGCCCCGATCTCCGGGCCGATCCTCCCGTCATCCCGGTAGAAGAGGAACACGAGCCCGGTCTGGGCGTTCACCACCTCGATGTGCCGGGTCCGGTCCTCCTCCTTGTCCCGGCGGGTGAGCTCATGGCTCCGGATGGTCCCGTCGAGGAGATCGTCCACGGGAATGGTGCAGACGAGGCCGGTCGTCCACCTTTCCCCGTTCCCCACCTGGTAGAGGTACAGGGACGGCTCCGGGTCCCTGACGAGGATACCGTCCTTTTCCATGGCGAGGAGGTTCTCCCGTGCACGCCGGTAGATGGCCTCGTCGTGGGGTGGGGTACGGGGGAGCTCGGCATCCGCGCGGCTCACCCGGAGAAAGGACCTCGGGTTCTCCCTGATGACCGTCCCGGCCTCCTCCGCGGAGATCACGTCGTAGGGGACCGACGCGACCTCGGGGGCGAGCGCGGGATCGGGGCGAAGCGCGGCGAACGGGAAAATCCGGACCATTTCGACCTCCCGGTTTACGGGGACGGCGTATACATTTTAACTCCGCGTATCATAAATCACTATTCCCGAGTGCCATGAACCCGCCCGCCCGCCAGATCCGGAGAGCAAGGCCGACGGACATCCCCGAGATCATGGCCATCGAGCGGGAATGCTTTGTCGAGCCCTGGGAGGAGGAGGTCTTTGTCCAGACCCTGGAATGGGCCCCCTTCTCCTTCTTTGTCGCGATGGCCGAGGGTAAGATCCGGGGGTTCGTCGTGGGCTGCATGGAGAACACCGGCGCCGCCGTCTACGGGCACATCTCGAACCTGGGGGTGACCACCGCCTGGCGGAAGCACGGCCTCGGGAGGCTTCTCGTCGCCCGGCTCGAGCGGCAGTTCATCCTCGAGGGGGCCGAGGGCGCGCTCCTCGAGGTGCGGGCCTCGAACACCGAGGCCCAGGAGTTCTATCACCGGCTCGGGTACCGGGAGGCCTTCCTCCTCTCCGGTTACTACTCCAATGGCGAGGACGCCCTCGTGATGATGAAGGACCTCCCCCCCTACTAGGCCCGGGAAGCTTTCCCTCTAACGAGCATCGGGAAATCCTATTTCCCTCTCCCTCCGGGGGATTCCAGATCCCCCTTCGGGCTCAGGAAACTACGTTTCCCTCTCCCCCGGGGGATCGAGATCCCCCTTGGGGTTCCCCCTGCCGAGGGCCCGGTGGGCCCGGGCGAGGTGCCCTGCCCCGAGGGCCCCGAGGAGGGAGAGCTCGCCGGCGAGGACCGCCGCGGCGGCGATCTCGGCAAACTTCCGGGCATGAGCGCCGGGCGGAGTGCCCCCGCCGGCGACCCCGAGGAGGGAGAGGCATTCCCGCTGGGTGTCGAGGCCGGTTCCTCCCCCGACGGTGCCGAGCTGGAGGGCGGGGATCGTCACCGCCACGTAGGCGCCCCCCTCCCGCCGCTCGGCCGTGGTGAAGGCCCCCGAGCCCTCCACGACGTGGGCGGCATCCTGGCCGCAGGCGATGAAGAGGGCGGCGATGATGTTCGCCGCCTGGGCATTGAAGCCGAGGGAGCCGGCCCGGGCCGACCCGAGCAGGTTCTTCCGGTAGTTCACCTCCGCGAGGGTTTCCGCGCCGGTCTTGAACACCTCGGAGACGAGGCCGTCGGGGAGGAAGACGCCCGCGACCACGGTCTTCCCCCTGCCGAGGATGCCGTTCACCGCGGCCGGCTTCTTGTCGGTGCAGAGGTTCCCCGAGAGGGCGACGAGGTGCGCCCCGGTCTTTTCCTCGATGAGGCCCGAGATGCGCTCGCTCGCGATGGTGACCATGTTCATGCCCATGGCGTCCTTCGTGTCGAACTCGAGGCGCACGTGGACGGTCGTCCCGGTGACGAAGGCCATGGCGCCCGTCAGTTTCCCGTGGGAGGTGGTCTCTGCAGCGGCGGCCGCGAGGGCATCCAGGTTCCGGTCCACGAAGTCCTTCACCTCCTGCGAATGAAGGATGTCCCGGGTGGAGAAGACCGGGGCGCGGGTCATCCCTTCCCTGAGGATCCGAACGTCTGCCCCGCCGGCCCGGGTGATGGCCCCGCACCCCCGGTTCACCGATGCGACAAGAGCCCCTTCGGTGGTGGCCAGGGGGACGTAGAACTCGCCCCCGGCATGCTCCCCACGCACCTTCAGGGGGCCGGCCACGCCGACGGGCACCTGGACGGCTCCTACCATGTTCTCGATGTTCCGGGTGACGGCCACCGACGGATCCATGGTGAAGGAGCCTATCTTCGGGAGCTGCACCCCCGCCTCCTGCTCGATGAAGGCCCGGCGGATCCGGATGGCCTCGGGGGCCGGTACCTCCTTCTCCAGGGCATGCAGTTTCAGCGTGCCTTTTTTTAGCCTCTCGAGGTACTGATCCATGATCATCTTGTGGGGAACCGGAGGATTAAAGCTGGAGGGTGAACGGGCATGGTGAGGGAGGCCTGGTGCATCAGGGTGCCGAAATCCGGGGGGGAGAGGCGGCGCCTCGAGCTCCTCAGGGAGGGACTCCTTGACCCCACCCTGGTCATCAGGACGGAAGGGGACGAACTTCTCTTCCCGGTGAAGAAACCCTGCGAGGGATGCGGGAAGGCCCTTTTCGGGGAGATCCCGGAGCGGCCGGACCTCCCCCGCCATGACCTTGTCGGGGGCATCGCGATTCTCCTCGAGGGCGGCAGGGAGGAGGCCGAACTCCTCCTCGGCTCCCGGCCTTCGATCCGCACGGTCCTCTCCCCGGAGGGACCGGTGGAGGGGGAGTTCCGGACCAGGAAGTTCACCGTGCTCGCAGGAGAACCCACGACGAGGACGCGCTATACCGAGTACGGCCTCCGGTTCGAGATCGACCTCGCCCTCGCCTACTTCTCACCCCGCCTCTCATGCGAACGGCAGCACGTCCTCGGGCTCATGGATGCAGGGGAGCGGGTGCTCGACATGTTCGCCGGGGTCGGCCCCTTCGCCATCACCCTCGCGGCGAGGGCCGCCGTGGTGTACGCCGCGGACATCAACCCTGGAGCAGTGGGGCTCATGCTGGAGAACATCGGCCTGAACCGGGCGGGGAACGTCCTCCCCCTCCTCGCCGACGCCGCGCGGCTCCCCGGCATCCTCCCGCGCGGGTTCGACCGGGTGGTGATGAACCTCCCCTTCGGCGCGGTACGGTTCCTCGATGCGGCGCTTGCCCTCTGCCGCCCCGGTGGGATTATCCATCTCTATGCGATGGTCGGGAAGGAATGCGCCCTTGCGCCGGACCTGGAGGGGAAGGGCCTCGCGATCCTTGGTGAGAGGGTGGTCCATTCCTACTCGCCTGCGGAGTGGCTCGCCGTGTACGACCTCGAAGTGAAATAACCCGACAGACCCTGTTATTTCTGGACGCTCCTGGGGGACTCGGGCTCCGCCCTCGCCCCCGCCGCTGCGGCGTCCCCCGCGTGGGGATAGGCCTATACACCGTGCATCGCCATGTCCCGGTGCCCTGAAAGGGTGGAGGAGGGGGTGGCGGGTGGGGTCTTATCGACGCTCCTGGGGGAGGTCGGGTTCGCGACTTCGTCGCTCATGGTCGGTTTCTGACGAAACCTCCCATTCTGATGAACCCTGCCGCTGCCGCTCCGCGTGGGCGGTTGCGGCGGTCGAGAAAATCATCAGATTTTCGAACCCTCCCTCCCCGCTGCTGTGGCGTCCCCCGGAAGAGGATAGGCCTGTCCGGGAACTCCTGTACAAGGATTAACCGGAACCTTGGATCATGGAAAACCCGAAACCACGGATCAGAGGTTCCCCGAAACCGGGGGATGCCCATGCGGCGGGGGGCGTAGCCCTCACGACTCCGTCGTTCGAGGTCGGTTTCTCCGAAACCTCCCTCCCCCGAGAGCATCCCATGGTAAGGATGATGAAATCCGCTAAAAAGGAATTCAGATGGGAACTTCCTGGTTATCCAATCTGCGTTGATTATTTCACCGGCACAAACTTCGTACCGTAGTGGATCACGCCGGATTCGCCGTCGGCCATGATCCGGCGGAAGACCGACCTGACCCGGGTACCCACCGCCACCTCCTCCGGTTTTGCGACGACCTGCGACGTCAGCCGGGGCCCCTCGTCGAGCTGGATGATGGCGAGGACGTACGGGGTGGTGTTCTCGAACTGCTCCGAGGCAGAGCGGATCACCGTGTAGGTGACGACCTTCCCCGTTCCCGGGAACCGGTACTCGACGATCTTCCCCCCGCGCCGGCAGTCCGGGCAGAAGGACCGGGGCGGGAAGTAGTGCCTCCCGCAGGACTCGCACTTCGTCCCGACCAGGTTGTACCGCTGGGGAATCTTCCGCCAGAAGCGTGCGACGGACATTCAGGTCACCCCCAGGATGTGGACGACGACGGTCGCGCCGGTACCGCCGACATTGTGGGTGAGGCCGATCTCGCCCTCCACCTGGCGCGCCCCGGCCTCGCCCCTGAGCTGCTGGACGATCTCGCAGACCTGCTTGATCCCGGTTGCCCCGACCGGGTGGCCGCAGGCCTTCAGGCCGCCGCTCGTGTTCACCGGGAGATCCCCGTTGAGGGCCGTGATCCCTTCCTCGGTGAGCCTTCCTGCCTCGCCTTTCCGGCAGAACCCGAGATCCTCGATGGCGCAGATCTCGGCTATGGTAAAGCAGTCGTGGACCTCCAGGAAATCGATCTTCGATCTGGGGAGCCCGGCCATGGCAAAGGCACGCTCGCCGGCGACCACCGTCGCGTCGAGAGTAGAGATGTCCCGCCGGTCGTGGAGCGCGATGGTGTCGCTCGCCTGGGCTGTGGCGAGGACCCTGATCGGGGTATCGGTGAACTCCCTCGCCCGCTCGAGGGGCGCGAGGATGACCGCCGCTGCCCCGTCCGTGATCGGGGAGCAGTCGAAGAGCCTGAGCGGGTCTGCAACGAGCGACGAATTGAGAACCGTATCGAGGGTGATCTCCTGACGGAACTGGGCGATGGGGTTCCTCGCCCCGTTCCGGTGGTTCTTTACGGCGACCAATCCGAGCTGCTCTCTCGTGAGGGGGTAGCGGTGCATGTAGTCCGTCGCCATCATGGCATAGAGCCCGGGGAAGGTTGCGCCCATGAACCCCTCCCATTCCCGATCCGCCGCCCCGGCGAGGGTGTCGACGCTCGCGCCCGTGCCCACGTCGGTCATCTTCTCGACCCCGGCCGCGACGACGATGTCCTCCATCCCGCTCGCGACCGCGATCACCGCCTCCCGGAAGGCGAGGCCCCCCGAGGCGCAGGCGGCCTCGACCCTTGTTGCCGGGATGCGCCGGGTTGAGAGGCCCGCGTAGTCGGCGATGAGGGCCCCGATGTGCTCCTGCTCGATGAACCGGCCTGCGCTCATGTTCCCGACGTACATCGCATCGATATGCTCCCCCGACAGCTCCGCGTCCGCAAGCGCGAGGGCCCCTGCCTCGACGAAGAGGTCCCTGAAGGATGCCTCCCATTTCTCCCCGAAGGGGGTGCACCCGATCCCGATGACTGCGACATCTCTCATTGCTGCATCACGATCTTCCCCTTGTGCCGCGC
>DATKKN010000086.1:0-31381 GCA_035542895.1 Methanomicrobiales archaeon | reverse complement strand
TCGCGGTCCAGAAGTGCTGGGCGTCCCTCTACGGGGCGCGGGCCATCTACTACCGGGCCAAGCAGGGCTTCGACGACCGGAGCGTGAACATCGCGGTCGTCGTCCAGGAGCTTGTGGCCGCCGAGAAGGCAGGCGTGATGTTCACCTCCCACCCGGTCACCGGCGAGCCCCTCACCATCATCGAGGGTTCCTGGGGCCTCGGCGAGGCGGTGGTCTCGGGCTCGGTATCCCCCGACAAGTACGTCTTCGACCACCGGTCCGGGCAGGTCATCGACCGGCTCGTCTCCCAGAAACTCGAGATGGTGGTCCCCGAGGGGAAGAAGGGGACGAAAACGGTGGAGGTTCCCCCGAACATGCAGAAGGCCCCGGTGCTCTCCGACATCGAGGTGAAGGAGCTCGCGAAGTTCGGGAAGGTCGCCGAGGAGCATTACGGCGTCCCCCAGGACCTCGAGTGGGCCATCGCGGGGAAGAACCTCTTCATCCTCCAGTCCCGGCCCATCACGACCATCAAGGCTCCGGTGAAGGGGAAGCCCGCCGCCGCGAGCGCGGGGAAGGTTCTCGTCGAGGGGCAGGGGGCCTCCCCCGGAATCGGCTCGGGAAAGGTCGCCATCGTCCGGGATGCCAGGGATTCGGGGAACGTGAAGGAGGGGGACATTCTCGTCGCGAAGATGACGAACCCGGACATGGTCCCTGCCATGCGCAAGGTGGCGGCCATCGTCACCGACGAGGGCGGGATGACCTGCCACGCGGCCATCGTCTCCCGGGAGCTCGGGACCCCGGCGGTCGTCGGGACGAAGAAGGCCACCTCGGTCCTCCGCCCGGGGCAGGTGGTCACGGTCGATGGTGAGAAGGGGCTCGTCTACGAGGGGAGGACCGCGGCCGCCGCCCCGAAGGAGAAGGCGTTGGCCGCTCCGGTCGCGGCTGCCGCACCTCTGATCACCGCGACCTCGGTGAAGGTGAACGTCTCGCTGCCAGAGGCCGCGGCCCGGGCGGCGGCGACGGGTGCCGACGGCGTGGGCCTGCTCCGGATCGAGCACCTCATCCTCGGCCTCAACAAGACCCCCATGTGGTACATCCGGAGCAGGAAGGAGGAGGAGTTTATCAATGAGCTCGCCGGCGGGATCCGGATTGTCCTCGACGCCTTCCCGGGAAAGCCCGTCTGGGTGAGGACCCTGGACGCGCCCACCGACGAGTTCCGGAACATGGCCGGGGGTGAGGACGAGCCCCACGAGCACAACCCCATGCTCGGGTGGCGCGGGATCCGGCGTGACCTCCAGGCCGCGGACCAGTTCCGGCTCCAGGTCGAGGCCTTCAAGCGCCTCTGGCAGGCGGGCTACGCAAACCTCGGGATCATGTTCCCCATGGTCTCCCACCCCGACGAGTTCATCCAGGCGAAGAAGATGATGGCGGGATGGGGCGTGGACGTGGAGAACGTCACCCTCGGGATCATGGTCGAGATCCCGGCGAGCGCCATCCTGATCGAGGACTTCATCAGGGCCGGGATCCGGTTCGCCTCTTTCGGCACGAATGACCTGATCCAGTACACCATTGCCGTCGACCGGAACAACGAGAACGTGGCCTCCATGTACAAGCCCAAGCACCCCGCGGTCCTCCGGATCATCGACGAGACGATCCAGGTCTGCCGCAGCTATGGCGTGGAGTGCTCCATCTGCGGCCAGGCCGGGTCCGACCCTGAGATGGCGGAATGGCTCGTGGAGCACGGGATCTCGAGCCTCTCGGCAAACATCGATGCCGTCGCGAAGATCCGGGACCGGGTGGCCCGCACCGAGCAGCGGATGATCCTCGAGGCGGCAAGAAGGGTCCATGCGCGAGAAGGGGTGTAGGAGGGAGGAGCTCCTCTCCTTTCTCGCCGGGAAAAGGGGGGAGGACCTGGAGTACGGGAGGATCCTCTCCTCGATGTGCACCCGCCCCCACCCGGTCGCCCTCGAGGCCGAGGCGCTCTTCGCCGGGACAAACCTCGGGGATCCCGGCCTCTTCCCGGGCACGGCCGCGGTGGAGCGGCTCCTCGTTCGCCGGCTCGGGGACCTCCTCCATCACCCCGGGGCCTTCGGGTACGCCACCTCGGGCGGGACCGAAAGTAACATCCAGGTCCTCCGGATGGCCCGGGGGCTCGCGAAGGTGAAAAACCCGAACGTGGTCGTCCCGGAGTCTGCCCACTTCTCCTTCGAGAAGGCCTGCGACATCCTCTCCATCGGGATACGCACCGTGCCTCTGGACGATAACCTCCGGATGGACCCGGAGCAGGCGGAGGAGCAGATCGACCGGAACACCGCCTGCCTGGTCGGCATCGCGGGCACCACCGAGTACGGTATGGTGGACCCGATCAGGACACTCTCGGAGATCGCCGAGGACCGCGGGATCTTCCTGCATGTCGATGCGGCCTTCGGGGGCCTCGTGATCCCATTCCTCGAAGATCCCATGCCCTTCGACTTCTCCCTCCCCGGAGTCTCCTCCATCTCCGTGGACCCGCACAAGATGGGCATGTCACCCATCCCGGCGGGCGCGCTCCTGGTCAGGGAGGAGGAGATGCTTGCCCCGCTTGCCGTGGCGACGCCGTACCTGACCGTGAAGAACGTGTACACCCTCACCGGTACCCGGCCCGGGGGCCCGGTCGCCGGGGCCTTCGCCGTGCTCGAATACCTCGGCAGGGAGGGCATGCGGGCCACCGTCCGGGGCTGCATGGCGAACACGGAGCGGCTCATCGCCGGGCTCGAGACCCTCGGAATAGCGAGGGCGGTGACCCCGGACGTGAACGTGGCGACCTTTGCCTGCGAGAGGACACCCCCGGGCTGGCAGGTCTCCCGGACCCGCCGGGGCCACCTCCGGATTGTCTGCATGCCCCACGTGAGCCGGGACCAGGTCGAGGCCTTCATCGTCGCCATGGGTGAACTCTATGCTTGAACGACTCATCGAATCCCTTGAGACGTGCCCCATCGTCAAACGGGGGGACTATGACTACTTCATCCATCCCATTACCGACGGGGTACCGCAGGTCGACCCCGCCCTCCTTCGGGATGTCTGCACGGCCATGGTCAAGGTCCTCGACCTAAAGGACGTGAAGCTCTTCGTGGTCGCCGAGGCGATGGGGATCCACATCGGCACGACCCTCTCCCTCATGACCGACATCCCCTTCACGGTTGTCAGGAAGCGCAGGTACGAGCTTCCCGGCGAGGTGGCCGTGCACCAGACCACGGGCTACTCGAAGGGGGAGCTGTACCTGAACGGGGTGCGGAGGGGGGACCGGGTGGCCATCGTGGACGACGTCCTCTCCACCGGCGGGACCATGCTCGCCCTCATCCAGGCGCTGGAGCACGTGGGGGCCGAAATCGCCGATATCTGCGTCGCAATCCGCCGGGGGAAGGCAGACGTGGGGAGGCCGGTCAAGTCCCTCGTCGATATCGAGGTCGCCCGGGGAAAGGTGCGTATCGTTGGAAGATCTCTCTAGGCTCATCGCGGACCTCAGGGAGCGGGGAGCCAGGCGGGTGGCCCTCCAGTTCCCGGAGGGGCTGAAGAGAAGGGCACCGGCGATGGCCCTCGCGCTCTCGGCGGCCGGCTTCGAGGTCATCGTGAGCGGCGATCCCTGTTACGGGGCCTGCGACCTCCCCCTCCCGGCCCTCGCCCTTGCCGACGCTCTGGTGCACGTGGGCCACGCGCCCCTCGACGATCGGCCGGGGATCATCTATGACCTCCATCCCGTGAACTTCCCGGTGGAGGCCCTCGAAAAGGCCATCCCCCACCTCTCCGGGAAACGGGTGGGCCTCGTCACCACTTCGCAGCACCTCCACCTCCTCGACCGGATGGTGGAATTCCTCGGGGAGCGTGGTATCGAGGCGGTGGTTGCGGGGGGCTGCGGGAGGGCCCGGTACCCCGGCCAGGTGCTCGGCTGCTCCTTCTCGGCCGCGAGAGAGACCGGCTGCGGCGAGATCCTCTACGTCGGGACCGGGCTCTTCCACCCCGAGGGAATCCAGCTCGCGACGGGGAAACGGGTGATCGCCCTCGACCCGTTCCAGGGGACCGCTGTCCAGGTCTCAGCCGATCGCCTGAAGCGGAGGAGGTTCGCCCTCCTCGAGAAGGCCCGGGGGGCGGAGCGGATCGGGATCATCGTCTCCACGAAGAGCGGCCAGCAGCGCCTCGCCCTGGCCCGCCGCCTTGCCGGACTTTCTGAAAAAGCGGTCCTCGTGGCGATGTGCGAGGTGAGCCCCGGCGAGCTCCTGAACCTCGGCTTCGACTGCTACGTGAACACCGCCTGCCCCCGGCTCGCCTACGACGACCAGGCCCGGTTCCCCGTCCCCGTCCTCTCCCCGCCGGAGTTCGAGATCCTCTGCGGAGCCCGGACCTGGGAGGAATTCGGCCTGGACGAGTGGGAGTGAGATGAGGCTCCGTACCCTGGAGATCGCCCTCGAGGGGCTGGAGGGGTTCGAAAGGCCGGACCCCCGGACCGAGCAGTACACCACCCCTGCGGTCCTCGCCGCCCGGCTCCTCCACCACGCCCACCTCCTCGGCGACATCGAGGGAAAAACGGTCTGCGACCTCGGTTGCGGGACCGGGATCCTTGCCTGCGGGGCGTCCCTCCTCGGGGCCTCGGGGGTGGTCGGGGTGGAGCTGGATCCTGCCGCCCTTGCCGTCGCCCGGAGGAACGCGGCCCGTCTGGAGGCAGGGATCGAGTTCGTGCAGGGGGATGTCCGTGACCAGGAGATCATCGAGGGGCTGGGCCGGTTCGATACCGTGGTAATGAATCCCCCCTTCGGGGCCCGGGACCCCCACGCCGACCGGCCTTTCGTAGATGCCGCCCTCGTTATCGCACCGGTGGTGTATGGTATCTTCAATTCCGGGTCCATTCCGTTCCTGGAGGCATACACCGCCGGGAGGGCGGAGATCGGGTTCGCCATCGGGGGGGCCATGGCCCTGAAGATGACCATGCCGTTTCACCGCCGCGAATCCGTGGAGATTGACGTCGAGATAGCGAGGATCCGGAGGCTGCCGGGAGCGTGACGTCCGACGGGCGTACCATCGCCGGGCTCTCCGCGGCCCACCTGGTCACCGACCTTTACGGGCCGGCACTCCCTGCCATCATCTCCCTCCTCATTCTCAGGCTGGGGTTCTCGTACCTCGCCGCCGGGCTCCTCGTCACCGTGTACAACGCCGTCTCCTCCCTTGCCCAGCCCGGGATCGGGTTGATCCATGACCGGAAGGGGCTCCAGCTCCCGCCGGCGCTCTCCATCCTCCTCTGCGGGCTCTTCATCTCCCTCCTCGGCGTCGCCCCGGGCTTTTCGGCCATGCTCCTCTTCTGCGGCATCGCCGCCCTCGGGCATGCCGCCTTCCACCCGGTCGCCCTCGCCCTGACGGGCCGGATGTCCACCGACGAGAACCGGGGCCAGGTCATCTCCTACTTCGTGGTCGGGGGGAACCTGGGGTTCGCCCTCGGCCCGATCGCCGCGGGTGCGGCCATCGAGCTGCTCGGGCAGGAAGGGATCCTCCTCATGGCCCTCCCCGCCCTCGCCATGGCGGCGGTCTTCCCCTTCCTCGTCCCCTCCCTCCCAAGGGGAATGCCCGGAGGAAGCGGTAACCCGGCGGCACCGGGCCCGGCCTCCTGGACACCCGTCGCGATCCTGGTCGCCGCGGCATCCCTCCGGGCCATGGTGATCTTCGGGTCCATCGCCTACCTGCCCACCTTCCTTGTAGAGCGGGGGTTCAGCCTCCTCGCGGCAAACACCCTCCTTTCCCTCACGCTCCTCGTCGGAGTGGCCGGCCAGTTCCTCGGAGGCGCCGTATCAGACCGTTCGGGGAGGAAGGAGACCATTCTCGCGGGTATGGCGGGGACCGCGGTCTTCCTCACCGGTTTCCTCCTCATCCCCGGCCCTGCCGGCCTCCTCTCCCTCATGCTCTTCGGGTTCTCCCTCTGGTCGAGCTTCTCGGTGACCCTTGCCATAGCCCACGAGCTCCTCCCCGGGAACCTCGGCCTCGCCTCCGGCCTCCTCCTCGGCCTCTCCATGGGGGTCGGGGGGCTCGGCGTCGCCCTCATCGGTGCCCTCGGGGATGCTATCGGCCTCGCGGGGGCCCTCTGGTCGCTCCTCGGGATCACCCTCATCGCCATCCCGCTCTTCGTCGTGCTGCCGTACCCGTGGCGGGCAAGGAGAACCTATTCATACGGGGAGAGCTGACCGGAAATCATGGTGTCCCGGTTCCGGCGCTACGGCCAGATCGCCGACGTGCTCGTGAAGTACGGCTTCGGGATCGCCATAGACCAGGTTTTCCCGGGCGTCAGGAACCTGAAGTTCTTCCAGAAGCACTTCCCCGAGAAGCGGCCGGTCTACGTGCGCATGCGGCTCGCCATCGAGGAGCTCGGGCCCACCTTCATCA
The DNA here is from genome assembly GCA_035542895.1 of Methanomicrobiales archaeon. Classification (GTDB taxonomy): domain Archaea; phylum Halobacteriota; class Methanomicrobia; order Methanomicrobiales; family JACTUA01; genus JACTUA01. The sequence continues at coordinate 25,000 of DATKKN010000086.1, read as the reverse complement.
AGTTCGGGCAGATCGCCGCGACGCGCACCGAGCTCCTCCCCCCCGAGCTCGTCGCCGAGCTCCAGAAGCTCCAGGACCGGGTCGCCCCGGTCCCCTTTGCCCAGGTGAAACCCATCTTCGAGGAGTACTGCGGCTGCACCGAAGACGTCTTCGAGAGTATCGACGAGGAGCCCGTGGGGTCGGCCTCCATAGCCCTCGTCTACCGGGGGGTGCTCAAAGACGGGACGAAGGTGGCCCTCAAGGTCCAGAGGCCGGGTATCCCCGAGATCATCGAGAAGGACCTCGTCATCCTCCAGGGCCTCGCAAGGAGGGTGGAGGAGGTCTTCCCCGACCTCAGGGTGTATAACCCCACCGGGATGGTCCATGACTTCGCGGTCCAGATCCGGAAGGAGCTCGACTTCGTCCGGGACGGGAAGAACGCAGAGCGGCTGGCGCGGAACATGCGGGACCTCGACGGCATCCGCTGCCCGGAGATCTTCTGGCAGTACTCGGGGGCACGGCTCCTCGTGATGGAGTACGCGGAGGGCGTGAGGATCGACGACGTCGAAGGAATCCGGGCGTTCGGGATCCGCCCCCGGGATATCGGCTCCCGGGGCTTCTATGCGTACATGAAGCAGATCTTCGAGGACGGGTTCTTCCACGGCGACCCGCATCCCGGGAACCTCATCGTCACCCGGAAGGGGGACCTCTACTTCCTCGACTTCGGGATCATCGGGGTCATCCGGCCCGAGAAGCGGCATACCTTCACGAACCTTGTCCTCTCGATCCTCGAGAACGATGTGGACCTCATGATCCGGTGCCTGGAGAAGCTCGGGGTGGCGGTGAAACCGGGTGATGTGGACAATCTCCGGGACGACCTGTTCGTCACGCTCATGGACTACAGCGAGTTCCAGCTGAAGGATGTGAACTTCTCCCAGGTGATCCAGGAGCTCACGGGTGTGATGAGGCGTTACCACCTCCAGGTCCCCATGAACCTCATGCTCATGCTCAAGGTAATCATGATGGTGGCCGACATCGGTAAAAGTCTCGACCCCGAGTTCAACTTCAGTTCCTACATCGAGCCCTACATGGAGGGTCTCGAGGAGAAGGACTACGCGGTCCAGGAGCTCGGCCGGCGGGCGCGGCAGTCGGCGGCGACGGCCTTCGAGGGGCTCATGGAGCTCCCCGCGAACGTGAACAGCATCCTGAAGCGGTTCTCGACCGGCTCCTTCCGGTTCGAGGTCGCCGAGGGCGACCTCATGCGGCTCCAGCACATCATGGACCGGGCGAGCGACCGGGTCCTCGTGGGGCTCATCACCGCTGCCCTGGTCGTCGGCTCATCCCTGGTCATCTTCGCCTCCCGGGCGAGCCTCACCGGTGCACCCCTCTTCCTCGCGTACCTGGTCTATGCCGTGGCCGTGGTCATCGGCTTCGTGGCCCTTTACTACAGCCTGGCATGAGGGGGAGGGGGACCGATTGCCCCCGGATTGAAATCCCGAATATATGGTCCGTTTTCCCAAAGGCCGGGCGATCCCGGTTCCCTTCCCGGGGATAAGGCTGGAAGGCGCCAGATGCGGATCGATGGCTTTTTAGGGATCTTCTGGGATCTCCGACGGAGCAGGCCGGCAGGGATCGCAACCATTTTATGAGCAGGGGGGCGATACTCAAGGGCCATGCGCTGGCCTCTCCTGGTGCTCCTCGGGCTCCTCCTTGCAGGCCTTGCCCTCCCGGCCCTTGCGACAGGAGGGAACAAGATCGGGTACGTCTCCTTCGAGGAGGCGAGGATAGAGCTCAGGGACGGGACGGCCAGGGTTGAGGTGGATTACACCCTCGATCCGGGGATGGGCCTGATCATCCTCCTCTTCGGGAGCGGCGACCTCGAGAAGAAGGCCGAGAAGGCCCTGAACTTCCCCTCCCTGAAGGCCGAGGAGGTGGGCCTCGCGAGGGCCGTCTTCACCATGCCCGGCCCCTCGGAGAACTACGGTGACCAGGCCTACTGGTTCCCTCCCCACACCTTCGGGGTGACCTTCCCCGAGGTGAAGGTGGAGGCCCCGGGCTTCACCAACACGTACCCGAAAACCAGTGATATCCCGAAGGGGTTCGGGTACTTCGGGAAACCGCCCTGATCCTTCCCCCCGACCCGGCCTATTGTACCCCCGACCCGGCCTATTTTGAGACCGTCCCGATCCTTCCCCGCGTCCACCTGCCGATCACCGACTGGATGTAGACCCCGATGAGGGCGACGAGCAGCCCGCATACCACCGTGAGCGTGATGAACTGGGAGCCCTGGGATGGCGTATACGGGAAGTTAAGCAGGTTCGAGACCGAGAGGGTATAGACGCTCGCTCCATAGGCGATGAGGCCTATCGCGCCCACGAAGAAGGGGAGGACGATGGTCCTCTGGAGCCCGGGCGGGTCGTTCAGGTACGTGTCGATGACCTTCCCGGCGGTGACGATGAGGGCCGAGGCCGTGAACCAGCCGATCGACCCGTAGAGGAAGGAGATGACGTAGAGGAAGATGCCCATCGAGAACTCGGAGGTGTAGTTCTCGAAGACCGATGCCGAGCCGAGAACGACCCCGATGATGGCGAGGACGATCGCCGAGATGGAGGTGACGAAGGAGAACCGTCCCTTTTCGAGTGACGACTGGAGGGAGGAGACCCCCTCGCCGAAGAAGGTGTCGATGCCGAAGACCCGGAAGAGGAGGTAGGTGCCGACGACCCCGAGGACGATGACCGTTGCCCCCTCGGGATACCCGACGAGCGTCGCGATGGCATAGAGGAGCATGGCAAGGCCGATGGGGACGAGGAAGACCCGGGAGATCTTCGGGTCGTCGATGAGCTTCCGGATGATGTAGTACGAGGACTCGAGGTTCGGCATCTGGGAGACGATCACCCGCCGGACGCTCGCGACGGGGATCCGGGACGAGATGATGGGGAGGACGAACTCGTCCTCGGCGCCGTCGGAGACGAGGATACACGAGGCCGCGCCCGTGGTCCGGATCACCTGCTCGAGGGAGGCCGCGATCTTCCGGTCCCCCTGGATCATGTCCGTGTGGTTCCCTGCAAGGACGGCTATGGCAGCCTCCTCCCCATGCTTCACGAGGTCGTCATAGATCCGGATCCCCTGGAAGATGGCGTTCACGTCGGAGTCCTCGGGATCGGCGAGGGCGAGGGAGGTCGCGGCGGCGAGGGCCGCTTCCCTCCCGATCACCGGGCTCTGGACCTTTGCCTTGTACCCTATGTCATCGTCCCGGTCGACGCACAGGACGAGGGTTCTTTTCTCCGGCATCTCTTATAGAGGGTCATCGCGGAAGCTATATATCCTTATATGCGGCCGGGGGGCCGGTTCGGGGAAAGGAGGGGAAAAGAGGGGTTAAATGAGCTTTGAGCGCTGGAGGAGGAGGATATCGTCGGTGGTGAGCTTCTCGCCGCCCCGGAATAGGTTGAAGATACGCTCTGCCTCCTTCCGCACCGCCTTCTGCTCCTTCGTGACCTTGGCCTTCTGGGTCTTTTTCCGGAGGCCGCTTATCACCTTGTCGAAGTCGCGGAGTTCCTTCTGGCAGGCGATGAAGAACTTGTGCTCGGCGTCCGCCGCCTCCTGCGCCTCGACAAATTGCCGGTGGACCGCGTCGGCCGCCTCGCGGGACTTGTCGGCCTTCTTGTAGCATTCGACCATGGAGTCATGGTGCTTCTGGGCGAGGTCGGCCATCTCGGTGACCCTGGCATGGATCTCGCTGGCCTGCTTCCGGAACTCCCGGGCCTGGGTGAGCTTCGTCCGGATCTCCTTGTTCTGCTCGAGCTCGGCCTCCTGCTCCTTGATGGACTCCTTCATCTGCTTGATCTTCTCGATGAGCTCCCGTTCCTTGTCCGTCGTGAAGACCTCGGTCTGCTGCCTGAACTCCAGGTACTCGGCCTGCTTCTGGAGCTCCTTTAAGCCCCGGCTCCGGATGTTGCCGTGCTCCTTCTTGTAGGCCTCGATCTCCTCGAAGAGCTCGTTGGCCTGCCTGTTGAGCTCGTTCCTCTGCTCCTTCAGGGCCTGGACCTCGCCGTTCTCCTTGTCCCGGGCCTCCTTGTTCTGCTGGGCCTCGTCCACAAAGCCCCGGGTAGCACCGTTCAACGCGTTGCGCTCGCCCGCGAACTTGCTCGCCTGGGCGTTCAGCTCGTTCCTCCGGTTCTTGTGCTGCTCGGATTCCGCAAGGGTTTTCTTCCTCTTCTCGATGAGATCGTTTAACATCTCCATTCATTCCTCGACAAGTCTACCGGTTCTCGACCCCTCCGCAGTGACCGGCGGCGTGATCCTGCACGGCGACGCAGGTACGGAAGCATACCATGAAAAGAGCGCACTATCGGCAAGGTCCGGCATCGGGGCAGCCGTCCCTCCGATGGTCGTCTGGCGGTACATGGTGTTCGACTCCCGTTCCCGTGGTGCGAGGATCCCTTCCTGCACGAAAGCCCGGCATGGTACACCCTAAAACAGGGGTACGACACACCAGGGTTCTGTATATGTTAACACCCTGATGATTCTTAAGTATTTCGAAGAAAAGGTTGATTCTCTGGGATTTCAGATGAAATCGATGAGGCCGCCGCTCTTCCGGTCCCCGCGGGTGGTGGTTTCCCTCGCAGGGGTGGCTGCCGGCGCTACCTGCCTCGCGACGTTCGTGTGGGTGACCTTCGCCGCGGTTTCGGCGTAGGGCCCGAGGACCTGCGCGCTCCTCACACCGGTCATGATGGCCATGACCCTGACCTTGCCCTCGAACTCGTTCCGGATCCGGGCGCCCCAGATGACGTCGGCGTGGGGGTCGAGCTCGTAGGTAAGGGACGAGGCGATCTCCTCGGCATCGGCGAGGGTGAGATCGTTTCCGCCGGTGATGTGGATGAGCGACCCGGTCGCCCCCCGGTAGTCGATGTCGAGGAGCGGGTGGTTCAGGCACTCGTGGACGACGGACTCGGCCTTGTTCTGCTGCTTGGACTCGCCCACGAGCATCACCGCGACGCCGCCCTTGCTCATGATGGCCCTCACGTCAGCATAGTCGAGCTGGATGAGGGAGGGCTCGGTGATGGTCTCGGAGATCCCCTTGACGGTCTCGGCGATGAGCTGGTCCATGACCGAGAAGGCCTGCCCGATGGGGAGGTTGGGGACGTAGGAGAGGAGCCGGTTGTTGTCAAGGACGATGACCGAGTCGGCGGCCTTCGAGAGGCCCTCGAGCCCCTCCTCGGCGCGGAGGAGGCGTGCCTTCTCGACCTGGAAGGGGTAGGAGACCATCCCGACAACGATGGCGCCCTGGTCCTTCGCGATCTGGGCAACCACGGGTGCCGACCCGGTGCCGGTCCCGCCGCCCATACCTGCGGTCACGAAGACGAGGTCTGCCGACTCCATGAGACTCTCCAGGGTCGGGCGGGCCATCTCGGCGGCGCGCTTCCCGATGTCGGGGTACCCGCCTGCACCGAGGCCCTTTGTGAGGGACTTCCCGATGAGTACGCGCTTCCCTGCCTGGATCATGTCCAGGTGCTGCTTATCGGTGTTGATGGCGATGGTCTCGGCGCCGACGATCCCCATGTGGTAGAGCCGGTTCACCGTGTTGTTCCCCGCACCGCCGCACCCGATCACCATGATCCGGGGGGCACCGATGAAGTCATCTGCCTCGTTCGTCTTGGTATCCGTCTTTTCGAGTTCCGCGTTTTTCACGGCTTCGTCAATCAGGCTCTGCATACCATTACCTCTTAAACATTGAATGAAACCTGGTCGCTCTCCTTGATGATCCGGCTTCCATGCTTCTCCACGAACTCCCTGACCGCGTAGCGGACGGCCTCGGAGATGGTGGGGAACTCACCTGCTGAAACGAGTTTCTCGAGCATGTCAACCTGCTGCCTTGGTAAGCGGATGGTGACCCGTTCCATTTTCATCACTGTCTGACATTTGGCAGCTTTAAGTCTGCTTTATGTCAGACATCTGTGCTACAATTGTCCGTCAAGCGGATAAAGAACTGATTTGTTTGTAGGTATTTATACTTTCTCTTTATGGGATTCCAGGGATTTCATAATTCTTTTAAGGAGGGATTCTCAAATACTTCCCGTTTAGGGAAGGCCTTCTTATCAGGAGAAGGCACTTCCCGTTTAGGGAAGGCCTTCCTGCCAGGAGAAGGCACTTCCCGTTCGGGGAGGAGGTTCGTGGAGAGGGAGATTCCCGGGAGGGTGGTCCATGGAGGCACCTGCCACTGGTACCGGAGGCACGGCAGTCGCCCTCTCCTCGACTTCTCCGCGAGCCTGAACCCATTCCCGCCGGAGATCCGCTGGAAACCTGATCCCTCTGCCCTTGGCTCGTATCCTGACGACCGGTACGAGGCCCTCCGGGAGGCGATAGGGAGGACCTTTCACCGCGACCCGGAGGAGATCTCCGTGGGGAACGGCTCCATGGAGACCATCCGTGTCTTCTGCCAGGCGGCCTTATCCGCCCGGGACGGCTTCTTCGTCGAACCTCCCACCTTCGGGGAGTATGAACTCTCTGGAGAGCTCGCCGGGGCCCATCCGGTCACGGACCCTGACCGCGCGCGGGTGCGGTTCCTCTGCAACCCCAATAACCCGACGGGAGAGCTCCTGCCTGCGGATCGCGTGCGGGATCTCCTGGGGCAGGTCCGGAAGCGTGGGGGTATCCCGTCCCGAGGGGCCCCAACCCGGTCCAGAGGGGCCCCTCTCCCCCCTGGACAGGAAGAGCCGCTTCGCGCCTCCTCCTCCCCCCGGGACAGCCCCGGCTCCTTCGGACCCGGGATCTTGTTCCTCGACGAGGCCTTCATCGAGCTCTCCGATCCCGCCCAGAGCCTTGTCAGGGAAAAGGACGCATCCCTCTTCGTCCTCCGGTCCCTTACCAAGGCCTTCGCCGTCCCGGGCCTCAGGTTCGGGTACGGGTTCGGGGATCCGGATCTCATCGCCCGGATGGAGGTGTTCCGCCCCCCCTGGTCGGTGAACGCCTTTGCGGAGGAGTTCGCAATCCTCGCCTTCAGGAATTACGACCGGCTCGATGAATCGAGGCGGAAGATCGCCGCGGAACGGGCATGGCTGGGGGAGAGATTCCGGGACCTCGGCCTTTCACCCCTTCCCTCGTCTGCGAACTTCATCCTCGTTCCCCTCGGGAAACCCGCTGCCCCCCTCGCGGCACGGCTCCTCGAAAAAGGGATCCTCGTCCGGGACTGTGCCTCATTCGGCCTCCCCGATGCCATCCGGGTCGCGGTCCGGACCCGGGAGGAGAACGAGCGGCTCGTCGAGGCACTCACCCTATGCTTGCCCTGATCCTCGCGGGCGGGGAGGGGAGCCGGCTCGGGCTGGGAGAGAAACCTCTCGTCGATATCTGCGGGAGGCCGATGATCGCCCGCGTGGCCGATGCCTTCGGTTCGGCCGGTCTCGAGGTGGTGGTGGTCACATCAGGGCGGACCCCCATGACCCTGAACTACCTCAGGGCGCAGGGGATCCCCGTCCACCGGGCGAGAGGGAAGGGATACGTTGAGGACATCATGGAGGCCGTCTCCGACCTCAACGAAACCTCACCCCTCTTCACCTCTGTTGCCGATATCCCGTGCCTCCGGCCTGAACATATAGCGGCGATACGGGATGCCTACTTCTCGCAGGACAAGCCGGCCCTCTCGGCCTGGGTTCCCCGGGACCTCTGCCCCACCGGCGGGTGCCGGACCGGGTACACCGAGCTGGTGGAAGGGACCCCTTCGGTTCCGGTCGGGGTGAACATCCTCTTCGGGAAGCGGATCCATGAACCCCAGGAGGAATACCGGCTCCTGCTTTCTGATCCGCATCTCGCGCTGAACGTAAACACGCCGGAGGATCTTGAGGCGGTGCGGAGGGTCCTGTGCGGACCAAGGGACTCTTCGGGGCAATGATCAGGCAGCTCCCCTTTTTCCCGTGCGTGCCGCCAGGGCAGGTCCCACTCAGGGTGAGACCTGAACCGGATTGACCTCCCCTGCCTCTGGATTAACCATATCAACCCCCTGCGCCGAAGTATAGGCATGGAAGCATCCCGGGAGATCGAGCTCGAGGGTCATATCATTGATTCCGGTATCATGACCCAGGTCTTTGACCGGATCATGGACATGGAGGGGAACTTCGAGATCCTGGAGTTCGATGTGGGGAAACGCAAGACCGACCCCTCGTATGCGAAGCTCCGGGTCAAGGCCCGGGACGAGGCGAAACTCGGGCTCATCCTCTCCGAGCTTCACCGGTTCGGCGCGCGGCCCGTTGAGATCGAGGACTGCCACCTGATTCCAGCCGAGGGGAACCGCATCGCCCCCAGGGACTTCTACTCGACCACGAACCACCCGACCTTCATCAGGCACGGTGGCAGGTGGATCCCCGTGGACGAGATGAAGATGGACAGCCTGGTCGTCCTCGACCCCGCGACCGGGAAAGCGGTCTGTAAAACCCTCTCCAAGCTCCTTGCGGGCGAGCTCGTGGTGGTCGGTGAGGACGGGGTGAAGGTCGTCCCCCCCGCCCGGCCCAGGAAGCAGTCTCTCTTCGAGTTCATGCACGGCACCGTCTCCCCTGAGCGGCCGAGCGAGGCCATCATCGCCCAGATCGCAAAGGAGATGATCGAGCTCAAGCGGAAGAAGGGGAAGATCATCCTCGTCGGGGGCCCTGCCATTATCCACACCGGGGCCGCGCCGGCCCTCGCAAAGATCATCCGGATGGGTTATGTCGATGCCCTGTTCGCGGGAAACGCCCTCGCCGCCCATGACATCGAGTACAGCCTGGTAGGGACCTCCCTCGGGATGGACCTCGCGACGGGGAAACCGGTCATCGGGGGCCACTGCCACCACCTCCAGGCCATCAGCGAGGTGATCCGGGCGGGGTCCATCAGGGAGGCGGTCGAGAAGGACGTGGTGAAAAGCGGGATCATGTACGAGTGCGTGAAGAAGGGGGTTCCCTACGTCCTCGCCGGGTCCATCCGGGACGACGGGCCCCTTCCCGATGTCATCACGGACGTCATCGTAGCGCAGGACGCCATGCGGGAGGAGCTGAAGGGCTGCGGGATGGTCCTCATGGTCGCGACCCTCCTCCACTCCATCGCCGTCGGGAACTGCCTCCCGTCCTCGGTGAAGACCGTCTGCGTGGACATCAATCCCAGCTCGGTGACGAAGCTCATGGACCGGGGGACCCAGCAGGTCATCGGGGTCGTCTCCGACGCGGGCACCTTCCTTCCCCTCCTCGCGAAGCAGCTCGAAATCCAGTCGGGCGTCACCGGGTGAGGGGCATCGCCCAGGGGCGCTCGGCCCCGAGCACGAACTCCCACTCCTTTTTACAGGTGCAGTCAATGGCGAGGAGCGCGTCGAGAAGCGACCGGTCGCCCGAGAGGCTGTAGTCCCGAATCCCCCGGACGAGCTCCCCGTCGCAGGACGGGCAGTTATGGGGCCCGCGCGGGGTTCCCCCGCCCACCGGGTCACAGGTAATCTCCACCCCTGCCCTCGAAAGGGCAAGGAGCACCGACCAGAGATACGGCGGCCGGTAGGCTCCCAGTCTCCAGAGATGCTCCACCTCCGTCCCCTTCTGGACGGTGCAGGGGTTCAGGGAGATGGCATCGGCATGGGGCCGGACCTCCCGCACGGACCGTACCACATCCTCTACCGCCTCCGTCTCGGTGAGATAGGGCGGCTTCTGGAGGAGGTAGGCCTTCACCCCGGCGCCCGCCCTCCTCGCCGTGCGGGACGCGGCCAGGAAATCCTCGAACGAAAAGCCCTTCGCCATGCACTTCTCCCGGATCCCGTCGTCGGAGGTTTCGAGGCCGATGGCCACCGTGAAGGAGACCGGGCCGCTCCCGCCGTCCAGGTCCGCCAGGCACTCCTCAACGGTCGCCCGGGTGACGAACTCCGGCCTCGTCTCCGCAACCACGGCCTTCCCCCTGAAAGCACGGAGGATCTCCCGTCGCACCTCCGGGGGAACCTCCGCGGGATCGAGGAGGGAACCCGAGGTGAAGATCTTCACCACGGCGTAATCCTCCGCGGAGAACCTCTCCCGGATCCAGGTGAGCTGGCCCCGGATCAGCCCCGGGAGGAAGGAGGCGTTGCACGAATACCGGAAGTGCCGGTAGCCGCACATGAGGCACCGGTTCCAGCCGCACCCGCCGCTCTTCAGGATAAGGGTGAGGGCGGGAACTATCCCGTCCTCCCGTCGTTCCCGGTCGATCCAGGCGGCGACCGGCCGTTCGGGGCCACGAGAAACCATTTATCTCCGGTAGTTGGATGTGTACCTATGAAAAGGATTGCCTGGATACTCCTCGCGGTGGTGCTCCTCGTCGGCGCTGCGCAGGCGGCCTATGTCGAGATGAGCGCTCCCGGAACCATCACGGTCGGCCAGGTTCTGGAGGTGACCGGGTCCTCCCTGAATACGCTCAAGCCCGGCTTCTCCACCGATCTTATCCTCTATAAGGCGGGGTTCACGAAGACGGAGGTTGCCCGGACGAGGATCGTCGTCCAGGAAGGGGGGGTCTTTTCGGCGAGCTTCCCGACCATCGGGCTCCAGCCCGGGGACTACCTTCTTGAGCTCGTGGACCCGAAGCCGAATGGCGCAGACGCATTCGGGGGGGAAGCAAAAACCCAGCTCCAGGTGACCCTGATCGACCAGCAGAAAAATATCAGTATCACCTCCTCCCTTACCCAGTCCTTCACCGGCCTCCTCTCCATCAGGGGTTCGGTGAAAAACGCGGGGAACAAGGGCGTGCAGCTCAGGGTTGACCATGGCGGGGGGACCGCATTCTCGGCGTACATCGCCACGAAAAATGACGTCTTCTCAACGGATATCACCATCGCCGAGCCGGGAACCTATACTGCTTATTTCACGGATTCCACCACGAACCTGTACATCGGGTACGCCCAGTTCACGGTCCTGCAGCCGGCCCAGACCACGGTGGTCACCACGACCGTCGCCCCGGCGCAGCTCTCGGCGAGCGCCCCGGCATCGCGTAACCAGCCGGCGTACTTCGCGGTCAGGACGAATCCGGGCACGGTCACCATCAGCACCTCCTCGGGGATCGACTGGGTGATGGAATACCTGGACGAGGATAACCATCTCTATGTCGTGAACGAGAAGGGAACCATCGGAGGCGAGACCGCGACCTTCACGGCAAGGGGCGGATCCGTCTATGTGAAGGTTTATCCCTTCACCTTCAGCGATCAGGGCACGGTCACCCTCACCGCCTCGAATGCGGCCTCGGTGACGGTCTGCACGAGCTGCGTCCAGCTCTTCACTACCCCCACCCCGGTCCCCACCACGACCCAGAAGAGCCCGGCCTCGGCCGTCCTTGCCCTCATCGCCCTCGCCATTGCCCTCCCGGTCATCGCACGGCGGCGATAACCAAATCCTTTTTCACACGGGGAAGGCAGCCTTGAGAGAGAGCCAGGTTCCTGAGAGATCCGGGGTAGTCTGGTCCGGAAAGGCGGCGGCCGCCTTGAAAGGTTTTTTGACGCGATGGCGCCAAGTTCCTGAGGGAGCCGGGGTAGTCTAGTCCGGAAAGGCGGCGGCCTTGAAAGCCGCTGGTGCTTGCACCTCGGGAGTTCAAATCTCCTCCCCGGCGCTTCTCATGACGGGAGGATGAGGGAAGATGTGCATCGCGATCCCTGCCGAGGTCATCGAGCTCAAAGGGAACAACGTCGGAGTGGTGGACTATGGGGACCTCAGGCAGGAGGTCCAGCTCGACCTCGTGGATGTGGACGTCGGCGACTTCGTCCTCGTCCACGTGGGCTTTGCCATTCAGAAGCTCTCCCGGGAAGAGGCCCTCGAGACCCGGGAGATCTTCAGGCAGGTCTACGCGGCGCTGGAGGAGTGATGCACGAGTATGCCATCGCTCACGACATCTACACCACGGCCAGGCGTGCTGCGCTCGAGAACAGGGCAAACCTGGTGAAGAGGATCCACGTGGACGTCGGCGAGATGGCGCTCGTGAACCCCGAGCAGGTGGAATTCCTCTTCCAGGCCATATCCGAGGACGACCCCCTCTTCAAGGGGGCCACCCTCGTCTGCAGGCCGGTGAAGCCGAGGACCCGCTGTACGTGCGGGTATGAGGGGGATGAGATCTTCGTCTGCCCGACCTGCGGTGCCCTGCCCGAGGTGGTGCAGGGCCGGGAGATCATGGTCACCTCCCTTGAGATAGACGTGGACGGCGCATGAAGGTGAACCTTGCCCACGGGGCCGGCGGGGAGATCATGGGGGAGCTCCTCCGGACGCTCACGAACGTGAAGAACCGCAATGCCGGCGGGATCGGCCTCGAGTCCCTCGATGACGGGGCGGTCATCCCCATCGGGGACCAGAACGTGGTCTTCACCACCGATTCCCACGTCGTCCGGCCGCTCTTCTTCCCGGGCGGGGACATCGGGAGGCTCGCCGTCTGCGGGACCGTGAATGACCTCGCGGTCATGGGGGCCCGCCCCATCGCCCTCTCCTGCGGGATGATCATCGAGGAGGGCTTCGATATCATCGACCTGGAGCGGATCGTCAGGTCCATGGACGAGGCCCTCACCGAGTCGGGGGCCCACCTGGTCACCGGCGACACGAAGGTCATGGAACAGGGGGCCCTCGACAAGATCGCCATCAACACGGCCGGCATCGGGGTCGCAGAAAAGGTCGTCAGGGACAACGGCTTCATGCCCGGTGACCGGATCATCGTCACCGGCACCCTCGGGGATCATGGCCTCGCGGTGCTCACCCACCGGGAGGGCTTCGAGCTCGGGGAGCAGATCCGGTCCGATGTTTCACCCGTCTGGGGCCTCGTGGAACTGGCCCTTGCCGCGGGGGACGTCCATGCCATGAAGGACCCTACCCGGGGCGGCTTCGCCCATGCCATCAACGACATGGCCCGGAAGAGCAGGGTCGGGGTCGTCATCGAGGAGGAGGCACTCCCGATCCGGAGGTCGGTCCGGAGCGCCTCGGAGATGCTCGGCATCGATCCCCTCGAGGTGGCGAACGAGGGAAAGGTGGTGATGGCGGTCGCTTCCGGTGATGCCGAGAGGGTTCTAGAGGCCCTCCGTACCCACCGGTACGGGAAGGAGGCAGCCATCGTGGGCACGGTAGTCGGGGGGGACCGGGTCATCATGCGGACGCGGATCGGGGGCGAGCGGTTCATCGAGCCGCCCCTGGGCGACCCGGTGCCGAGGGTATGTTAGACCTCCTCCTGAAAAACGTTCACATCCCTTACGGGCTCCATGAAGGCCGGATTGTCGATATATCGGTGGCCGATGGAATCGTGGCCCATGCAGGGGCAGGAGGGAAGGCCGATGAGACCATCGACTGCTCGGGCCTCCTCGTCCTTCCGGGTGCGGTGGACATGCATGTCCATATGCGTGGGGGATCAAGGGAATCCCGGAAGGAGGACTGGAGGACCGGGAGCCGGGCGGCCCTCGCCGGGGGGGTGACCCTCGTCGTGGACCAGCCGAACACCGTTCCCCCCCTGACGACGACCGAAGCCTTCCTGGCCCGGGTGAGGGAGGCGCAGCGCGACTCCCTCTGCCATTTCGCGGTGAACGCCGGTGCGGTTCCCGGAGCTCCCCTCCGGGACCTCAGGAAACGGGGAGCCATGGCATTCGGCGAGATCTTCCTCGCCCCTTCGACGGGGTCGCCCGGGATCTCACCTGAGGAGCTGAGTGTCCTCCTCGCCGATATTCAATCACTCGGGGCCCTTGCTACCATCCATGCCGAGGAGGCGAACGGCCAACCGGATGTAGACCTCATTTCCCACGGCATGAACCGCTCTCCCGAGGGGGAGATCCGGGCGATCCACACGGTGAAGGGGGTGGCGCCGCAGGGCATGCACCTCCACCTCTGCCACCTCTCCACAGCAGGTGCCGTCGAAGCATCTGTCCCCCACAGCTCGGAAGTTACACCACACCACCTTCTCCTTTCATCTAAGGATTTCCCTACCGAAGATCCCCGTGGGAAGGTGAACCCCCCCCTCCGCGGCTCCGCAGAACGGGAGAGGCTCTTTGCCGCATGGGACCGGGTCACGGTTCTTGCCTCTGACCATGCCCCGCACACGAGGGAGGAAAAGGGAGCCGAGTTCTCCAGGGCCCCCGCGGGCATGCCCGGCGTGGAGACCATGATCCCGCTCTTCATCCCGAAGGTACTCTCTGGAGAAATTACCCTCGCATCCCTCGTGGCAAAGACGTCTGAGAATCCCAGCCGGATCCTGGGCATCCCGGGGACGGGCTTCACGGCAGGGCAACGGGCCGATTTCGCTCTCTTCCCGAGGGAGACCACTACCATCCACGCCCGGGACCTCAACAGCCGGTGCGGGTGGACCCCGTTCGAGGGAAGGGAAGCGGGGTTCCCGTCCTGCGTCCTTATCGGGGGCGAGGTGGTATACCAGGACGGGGATTTCACCCGGGGGAACCCCCGCTGGTTCCCCGGAAGAGGTTATATCCCCTGAGGTCGAACACCGGTACCGTGCCGATATGGCGCGCCCATAGGTCCCCGGGGGAGGGAAAGGTATCTGCCTTCCGGTGATCCACGGGACAACCCGGGCGCGCGACAGGCACCGCCCGGCATGAGGCGTTAAACGGGTGAAAGACGGCGTAAGCCGCTGGTGATCCCTGTTTGTTAATGCCGGGCGACACCTTCCTATCGTTCTCAAGGTGTTCTTATGGAATCCTTCGGGGATGCGGTGACCGGGGACGACGACGGGGTGATCCTCGCCCTCGAAGTATCCCCTGCGAGCGCAAAAGCGGGTTTTTTCACGGGTTACGACCCCTGGAGAAAAAGTATCCGGTGCGCGGTCAGGGCCCCTCCGGAGCGGGGAAAGGCAAACCGGGAGGTCATCGAGACCCTTGCCCGGGCCCTCGGGATACCCGCCGGTTCCATCCGGATCATTTCCGGTGAAACGCAATCCCGCAAGAGGGTCAGGGTCGGGGACATCACGAGGGAAGCCGTTCTCCACGTTCTCGGGCAGGCTCTCCACAGGGAAGAGCACCCGCCCACGGAGGATCCTTCATCCACCCGCCCCATGGATCGGGTTTAAATAATTCCAGAAGATATATATTTTTATACCTATGTTCACGCTTCGTTCATCCTGCATGACACATGGGGGGACCTCCCCTGAGGGGGAGGGTGGTATCACGTGTACTCATCTGATACAACCAAGTATCTCATTCGCATCAACCTTCACGCGGAGGGGGTGGTCGAGAAATCCGACGTAGTCGGGGCCATATTCGGCCAGACCGAAGGATTACTCGGCGAAGACCTGGACCTGCGTGATCTCCAGAGGACCGGTCGCGTCGGGCGCATCGACGTCCAGATCGCGAGCAAGAAGGGCGAGACGAGGGGCGAGATCCTCATAGCCTCGTCCCTCGACCGCGCCGAGACGGCCATTCTCGCCGCCTCTCTCGAGACCATCGACCGGGTGGGGCCGTGCGTCGCCCATGTCTCGGTGGAGAAGATCGAGGACATCCGGGTCACGAAGCGCAAGATGATCGTGGACCGGGCAAAGGAGCTCCTCATCGACCGGTTCGACGAGGGGTCCATAGACAGCACCGTGCTCCTCGATGACGTCCGGGAGTCGCTCCGGATCGAGAAGGTGAGCGAGATCGGTCCCGACCATGTCCCGGCCGGCCCGAACGTCCTCGATTCGGACGCCATCATCATCGTCGAAGGAAGGGCGGATGTCATCACCCTCCTCAGGTACGGCATCAAGAACGCCGTCGCGGTAGAGGGGACGAAGGTCCCGCCCACCATCGTCGACCTCTGCGAGACGAAGACGGCAACATCCTTCCTGGATGGTGACCGGGGCGGCGAGCTCATCCTGCGGGAGCTGCTCCAGGTGGCAGACATCGACTACGCGGCCTTCGCCCCGCGCGGGCGATCGGTGGAGGATCTCTCGAGGAAGGAGGTCACGAAGTCCCTGCGGAACAAGGTGCCCGTGGAGTTCGTGCGGGAGCAGCTCGCCGAGAAGCCGCCCGAGGGAAGGCCCCCGAAGGCGGCGATGCCCGAGCCGGTGCAGCCGGCGGCTCCCGTTGCCCGGGAGCGGGAGGCGCCGGGGCGGAAGCGGGAGGCCCCCGCAACCCGGGGAGGTTACAGCCTCCGGGACCATGTCGAGGAGGTCTCGGGGCACGGCCTCGCCCGGTTCATCTCGCCGGACTTCTCGGTCCTCGCCGAGGTCCGTACCGGTGACATGGAGCGGAGCCTCTCCGCGGTCAAGGGGGACGTGACCGGGATAGTGGCAGACCAGGTGGTGGACCAGAGGCTCCTCGACCAGGTCGCCCAGAAGGGGATCGAGTTCATCCTTGCCCGGGACTTCAAGGGCATCATCAAGCGCCCGCTGCCGCTGAAGCTCATCCGGTTCGCGCAGGTGGCCTGATCGGGACCACCCATCCCATTTCCAGATTACGGGTGCCGGGCAGGTTCTGCCCCCGGGCAAGGGTTGATATTTCCCGGTCGCCAATTTCCTGATCAGGATACCCGCCATACATTTCTACGAGGTCGAACGATGCACAAGGAAGAGCTCATCTCGCTCCACCAGATGATGGTGGAGATCAAGGACTTCTTCGAAAAGATCAACCCGGAGCTCAAGTTCTCCCAGTACTACGCCCTCAAGATCGACCCCTCCCAGGTCCACCGGTCCAAGATGGAGCACAAGTACGCCATCTTCATCCTCGGGACCGAGCTCGCGAACGCCATGCGCGACGTGGAGTTCGGTGCCTCGGGCCGGATATCGGCCCGGATGCGGGAGCTCGCCGAGAAGACGTTAAAAGAGATTGAGAACCTGAAGTGAGGGTGCAGCTTCATTTTTTCGTCGGGACTTATTTGTTTCCCCGTCCTCGGCAAAGGTAAGGAAGATCGGTCATGCCTCAACGGTGGCGTCCCGGCAGTGCCATCACCTTGCTTCAATTTCTGATCAGTGGCTTCGTTCTCTGGATTTTTTGGAGGGAGTTCCTCCGGATGTATCCAGGTTATAGCTACCTGACATGGATTCTTTTTGGGGGCTACTGCTGTCTTGCCGTGCTGGCCATCTCCCCAAGATTTCATGAGGGAGAGAAAAATCCAGTGAGGCTGGAAGACCGGTTATGATCAGAATCGGATAAGAACATCTCCCAGGTCCAGGTCGGTTTCTTCGCGACTTCGTCGCTCGAGGTCAGGTCCTGATGGACCCTCCATGGTCGCACCTGCCTGATGGCGGGTTGCTCCAGGTCGGGTCCTGCGGACCCTCCATGGTCGCACCCGCCTGATGGCGGGTTGCTCCAGGTCGGGTCCTGCGGACCCTCCCTCTCTCCACAAGTATCATCTCTCCCCAGAGAGGATGGATCGCTCATGCGCTACTACTACGGGAGCGAGGAATCCCTGGACTACGCCGAGGTCAACAAAGCCGTCGAGGCGGTTTTCCAGGAGCATGCGAGGGGGCATGTCCAGATGCCCCCCAAGGTGTACATCACCTTCGAGCACGGGGATTTCCGGACCATGCCCGCCTATGTCCCTGCCCTCGACATGGCCGGGGTGAAGATCGTGAACGTCCACCCCGACAACCGGGCCGTCGGCCTTCCCACGGTCATGGCCCTCACGGTCATCCTTGACGTGGCTACCGGTCTCCCCAAGGCCATCATCAACGCAACCCGGCTCACCGACATGCGGACCGGGGCCGCAGGGGCGGTCGCCGCGAAGTACCTCGCGCCGAAGAAGGAGGTGGTCCTCGGGGTCATCGGGAGCGGGAGGCAGGCCGAGGCCCAGGTAGAGGCCATCTCCCGGGAACTGGTCATCACCGGGATCAGGGTCTGGTCCCGGGATGAGAAAAACGCCCTCGCCCTCGCCGGGCGGTTCGGGGATCTTTCCGCCTCCGCCACCTCCATCGAGAAGGCCTGCGACGCCGACGTGGTGGTCACGACGACCCCCTCCCGGAAGCCGATCGTCATGCACGAGTGGATAAAGGACGGTACTCATATCAACGCCATCGGGGCCGATGCCCCGGGGAAGGAGGAGCTGGACCCCCTCATCCTGAAACGGGCGAAGGTCTTCGTCGACGACCGGCCCCAGGCGATCCACTCGGGCGAGATCAACGTCCCCATCACGAAGGGGCTTTTCCATGCCCATGACATCGCCGGCACCCTGGGCGAGGTTGTCGTCGGCGTGAAGGGAAGGAAACGGCCGGACGAGGTGACGGTCTTTGACTCGACCGGCCTCGCCATCCAGGACCTTGCCATCGGGAAGCTCGCGATGGCCGGGGGGAAGTGGGTGGAGCTCCCGTTCCCCTGATCTCTTCCAGATCTTCCCGCGGCTAATCCTCTTTCCGGAGGGGCCTGGAATGCTTCCGCCAGACCTCGTCCCGGTACACCGGGCCGCTGTTGTAGGTGCAGAAGGGGATGATCCGGCCCTCGGGCGTGGCATAGTGGATGCAGCACCGCTGGACCCGGGAGAGGTCGTAGTTGTACCGGTCCATGAAGTGCATGGTGCCGATGAAAAGGGAATTCCAGTGGAAGTCCCGGAGGGCGTCGAAGTTCTGGAATAGGAGGGCGCCGGCGAGGACCTTCCAGATCTTCGGCGCACCCTCGATATCCTCCGCCTTCACCGAGGTCCGGATGGCGTTCACCCCCTCAAGGAGGGTCAGGTACTTGTTGATCTGCCCGCCCTTCCTCAGGTTGACGGTCATCTTCTTCACCGACGCGAAGAACTGGTCCACGTCCACCATCCGGTTGATGGGGACGAGGCCGTCCTTGTTCACAAAGACATAGGTCGCCGCCCCACAATGCTGGTGTGCCGTGAACCGGATCTGGGTTTTCCCCGTGTAGGCCTCGACGAGGTCTGAGATGGGCACGACGCAGGGGACAGGGTAGAAGTCGTCCTTCCGGATGGCCCCCTTGGTCTGTGCCTCGATCCGCTCCAGGAGGTCGGGGATGGTGACCCGGGCGTTCCGGACGTCGTCGTCGCTCGCCGCACCCGTAAAGGCCACCGGCTGGAAGTTGACCCCCCGCACGACGGAGATGTGCTCTGCCGCGAACCGGATGATGTCCCCGACCTGGTGGTCGTTCCGGCCCTTGATGACGGTGGGGACGAGCACCACCCCGAGGTGGACCGAGTCGAGGACCCTCACCGCCTCCCGGTGCCTCGCGATCTGGGGATCGGTCTCCGTCGTCACACCGTCGAAGTGCAGGTAGACCGTGGAGAGGCCGGCCTCCTTCAGGGCCTTCGCATAGTCAGGGTCACGGGCGATTTTGATACCGTTCGTCGCGATCTGGACCTGCTGGAACCCGAGATCCTTGGCCATCTTTATAATATCGAGGAGATCCTCCCTGAGGGTGGGCTCGCCACCGGAGAACTGGACCGCAGGGGTAGGAACCGGCTTTTCGTTCCTGAGGAGGGCGAGCATCTCCGCGACCTGTTCGAAGCTGGGTTCGTAGACGTAGCCGCAGGCCCGGGCATTCACGAAGCAGAAGTCGCAGTTCAGGTTGCACCGGTTCGTGAGGTCGATGTTTGCAAGGAGGGTCCCCGAGCAGTGGTTGGTACAGATGCCGCAGTACCGGGGGCAGCCGTCCTCGGGCGCCGATTTCTGGGGGTTCTCGAGACCGGATCCTACCGACTCGAACTCGTCGAACCGCCGGTAGAGTGCCGCGTCGGACCAGTAGAGGTCACGGAAATGCCCGTGCTCGGGGCAGGTACGTTCGAAGAATACCTGGCCGCCCTCCTCGACGATGTCCGCGGGGATGGTCGTGCTGCAGACAGGGCAGAGCGTCCGCGTTGTCTTGAGAAGCATGGAGACAGCTCCCGGGAACCCCGTTTTATTGTCGTTCCTGATACCTTAATCCTTTTTGATGCGAGCTCTGCCGGACTCCCGGCGTCCAGATTGTTCTTTTTCGATACCTTAATCCTATTTGCCACGCTCTATACTAAACTGTTGGCTGACGTACCGAATACCGGGCCCTGGTTCTTCTCCCTCGTTTCTGCCCTCTGGGTCATGCTTCCGGCCTACGTGCCGAACCCGGCGGCGGTGGTCTTCGGGGGCGGGCCCCCGATCGATGGCGGGCGTACCTGGAAGGACGGGCGGAGGGTCTTTGGCGAGGGGAAAACCATCCGGGGGTTTGCCCTCGGGGTCCTCGCCGGGATCGCGGTCGGGGGGGTGGAGCTCTGGGTGCAGACCCTTCCCGGCTGGTCCCCCGCCTGGGACTTCCTTCCCCTCCAGACCCCGGCAACCGTCTGTGCCCTCGCACTGGGGGCACTCCTCGGCGACCTCGCCAAGAGCTTTGTCAAGCGCAGGCTCGGGAAGGGGCAGGGCGCCAAGTGGGCCATCGCCGACCAGTACGACCTGGTCGCCGGCGCTTTCCTGCTCACCTACGTCGTCGCCCCCGGGTGGATGCTCGAGAATATCACCCTCCCGGTCCTTTTCTGGATCCTGGTGCTCACCCCCATCCTCCACCGGGTCACGAACATCGCGGGCCATCGCCTGGGGGTGAAACGGGTCCCATGGTGAACCTCCTCGCTGAACTCCTCAAGGCCCGCGGTTCGGTGCGCCAGGGGGACTTCCTCCTTGCCTCGGGGAAACGCTCGAAGCTCTACGTCGACATCAAGGCGGCGATCACCGATCCCGGGGTCCTCTCGGTCATCGCCCTCGAGATCGGCAGGCGGGCCGGCTTTGAGACGGTCGCCGGGGTCGCGGTTGGCGGGATCGCCGTCGCGGTCGCGGTCGCCCTCGCGACCGGGAAGCCCTACGCCATCGTCCGGCGCGAGGAAAAGGGGCACGGGACCGGGGGGAGGATTATCGGCGAGGTGGCCGGGCGCCCGACGCTCCTCGTCGAGGATGTCACCACCTCGGGAGGATCGGTCCTCTCGGCGGTCCGGCTCCTCCGGGATTCGGGTGCGAAGGTCGACACCGTGATCGCGATCGTGGACCGGGAAGAAGGGGCGGAGGCTGCCCTCGCCGCTGAAGGAGTACGGCTCGTTCCCCTGGTTACCCTCACGGAACTTTTAGGTCGGGACGAATCCTTATAAAAAGGAAGGCGGTGAAGGATGGGTATGAAGCTCCTCCTGGTGGGCAGCAGCGGAAGGGAGCATGCCATGGCCGAGGCTATCGCTCGGGACGGGGAGACCGCCCTCTGTGCCTTCATGGCAAAGAGGAACCCGGGCATCGCGGGGCTCGCGAAGGGGATCGCCATCGGGAAGGAGACCGACGGGAAGAAGGTCCGGGACTTCGCCCTCTCGGCCGGGGTGGACTACGCCATCATCGGGCCCGAGGCACCCCTGGAGGCCGGGGTCGTCGACGTCCTGGAGGAGGCGGGAATCCCCTGCGCCGGCCCGACGAGAGCCGCGGCCCGCCTCGAGACCGACAAGGGCTTCTGCCGGGACCTGATGTCGGCCCACGGGATCGGGGGATGCCCGAGGTACCGGGTCTTCCGGAAAGGGGAGGAGGCGGCCGCCTTCATCAGTGATTCCGGTGAGGACCTCGTGGTGAAGCCCATCGGCCTCACCGGCGGGAAAGGTGTCAGGGTGATGGGCGAGCATGTCGACCGGGCAGGGGCGGTGGCATATGCCCGGTCCCTCGCGGGCGGGGTCGTCCTCGAGGAGCGGCTCCTCGGCGAGGAGTTCACCCTCCAGGCCCTCGTCGACGGCACCCACCTGGTCCCCGCGCCCCTCGTCCAGGACCACAAGCGGGCCTTCGAGGGGGACCGGGGGCCGAATACCGGCGGCATGGGCTCCTACTCGATGCCCGACCACCGGCTCCCCTTCGTTTCGGGGGTGGATTACGAGAAGGCCATCCGGATCATGGAGGATGCGATCCGGGCCCTCGCCCGGGAGGGGTTCCCCTACCGGGGGATCCTCTATGGCCAGTTCATGAACACGAGGGAGGGCCCCCGGGTGGTGGAGTTCAATGCCCGGTTCGGGGACCCCGAGGCCATGAACGTCCTCCCCCTCATGGAAACCGGCCTCGCCGACGTCGTGTGCAGCATCGTGGAGGGCACTCTTTCGGCGTCGAAGGTCAGGTTCGGGGAACAGGCAACGGTGTGCAAGTACGTGGTCCCGGAGGGATACCCGGACTCGCCGAGGAGCGGCGAACCCATCACCATCGGGGATACCGGCAGCGCACGCCTCTATTACGCAAACGTCGGGGAGAAGGACGGGGCCCTCGCGACCCAGACCTCCCGCACCCTCGCCTTTGTCGGCATCGCCGATTCGCTCGGGGAGGCGGAGCGGGCTGCAGAGCTTGCCGCTTCATCGGTGAAAGGGCGGGTGTACCACCGGCGGGACATCGGCACGGCGGAGCTCCTTGCCCGCAGGTCGGCCCACATGGAGGCGATCCGATGAGAAGGGATTTCATCTCGATCCGGGACCTGGATGCCCACGACCTCACCCGGCTCCTCGATGATTCGGCCCGGATGAAGCGGGAGAGGGGCGGGGCGGAGGAGCGGCGGATCCTCGCGGGGAGGTGCCTTGCCATGGTCTTTGAGAAAGCCTCGACCCGGACCCGGGTCTCCTTCGAGGTGGGGATGGTGGAGCTCGGCGGCCATGCCATCTTCCTCAACCCGAACGACCTGCAGCTTGGCAGGGGCGAGGAGATCCGGGACATGGCGCGGGTCCTGTCGAGGTACGTTGCAGGGGTCATGATCCGTTCGTTCAAGCACGGGACCATCGAGGAGTTCGCCCGGTACTCCACGATCCCGGTGATCAACGGCCTCTCCGACCGGGAGCACCCGTGCCAGATACTCGGGGACCTCCTCACCCTCAGGGAGCACTTCGGGAGGACAGACGGGCTCTCGGTAGCCTGGATCGGGGACGGGAATAACGTCTGCAACTCCCTGATCCTTGCCTCGGCCATGGCAGGGATCGAGCTCTCCGTGGCATCCCCGGCGCGCTACCGGCCGGACCAGGGCATCGTCGAGGCAGCCCGTGCCGCGGGGGCGAGGATCCGCGTGACCGCCGATCCCCGGCGGGCAGCCCGGGATGCCGATGCCCTCTACACCGACGTCTGGGTCTCCATGGGCGAGGAGGCCGAGCGGGAGGAGCGCCGGGCGGCCTTCCGGGGATACACCATCGATGCGGCCCTCCTCTCGGTCGCCTCGCCCGATGCGGTCGTCCTCCACTGCCTCCCCGCCCACCGCGGCGAGGAGATCACGGACGAGGTCATGGAGGGCCCGCAGAGCATCGTCTGGGACCAGGCCGGGAACCGGCTCCACACCGAGAAGGCCCTCCTCGCCGCACTCCTCGGCTAGGGCCCCGGTTTTTCCGCCTGCTTTTCCGCCGGTTTTTCGCCACCCCTCTCTTGCCGGGCGAAGAAGCCTCCTCCCTCGATGAACTTGGTGAGCTCCTCCTTCAGGTACTTCTCGACCTCGGTGACGACCTCCTTCTTCCCCCGGAAGGCGAGCACCTCCCGCTCGGTCCCGTCCATGTTCGCGAAGTAGAAGGGGATCTTACGCTCGATGACCTGGACGTCGAACTTCTTCATGATGTCGATGATGATGGTCTTCGGTACCCCCGGGGGGATGACCACGTCGAACAGCTCCTCTTCAGCCATGGCAGCGCCTCACCGTCACTTCCCTATCTTCATCCGCCGCTTCATAATACATGCCCCTCCCCGGACGCCCCCGAGGGGGTTCCGCGGCTTCCCGAGCGAACACATGCACCGGCCCATGAGGGCCGCCCCCCGGCCGAGGCCGTCGTCCACGAAGACCAGGTGGTCGATGGGATCGTCATAGATGCCACGCTCGGTTATCCCGTCGACAATCAGGTACGGTTTGTTCCCCGAGATGGCAGCCCGGCCGGTAAACCCGATGGAGGAGTTGGGCGGGACCAGGTTCTCATGTATTGCGACGTCAACGAGCCGGAGGGCCATGTCGGCACAGACCCGGTCGACCACCTCGTTCATCGTTGAGATGCCATGATGGGTGTAGATCTCTCTCCCGATTTCCACGAGCTTCGGGATGCCGCTCCCGTTTTCTCCGCAGTCGCACCCGATGAGGGCCACACCCGACTTTGCCGCGACGTCGGCATAGACCGGCACCCTGCCGAACCGCCTCCGGTCCGGGGGTACCATCCGGATATCGATATGCTTCCGGGAACGTTCGACATAGTCCTCCACGACCGCGGACTTCCTGGTCCGGAATATCCCGGCGGTAGAGGCCTCGCCAAAGACGTCCAGGGCACAGCCCGTCCTGGGATCGACGAGGCCGCTCCCCCTCACCAGGGCATCAGGGATGGCACCGGCGAGGCCGCAGAAGTTCCCGATGGTCTTTGCGAAGGGGTTCTCGGCATCCTTCGGGACGTCGCTCGTGATCCTCCCGTCGAGGGTCGTCCCGAAGTCGATGGTGATGCAGGGGTTCCTGAAGTCCACCGGCGTCCACTTCGCCCCCTCCTTGATTCCGGCCATGGCGAGCTCCCCCTCCATCTCGTTTGCCACCATCTCCACCCCCGTGGACCCGAGCGGCGGCAACACACCGGCAACGGCACCGACAAAGACCACCTTGTCCGTGAAGCTGAAGGGCTGGAGCTTGAGCGAGAGGTTCTCCTTGGCCATGGGCGGGCACATCTTCCGGGGCGGGACGCCGGCGAGGAGGCAGCCATTGGCGAGAGCAATGACGAAGTCCCCCACCTGGTCCGGGGACTCCATTTCGGCCACCACGCCCGTGGACCGAACCACGAAGTCGAGGTCGCAGTCGATATCCAGGTGGACCTCACGGTGGCACTCGACAATAATGTCCCGGACGAGCTCGGTCACCGACTGGCGGGTGATCTTCGTCCCGTCGATGGTCTCCCCGAAGATCTCCTCGCCCGGCTTCGGCGGCCTGATGTCCCGGCTCATCCGCACTTTCTTGTTGATGACGTAGGCGAAGCCCGTCTCGAGGTTCGTACCCGTGAGGATGCATTTCGTGGTGGTGTTCCCCACCTCCACCGAGGCGCAGATGAAGTAGGGCTTGACCCGGTACTCGGGAATGTTCATCCCCGCCCCGTGAGCGATGGAGGGGGGTCGTGGACTCTCCACGATATGGGGTTTTGGCTTGAGAAAACGGTCAAAAAAGCGGGCAGGCATCGGTATAAAACTCTTCTTCCCGACTGTGTTAAGGTTTTCTATT
>DATKKN010000085.1:0-11025 GCA_035542895.1 Methanomicrobiales archaeon | reverse complement strand
AGCCCGCCCCGACGGGGTTCCCCTCCGCGTCCGTCGAGCCGCTCGCGTCCAGGATGTGGAGGATGGCATCGGCCTGCCTGAGATGGTCCAGGAACTGGTTCCCGAGGCCGCGCCCCTTGTGGGCCTCGGGGACGAGGCCGGCGACGTCGATGAGACCGATGGGGATGAACCTGACGCCGTCCTTGCAGACCCCGCAACTCGTCCCGAGATCCCGGCAGACACAGGGAGATCGGACGTAGGCGACCCCGTGGTTCGCATCGATGGTGGTGAAGGGGTAGTTCGCGATCTCCACGTCCGCGAGGGTCGCAGCCTTGAAGAAGGTTGATTTCCCGCAGTTGGGCTTCCCTGCTAATGCCAGCGTGATCATGTCGGTTTGTCCTCCTCTCTGGCGGCCTTGAAGAAGGTTGATTTCCCGCAGTTGGGCTTCCCTGCTAATGCCAGCGTGAT
The DNA here is from genome assembly GCA_035542895.1 of Methanomicrobiales archaeon. Classification (GTDB taxonomy): domain Archaea; phylum Halobacteriota; class Methanomicrobia; order Methanomicrobiales; family JACTUA01; genus JACTUA01. The sequence continues at coordinate 10,578 of DATKKN010000085.1, read as the reverse complement.
CATGACGGTTTGTCCTCCTCTCTGGCGGCCTTGAAGAAGGTGGATTTCCCGCAGTTGGGCTTCCCTGCAAGTGCCAGCGTGATCATAGCAATCCCTTTTAATGATGCAAAGGCTCGTACTAGATACCATGAGTTACACGAGAAGGGATATTTATTATTTTGATCGGCCCGGCGGGGAGAACACGGGCGACGCGGCCCGGATGGCCGTTGAGCGGGCGAAGGCGCTCGGGATCCGGAGGATCATCGTCGCCTCCACGGGCGGGTCAACGGCCCTCGCCTTTCTCGACGCGGTGAAGGGCACCGGGATCGAGCTCGTGGTCGTGACCCACGTCATCGGGTTCGTGAAGCCCGGGGAATGGGAGTTTTCGGCCGATGCGGCGGGGAAGCTCCGGGCGGCGGGGGCGCGGATCGTGACCGGCACCCATGTCCTCTCCGGCCTCGAGCGCGCCCTCTCGCGGGCCCAGCGGGTCGGCGGCGGGTCGAGGACCGAGGCCATCGCCGAGGCGCTCAGGCGCACGGTCGCGGTCGGCCTGAAGGTCGCCGTGGAGTGCACCCTCATCGCCGCCGACCAGGGGGTCATTCCCGTTGACGAGGAGGTCGTGGCAGTCGGGGGCACGGTGAACGGGGCCGACACCGTCTGCGTCATCCGCCCGGCCCACACCGCCTCCTTCTTCGACCTCCAGGTCCGGGAGATCGTGGCGATGCCGAGGAACAGGTAGACCATGATCCGGGACGCCCTGGGGGAAGCCCTCCTGCGGATGCGGGACACCCCCTCGCTCTGGATCACCGGGCTCTACCTGGGGGCCCTTTTCGCCGGCGATCTCCTCCTCGAGGTACAGGGAAATTCCGTCCTCGCCGCGAGGATCGGGTTCCTCGGGCTCTGTGCCCTCCCCTTCTTCATCGGTGGATCCTACGGGGCAATCCAGGACGCGGGCACGGGTATCCGCGGCTACCTCGGGGCAGGCTCCCGGTATTTCTTCCGGATCCTCCTCGCCGGGGCGGTCATCGTGAGCGCGGCCCTCCTCACCACGTTCCTCGTCATGGTCCCGGAGGCGCTCATCTGGGGATCCCTCCAGGGCCCGGCCTCCCTCACCCTCGTCGGCGTGAGCGTTCCCTTCGCCGTCTTCACCTATTTTTGCGACACCGCTGCGGTCTTCGAGGACCGGAAGGTCCTCGATTCCATCCAGAGATCGGTGGAGTTCGTCCTGGGGAACCCGAGGGGTGCCCTTGCATTCTACCTGGTAAACCTGGGCATAGCCCTCCTCGCCCTGTTCCTCTCAGTCGCCCTGTGGTCTGCCGCCATCGCGGACCGGCTCGAGCCCTTCGTCGGTGCGAACCAGACCGCCTTCCAGAACCTGACCGCCGGGCAGCTGGTCGACCTCATCGGAATCCCCGGTGTCCGCGCCGGCGTGGCCATCGGTTTTTTCGCGGTGATGATCGGGGGGACCCTCCTCGTCTCCTTCAAGGCCTGCTACTTCAGGCGGGCAGCCTCTCCATCGGCGGTCACCCCGGAGGTCGGGGAGTTCGACGACAAGGGGAGATGGTACCGGTACTAAACAGGTCCGTTTAACCGAACAAAACGAGGAGGGCAATGGCCACCAGGCCCCCGGTGAGCGTTGCTACCAGGTTTGTCCCGGCATTCCCGATAAACCCCCGGTTCTCGAAGAGCGCACCCACCAGGCTGTCCACGTTGGCCCCGCAGAACCCGGCGATGGTCGCGAAGAGGAGCATCCGGAGGTCCCCGATCCCGAGGAGGAATGCGGAGAAAGCGATAATTGCCGCGGCGCCGAGGGAGGCCGCCTCGCCGAGGAGGGTGACCCCCCCGTTCGTTCCCTTGGGGACCGGTTCGAGGGTCGTGATGAGCACCGGGTCATGGGAGGTCATCCCGATCTCCCCCCCGGCGGTGTCCGCCGCCGCAGTGGCGATACTCCCGAGGTACATTGCGATGGAGAGGGGGCTCCCGCCCGAGAGCCCGAAGAGGACCGCGGCGACGACCCCCACGAGACCATTTGCAAAGACGTTCACGTACCCCCGCACCCCGCCGTGGGACTCGGCGATCCCCGCGGCGGCCTTCGCGTCGTACCGGTACCGGGTGGATGCCGAGCCGAGGACGAGGAAGACGAGCATGACGAGGAACCAGCGGACGTCGTAGGGGACGTACGTGAACACGATGATGAGGATGCCGACGAGAGCGCCGGAGAAGAGCCCGGAGAGGTCGGCCACCCGGACCCGGTAGGCAAAGTACCCGAAGGAGAAGGCGATGAGGGCCGCAACAAGGAGGGTGGCGACCGTCACCTGGTAATGAATATCCTCGAACAGGTACATGGTCATCGCGACCCCCAGGCTCTCGACGAGGAGGAGATCGGTCCTCCCCTGGAGGATGGACTTCAGGAGCACCGCGACGAGGACCCCGAGGAGAATGAGGAGGAGGACGAGGAGGGGCTCGGCCTGGCCCAGGTGCTGCGTCCATGCGAGGTAGAGGGTGACCAGGCCGGCCCCTGCAGTCGATGCGGCCATGTAGGTGAGGTACCGGTGGTGGCCCCCGGCGCTCGCCCGGTACGCGATCTCCCCGGCGGCGACGATGCCGAGCGTCGCGAGGAAAATGAAGGGGGAGAGCCACCCGAAACCATAGAGGAGGGCGAGGACGATGATGGAGATGGAAATCGCCCGGGTCCCCCTGATGAGGTACAGGATCCCGGAAAAGGCGATGACGAGGAGGGAGAGGAGGAAAGGCGGCTCGAGGAAGGGAGCCGCGATGACGCACCCCGCGGTGAAGATGAGGGCGGCGAGGAGCCCGGTATGCCTCATGATCCGCTCGCGGACCCGGAGCCCGCCCGGTACGTTCCCCGTCCCCGGCCCAGGGTCGTCCGCGGGCTTCATGATGCTAGAAAAATCTGCCTGCATGAGAGTAATCCTTTTTGGTATCCGTTCCTGCCCGGATCCAGCCGGGCGCGGCAAGCCCCTCCGGATCTTCGGAAAGTGGTCCGGCACTCTGGTCGCCCGGCGACTGTGTTTGCCCGGATTGCCACGGGAACCGGGCGGCGGATGGTCCCGGGGGATGCAATCCCTGCAAGTCCGGCCGTTTCGCTCCCGAATGAAAGGTATTTTTTCCTGCAGGATCAAAAATGAGATGCAACAAAGGGACGGGCGACGGAATTTGAACTCTTCAGGGGATATCCCCAGGCACTATGACTTCGCCGAGGTCGAGGGCAGGTGGCAGCGGACCTGGCGCGACGAGGAGAACTACTTTGACCGCCGTTCGGGAAAACCCCGGTACGTCATCGACACCCCTCCCCCGTACCCGACGGGAAACTTCCATATCGGGAATGCGCTCAACTGGTGCTACATCGACTTCATCGCCCGGTACAAACGGATGCAGGGCTACAACGTCATGTTCCCCCAGGGATGGGACTGCCACGGTCTCCCCACCGAGGTGAAGGTCGAGGAGATCCACGGCATCACGAAGAACGACGTCTCCCGGGAGGAGTTTCGCCGGATGTGCCGGGAACTCACCGAGAAGAACATCGGGCTCATGCGGGCGACCCTCCGGCGCCTGGGCTTCTCCATCGACTGGTCGAACGAGTACATCACGATGCGGCCCGAGTACTTCGGCAGGACCCAGAAGTCCTTCCTCCGGATGTTTTACGACGGGTACATCTACCAGGCCGAGCACCCGGTGAACTTCTGCATCCGGTGTGAGACCGCGATTGCCTTTGCCGAGGTGACGTACCAGGAGCGGGAGACCACCCTCACCACCTTCCTCTTCGACGGGGTGGAGATCGCGACCACGCGGCCCGAGCTCCTGGCCGCCTGCGTGGCCGTCGCGGTCCACCCCGAGGACGAGCGGTTCGCCCGGCTCCATGGGAGGGAGCTCACCGTGCCCTTCTTCGGCCAGAAGGTTCCGGTCCACCGGGACACAGCGGTCGACCCGACCTTTGGTACCGGCGCAGTCATGATCTGCACCTTCGGCGACAAGCAGGATGTCCACTGGTGGAAGCAGTACAACCTTCCCCTCAGGAAGGCCATCGACCGGAAGGGCCAGATGACCGGGATCGCCGGGAAGTACGCCGGGATGACCGTCGCTGAAGCGAGGAAGGCCATCGTCGCGGACATGAAGAAGGCCGGCCTCCTCCGTGCCGAGAAGAAGATCACCCAGCGGGTCGGGACCTGCTGGCGGTGCAAGACCCCGATCGAGATCCTCTCCGAGAGGCAGTGGTTCATCAGGGTGAAGCACGACGAGATCCTGAAGGCCGCCCGGGAGGTGACCTGGATCCCCGGGCACATGCGGACCCGGCTCGAGAACTGGGTCGCCCAGATGGAATGGGACTGGTGCATCTCCCGCCAGCGCATCTTTGCGACCCCCATCCCGGTCTGGTTCTGCGACTCCTGCGGCGAGATGATACTCCCCGCAGAGGAGGATATTCCCGTGGACCCGACCCTCACCCGGCCGAAGGTTCCCTGCCCGAAGTGCGGAGGGACGAAGTTCACCCCCGAGGAGGACGTCCTCGACACCTGGATGGACTCCTCCATCTCGGTCCTGAATGTCACCGGCTGGACCGGGAAGGGGATCCCGCCGCTCTTCCCTGCCCAGCTCCGCCCCCAGGGACATGACATCATCCGGACCTGGGCCTGCTATACCATCCTCCGCTCGGTGGCCCTCACGAGGCAGAAGCCCTGGGACGGGATCCTCGTGAACGGCATGGTCCTCGGCGAGGACGGCTTCAAGATGTCCAAGAGCCGGGGGAATATCATCCAGCCCGAGGAGATCCTCGCGAAGTACGGGGCGGACTCCTTCAGGCAGTGGTCTGCGTCGGGTGCTGCGACCGGCTCGGACATCATGTTCAACTGGAACGATGTGGTCGCGGCGTCCAGGCTCCAGACCAAGCTCTGGAACATCGTCCGGTTCATCCTCCCGAAGATCGGGGACAGCGAGCACGACGTGGGCCGGGTGACCGTCCTCGCGGACCGCTGGCTTCTCGACCGGCTCTCGGCAACCGTTTCCGCCGTCACATCGGCCATGGAGTCCTATGCCTTCGATACTGCGTTAAAGGCCATCCGGGAGTTCGCCTGGGACATCCTCGCCGACCAGTACATCGAGCTCGCGAAGGGCAGGCTGTACTCGGAGGAACCCGAGAGGGAAAGTGCGGTTGCGGCCCTCGCGATCACCCTGGATGCCCTCATACGGATGCTCGCCCCCTTCCTCCCACACTTCGCCGAGGAGTGCTACCACCACCTGAAAGGCCGATCGGTGCACAGGGAGCCATGGGTCGGGTTCGGGTTCCGGGATGACCCCGCCCGCGAGGAAGGCGATCTGCTCGCCCGGATCGTCTCGGGGCTGAGGACGTACAAGCACGACCGGGGAATGGCCCTGAACGCCCCGTTCGGACACCTTATGATCTACACGAAAACTCCGGTGAACGATTCGGGCGACGGCGCCAGGGCCCTCAATGCCGCGGTCACCTGGATGACCGGCGAACCCGTGCTCGAGAAGCGGGCAGGCGAGGTGAAGTTTAACATGGGCGTCGTCGGCCCTGCCTTCAAGGGGCGTGCCCGGGAGTTCATGGACGCGGTCCGGAGGCTTCCTTCGGAACAGCTGCAGAACCCCCCCGCCTCCATCGCCCTCATGGGGGGGGAGGTCGCCATTCCCGCCGGGGCCTTCACCCCGAGCTTCACCTATGCCCTCGAGGGGAGGAACGTGGACGTGGTCACCGTCGGCGACGCGATCGTGGCCGTCGAGCGAGCTCCCTGATCCCGTTCTCGACGAAGAGCCGGATCTCCTTCGCCGGGAGGAGGGCATCGACGAGGACGAACCGGGACGGCTCGGCCTCGGCGAGGGCGAGGTAGTTCCGGTGGACCTTCCCGAGGAACGGCCCGTCCTCGAAGTGTTCCCGCCGTTTGTCCGGGGGCAGCCGCTCCAGGGCCTTCTCCACCGGGACGAGGAGGAGGAAGGTCCGGTCCGGGACGATGGTCCAGCCGTCGTGGAGTGCCCGGAGCCATCCCACCGGGTCCGGCACCATGCCCAGAGGGGCCCCTTTCCCCCCCGGGCGATACCGGACCTTTGCGTGGTCCGGGATCCACCCCTCGAGCATCGCGGCCTGGTAGGCGTACCGGCTGTCTGTGTACCGGTCGGAGATGACGAGCCTCCCCTCCCCGAGGGCCGGCCGGACGACGTTTTCCAGGTGGGCCGCATGATCGGCGACGAAGAGGAGGGCCTCGGTCACCGGGTCTGCCTTCTCGGCTATGGCCCTCCGGACCGCATCGCCCACCCAGGTTGAGCCGGGTTCCCTCGTGAATACCGGTTCCAGGTCCGCCAGGGGTTCATGGAGGGCCGTAACGAGGGTGCTCTTCCCGCTCCCGTCAATCCCCTCGATGGTGATCAGCACAGGGATCCCTTCCTCACCCATTCAAGGGGGATGATCCCGCGGTGTACACCGGTCGCGATAATGGCCCCGTCGAAACCCGCGTCCCTGAGCCGTTCCAGGTCCTGCACCGACCCGACCCCTCCCCCGTAGAAGAGCCTCTTATCACAGGCGGCCCGGAGATCCTCGAGGTCAGGCGGGAGCCCGGTGCCCGTCCCCACCCTCCCGAGGTTGAGGAGGATACATCCCTCGAAGGACCATTCCCCCGCCCTCGCAAGGACCTCCCGCGGGTCCTCGCCCCGGGGAATAACCCTCCCATCTTTTATGTCAACCGAAAGGAAACCACCCGGGTAGGCCGCGAGATCCACCCCCCCGGTTTCCGTCCCCACGACGTTTACCAGGTTCTCCTCCACCAGGTAATCCATGGGCGACCTGATGCCCCGGTCAACGTAGGATCTCCCGACCAGCCGGGAGCAGGCCCGGATGGGTTCGTCATGATCACCCGACCCCATGATCCGGTCCAGGTCTGCGATGTAGAGGTATCTCGGGGAAAGGCCGGTGACGACCTCCCCTAGCTCGGAGGATGGGATCCCGGGGAGGAGCAGGGGCCGGTACGTCTCCCTTTCCCCCCTGGCGCCGTGGACTACCTTTCCTTTCATGAGGTCCAGGGCCAGGATCAGGTCCATGCGAAGGGGTGAATCCTGAAAGGATATGAAGCGATGGGTTGCCTGGGATCGTGTACAGCTCCTTCCTCCGGCGTCGTGAGCCCGATCCGGCATCTCTGCGGTGGGAAACGTTTTAACAGAAGAGGTCGATACCGAAGCTTGGACTGTGCCTCCCATGACCGGAAAGGAATTCGTCCTCGTCATCGTCGAGCTCCTCTGCGGGGTCGCCATCGGGTCCATCCTCGCAAACGTCCTCAAGGACGCCATCAACCCCATCATCATCTTCATCATCATCATCGCGACCATCATCGCCATCCTCGACTTCGCGGACTACATGCCGGCCTTTTCCATCGCCTACTTCGCCGGCTACATCGTGGAGTTCTTCAGGCCAATTGCCGGCGTCTTCGACGGATTGGAGATCCCGGTCCTTGTCATCGCCCTCGTCGGGATCGGGGCGGTGGTCGCCGTGAAGGCCTCGAAGGGGAAGGACAGGCACACCCTCTAGGAGGGGAGGCAGGCAGGTACTTGGCCGGTTCCCCTCCAGGGAAAAACACTACCGGGGCTTCGCCCTGTTGCCTCCCCTTCGGGGCTACGCCCCTCAGGTCACCACCTGGGCTTCACCCTGTTGGTTCTCGCTCGGGCTTTACCCCTCGCGTTCCCCCTCCGGGCTGATGTCCTCCGGGAACAGCAATCCCTATTAACCAAAACATACCACCATCTTCCATGTTCCTGCTTGTCAGCCCGTGCACCATCGAGGAGGCATCCCGATCGCTTGCCGCTGACATCATCGATGTGAAGAGGCCGGCCGAGGGCTCCCTCGGCGCGAACTTCCCCTGGGTGATCCGGGCGGTGAAGGCGATGACCGAGAAGCCGGTGAGCGCGGCCATCGGCGACTTCGATTACCGGCCCGGGAGCGCCGCCCTCGCCGCCTACGGCGCCGCCTGCGCCGGGGCCGACTACGTGAAGATCGGCCTCAAGTTCGACGGGAGGGAGCGGGCCCGGGAGGTCATCTCGGCGGTGGTGCGGGCGGTGAAGGGGGAGTTTCCCGAAAAGTCCGTGGTCATCGCCGCCTACTCGGATCATGCACGCCTGGGGACCATCCCCCCCTTCGAGGCCGCCTGCCTTGCTGCCGAGGGCGGGGCCGATGTCGCCATGGTCGACACGGGCCTGAAGGACGGGAGGAGCACCTTCGAGTTCATGGACGAGGAGACCCTCGCCGGCTTCACCGAGACAAACCGTGGATCCGGCCTCCGCACCGCCCTCGCCGGTTCCCTCAGGTTCGAGGACATTGCGAGGTTGAAAAGGATCAAGCCGGACATCATCGGAGTCCGGGGGATGGTCTGCGGCGGCGACCGGTCGGCGACCATCGAGCCCGCCCTTGTGGAGAAGGCCCTCCGTATGATCGGGTGATCCCATGTTCCTTGAAAAGCTCGACATGCCCCTTGCCATAACCTTCGACGACGTGCTCCTCGTGCCGGCCGCATCCTCGACCGAGCCCGACCAGGCGGACGTCCGCTCCCGGTTCTCGCGTTCCATCCCCCTGAACATCCCCCTCGTATCGGCGGCGATGGACACGGTGACCGAGTCGTCGGTGGCGATAGCCCTCGCCCGCGAGGGGGGGATCGGCGTGATCCACCGCAACATGTCCTCCGAGCAGGAGATCGAGGAGGTGAGGACCGTCAAGCATGCCGAGGACCTCATCCAGAGGAACGTGATCTCCGTCGGGACCGACGCGACCGTCGCGGACGTGGAGCGCCTGATGAACGAGCACCAGATCAGCGGTGTTCCCGTGATGCGCGGGAAGAGGATCTGCGGGATCGTGAGCAGGCGGGACATCCGGGGGATCGCCCACCGGCGCGGCGGGGAGAACATCCAGCAGTTCATGACGAAGAAGCCCATCACCGCGACCGAGAGCATCACCATGGAGGAGGCCCTCGAGACGATGTACGACCGGAAGGTCGAGCGCCTCCCGGTCGTGGGCGGGAACGGGAACCTCGTCGGCATCATCACCATGCAGGACATTCTCCACAAGCACCAGTACCCGCTGGCGAACCGCGACCGGGACGGGAACCTGCGGGTCGCCGCGGCGGTGGGGCCCTTCGACTTCAAGCGGGCGGCGGCGCTTGCAAATGCCGGGGCCGATGCCATCGTGGTGGACTGCGCCCACGGGCACAACCTGAAGGTCATCCAGGCGGTGAAGGAGATCCGGGAAAGCCTCGAGCAGGACGTGGTGGCAGGGAACATCGCGACCCGGGTTGCGGCTGAGGACCTCGCCGGTCACGTGGACGGGCTGAAGGTCGGTATCGGCCCGGGCTCCATCTGCACGACCCGGATCGTGGCGGGGGTCGGGGTCCCCCAGATCACCGCCGTTGCCGACGTCGCCGAGGTAGCCCGGGAGCACGGGGTCCCGGTCATTGCCGACGGCGGCATCCGGTACTCCGGGGACATCGCGAAGGCCATTGCCGCCGGCGCCGACAGTGTCATGATCGGCTCGCTCTTCGCCGGGACGGACGAGTCGCCCGGGCGGATCATCGTGATGAAGGGCCGGCGCTACAAGCAGTACCGGGGCATGGGCTCCATCGGCGTGATGAGCAGCGGCGAGTCGAGCGACCGGTACTTCCAGAAGAGGTCCCGGGAGTTCGGCAAGACGAAGTTCGTCCCCGAGGGGGTCGAGGGGGTCACCCCCTATGCCGGGCCCATCGCCGAGGTCGTCTACATGCTCGTCGGCGGCCTCAAGCAGGCCATGGGGTACCTGGGGGCGGCGACCGTCGGCGAGATCCACGAGAAGGCCCGGTTCCGGCGGATTACCCCGGCGGGGCACCTGGAGAGCCACCCCCACAACATCCTGATCACCGACGAGGCGCCGAACTACCGGATCTTCGAATGACCCCCGATCGGCCCGGGATCATCCTTTTTTAGAGAGAAGACCCTAACATTTAGTTAGGATGCTCGAAGGCGAGGAGTACTCCCGGATCCTGGATATCCTCGGGAACCGCAACCGGAGGCGGATCATCAGCCTCCTGCGGCAGAAGCCGTGCTACGTCACCGAGCTCTCGGAGCGGCTCACCCTCTCGCCAAAGGCCCTGATCGAGCACCTCGCCCTCATGGAGCAGATGGAGCTCCTGGGGAGCTACCTGGACGACCGGCGGAGGAAGTACTACTACCTGACCCAGGACATCTCGGTCCGGGTGTCCTTCGAGCGGCAGGAGCAGACGCGGAGGGTCACGGCCGGGGAACTCCCCGGCTGGAGGAGTACCCTCTCCCTGCTCAGGCGGATGATGCGGGCGAGGGAGGAGCTCATCACGAACCTGGAGCAGCTGGACGAGGACATCCAGCAGAAGGTGGCCGACCTGGCACGTCAGGGGAGCGATCTCATCTCGAGCGACGAGGAGATGGACCTCGTCCTCGCCCTCACTCACTATGACCTCACCCTCCGCGAGATCCAGGAGTTCATGGACCTGAACCCCGGAACCGTGGAGGTGCTCCTCGGGGACCTCATGGAAAAGGGGATCGTGGGGAGGAAGGGGGCCCAGTACCGGCTCCTCGGCATCGAGA
>DATKKN010000084.1:0-4753 GCA_035542895.1 Methanomicrobiales archaeon | reverse complement strand
AGCTGGACCTTCCCGAGATGCCCGTAGGATGCACGGTCAACGGGGGCATACATGATCCTCGTGCCATCTCCGAGCATCCGCGCACCCTTCTCCAGCCTCGAAGCGACAAATACCTGTTCAAGGAGGTGGGTGGGCAGGTCGAGGTTGAGGTGCGTGGCCGGATCGATCCACCAGGAGAGGTCAGAGATCCTCCTCCCGTCAAGAACGCCATGCTTGACCCTGGTCGGGTCGTACACTCTCCCGTCCATGATGTTGTCAATGGACGTGAGATGCAGGACCTTGCTGTCCTCCTCCGAATTCCCGTTTCCTGGCTTCCCGGAGATGAACCGGGCAGAGCTCTCATCTTCAGGCCTGAATGCAACAGTTCCCATTCGTAACACCTGATCCATCCTTCATCCGAAATCCACCCGGGGGGATACGGATCTCGAACCTCGCACCCTTCCCCGGTTCTCCCGTCTCGCTGATGCTCATCCCGGTGATCCCGAGGATCTCCCGGATGAGGAAGAGCCCGAGGCCGGTGTGCTTCCCGTACCCGGCCCGGAAGATCGCCTCCTTCTTGCCGACGGGGATTCCCACCCCGTCGTCCTCGACGACCATGATACAGGAGTCCCCCTCCATCCGGGCACTGAACCGGAGTGAGGCCGTGTGCTCCCCGTGCCTGAGGGAGTTATCCGCGAGGTTCTCGATCACCCGCTCGAAGAGGGGGTCGGCATAGACCTCAAGGGCAGGGAGATCGTTTTCGACCCTGACCCCGCCCAGGTCCCTCCCGGCCACTGCCCGCACGACGGCACCGGATACGTCCTCCCAGCCGGGCATCTTCATCCCGAGATCGGCGTAGTCCCGGGTGAACTCCATCCTGCGCCTGAGGCTTGCCACGAGGGGGGTAAGCCTTCCCGCAAGGGCCGGGGACGGCCCGGGTGCCCCTGACGTCTCCGGAAGCTCGAGGTACATGCCGAGTGCCGCGATGTCGTTCAGGACGTCGTGGCGAGTGATGGCGGTGAGGAGGTTCAGCTTCTCGTTCGCATACCGGAGGGCATCCTCGACCCGTTTCCGGTCGCTGATGTCCCTCGCAAAGATCGCGACCCGGTCGACCTCCGCCGAGGCATTCACGAGTGGCGAGAGGACCGTGTGGAAGTATCTGCCCAAGATCTCCTCGGCAAAGACGCCCGCCCGGCCCGTCTCCCGCACGCGCCGTAGCGCCTCTCTCGCGGCCTCCGCCTTTTCGGGCATGGCATCGAAGATGGAGGTCCCGGGGAGGGTTTCCATTTCCCTCCCGAGGAGGGCCGCACCCGCCCGGTTTGCGAGGAGGATCCGGCCCCCGTTGTCGACGAGGAACGACGGATCGGGGTTCGCATCGAGGAAGGTCCTGAGGGCCGCCTCCGAGCCCCGCAGGGCATCCTCTGCCTCCCGCCTCCTCGTCGCGTCCTCGAGGATGAGGAACGCGAACTCCTGGTCCCGGTGGGCGAGGTGGCTCGCCCGGACCTCCACCCGGATGGCCCCTCCTGCCTTCGTCCTGAATCTCCCGTCAAAGGAGGTGGCAGACTGCGCCCTGATTGCCTCCCAGAGGGATTCCCAGCTCCCGGGGGGGTGGTCCAGGTCAAGCTCCGGGAGGGACATCCGGGCGAGCTCCTCCTCCGTGTAGCCGAGGATCGCGGCCGCCGCCTGGTTCACCCGGAGGAAATGCCCGTCCCTCGCGACCCAGAGGGCGGGCACCCGGGCCCGGTCCACCGAGAGCCGGACCACCTGCATCTGCTCCTCCTCGCGCTTGCGCTCCAGGATCTCCCGGAGGAGCGAGGGGTTGGAGGAGAGGAGTCCCAGGGTTTCCTCGTCCAGGTTCTCCTCGAGACTTCTCCGGTGGAGCGAGCTCCCGGTGACGTCCTCGAGGGAAACCACCATGCCCGCCCCTCCCCGGCGGGGGGCGAGGGGCAGGATACCGGCCCGGAAGGCATGGAGGGACTCTCCGATGAGGCACTCGAACTCGGCGGTGCCCGCGGCCCCCCCTTCGGCCGCCTTGCGGACGGCCCCCAGGAACCCTTCGCCCGCGCACCGGGCGAGGGGGGTCCTCCCGAGGGGCCTGCCCTGGAGTTCCTCCCTCTGGAACCGGAAGGTCGAGAGGAGGGGACCGTTCACGTCGAGGACATGAAGCTTTCCGGAGAGGACCAGGACCAGGGGCGGGGGCCTGCCCATGGTCGAATCCAGGCTGGCCCGCCGCGGGATGGAGAAGACACGGGTCTTCCCATAGGTCTGGATATGGATATCGCCCCTCCGGGCCATGGCATCGAGGCGCCTCCCCGTCGCACTCCGGCTGAGCGGGACCTTCCCTGCCACCTCACCAACGGTCAATCCCCGTGGGTGATCCCGGAGGACCTGCCGGATCCGGGAATCATCCTCGCTTTTTCTCGTAATTCGCCGGAGGGGCCTCGCAGCGGGAAACACTCCTGCGGCGGCAGGGGACTCTCCCCCTAGGCCCCCTTTCAGCAGCTCCACGTCATCCAACGTCATATCCCTCCGCGTCTGGTCCGGAATATCCCGGGGGCTTTTAAAGAAGCTCGCCTGAAGATCAGTTTTTGAGACAGAATTTGAAAGGACAATGATCCACCGGGACCGGCCTCCGGGCCCCGGCCGTTAGGCCCCGGCCCAAGAAGCCCCCCCTCAATTGAATCATTGTCCCCGGGGCCCGGGCGCAAGCCCACACCCCCTGGCCAAGGACCGGGGTCCCGAAGGTACCGCGGTCCCGAAGGGAGCGCGGTTCGAGGGATGGAATCCCGAAAGGACCGCGGTTCGGGGGATGCAGTCCCGAAGGACAACCGGTTCCCCGGGTCCGGCCCACAACAGGTTCCCTCCCTGATGAACGTGATCCCCGGGCCCCGGCCACAAGGCCCCGGCCCACGCTGGAGGACCACATTCTTCAGGGGCGGGCGCTGGGGGAGCCTGGCCGCATGACCACTCCCACGCCGGAGTCCGTGGAGGGCACCGGCTCGAGAAGCATCATGGATCGCAGTCGGGGGTCAGATTATTTAGGGGACGTCCTTTTCTAGGGTGAGTTCCAGTATCCCGCGCCGGAACCTCTTGGTGCCGAGCCTGACCTTCCAGGGAAGGGCTATTTCCTTCCGGTACTGTTTCTCCCGGGTTGCCGCCGAGATGATGAGGGTCGTCCTTTCGAGATCGAGCCTGATATGCTCTTCCCGTATCCCCGCGAGTTCTGCAACGAGGTGTACCCGGTCCCCGTCGCGGGAGAGCCGGTACGGAAACTCACTGTCGTCCCCGCAGGTCACCTTCCTTCCTCCCTCGTGCGGCACAGATCAGCGGCCCCCTTCACCTGGCCGGGAGCCCCTCACGGGTCCCCCCGGGATCCTTTCTATTGCCAGGTGAGGAAGCGAAGGCTGCCAGAAACGCGAATCACCTAAAAGAGTGCAATTAAATGGCTGGATATCGAGCTGGCTGGCAGATTCGGGTTTCTGGTTTTGCCCCCATGTTCCCTGTGAACACGATTTCTCTGGCATGCGGAAGTTTGCGCTCCACCGGATGACGCTCCGGGGCCCTGGATCACGGGATTCCTCCCAAGGGGAGACCCGTGCCCATCCACGATGTTCCCCGCCGGTGGCCCTGCCGATGCTCCCGGCAGGGCGCGACGGGGGCTCTCTCCACGGTGTCTTCCACTACTTGTGGGCTATTACACCCACACCTTCCCCTCCCTGCCTGGCCAGATATAGGTTTTCGGATTTCTCACCGGTTGTCTCACATTTTGAAATATGGGGGGGAGCCTGCGCTGCCGCTACGGGTTCCTGCCACGCTTCTCCGGGCCTTCAATTCCTCCGTCGAGGATATGCTCGAAGACCAGCTTGAACTCGGAGAGCTTCTGCCTGATGTGCTTCCGCCCCTTCTCGGTCGGGGAATAGAGCTTGGACTTCCCCGACGCCTTTACCTCGAGGTACCCGCCCTTCTCGAGGTCATAGAGGAGGGTGTAGATCCTCGCCTGGGGAATGAGGACCTTGTACCGGTTGTGGATCTCCCTCACGATGTCGTACCCGGAGATTGGCTTCTCGAGGAGGGCGAGCACCACCGGTTCCAGGGTCTTTTTCACCACCTCCTCGAGGGTCGCCTGGGGGACGATATGGACCGATCCCGCGGGGAAGGACTGGTGGGCGAAGGAGAGCATGGTGTCCTTGCTCGTGGAGACGATGATCCGGTAGATCCCTTCGGAGAAGGTCCGGATAAGGGTGTGATCGAGCTCCCCGATGTTGAGCGCGATGAGCCCCGAGATGGGCAGGCCCTCCTCTCTCTTCGCGAGGAGGAAGGTCTTGATGGCAAGCATGTCCTCGAACTCACCGGTGTCATGGAAATCGAGGAGGATCTGGAGGGTCTCTCCCTTGCCCGGCGGGCCGAGGGTGGCCGCGCACTTCTGGAGGGTCTTCGTCATCATGTAGAGCTCCCCCTTCTTGATCCTCCTCGTCACGAGCGTGCCCTTCTGGATCTCGGGGAGGAAGTTCTTCTGGACGGTGGACTGGTGGTAGGCGAAAAAGTTCCGCCCGCCCTTCTTCAGCCCTTCCTCGATGGCGAACCTGAAGGCCGGCTCGGTCGCGGCCTGGTCGGTGTAGAGGAAGAGGATGATGTCAGTGAAGATGTCCCGGAGGAGGACGGTCTTTATCTCGGGCAGGGCCAGGTAACGGGATTCCCCCCCGGCCTCTGCCACCGCGCCGGGAGCTCCTTCCTCGCGCCCCATTCCCTTTGCCCTTCTCGGCCTGGGCTCGGT
>DATKKN010000083.1:0-3786 GCA_035542895.1 Methanomicrobiales archaeon | reverse complement strand
TCGTCCTCATCTGTGTCGTCCTCGTCATCAACCTCGCGGCCCGGGGGGTCATCTACCTCGGCATGAACAGTAGAGGAGGGTCTTCATTTGTTTCGCACCTGGACCGTCTCTTGTCTATGCGACGGATCGACCGGGTAGTGGAACCGGTCGGGTCTTCGCGTGATGATGAAACCAACTGCCCGCTCCAGGAGCTGGAGCGGGAGGAAGGAGAAAGACTCATGGCAAAAGGAAAGGAAAGACCTCAGGGAAAATGGGGGCAGAGACCATGACTCCGTCCAGGGCCGTGAAGATCGTGCTTGCCCTTTCATGCTTCTTCAGGTGCCCGGTCATCTCTGTATCAGGGCATGGTGAGAGGGGAACCCAAAGGCTGGAGAGAATACGGGAAGACTGTTCCGGGGAGGGGGATTGCCATGACGAAGAGGACCCGTGACGTGAATGAACGAAGGGACCCGAAGAACCCCGATCCCCTGGCCGACCTGGATCCCGAGGCCCTGTGGACCCAGCTCGGGATAGACAATGCACTCCCGGAAATTCAACGGAACAAAGGGCTAAGGCGGGAGAAGCCTGCACAACCCGAAGTGCCAACAACCTGGATAACGGGTTCATCGGAGTCCCGTGGAAACAATAAGAAAGTCCAGGCATATCCGGTGCCCGAGCCCTCCGGAATCAGGCAGGTCAGGAAGGAAGTTCATCAGGAAAGAGATGGGGAAACCCCTGGGGAGCCGGTACGGCCTGAACCTTCAGGCAGCAGGGAGGCCAGGAAGGAAGTCCATCAGGAAAGGAAGAGGGAATCCCAATCGGACCGGGCCCGACCCACGGCGCCTGCAAACCTACCTGCAGGGGAGACAGAATCCCTCCTGAAGATAACGGCGAATCTGAGAGAGCGGCTTCGGCCTGATCTACGATCGGGTAGACATGATGAGGAAACAGGTCCCCGGCAACAGGGGGAGGTGAACCGGCACCCGGCCCGGCATACCGTACCCCAGGATGCACGGATCTTCACTTCAGAACCCTCTGAAAACGCAGAAGGTGGCCCGGTGAACCAGGCTAGGCGCGATACACTGCACGCAGTAAAGGGAAGGCCAGAAGTCATCGCGGAAAAAGGTGTCCGGGAACAGGGTACGGTGACTCTGCCCCCTATGCCCACTCCATGGCGGGCGGGTGATGAATCCGGCCCGGTCATGTCAGCAGCACCTTCAGCCACCGAAGTGCCGGCCAGGAAGGAAAGGGTGCAGGATACTCCCAAGCCGGATATGGTCGATCTCTTCCGGGAGGTGGCATCGGTCAGGCAGGACCAGGCCGACAGGAAGGGAGTCGTGGAGGACCGGGAAGCCCTCCGGAAATTCTCGCTTGGAGGGTTTCTCGACAGAAGGGGGATCCGGCTCAACGGGAGGCCGGTAAAGAAGAAGGTATCGCAGGTCCCCTCTCCTGCGGTTCCTGCCACCAAACCGGCCGGTCCCGGGACTTCCACCAAGAAAAGGTCCGGGCCTCTTGGCCTGATCCTTGACAGGCTCATGCCACCCCCGAAGGAGATTACCACCCTTTCCTTCGACCCGGGGCCCCTCACCCAGCCCTCCTTCGAGGGCGTGCTCAGGGAGACCTCCATCACCTACGCAGTTGATGCGCCCTACCAGTACGTACATATCGAGTTCTCGCCGAGCGAGGGGGCTCTCGTCTATTCGGTCATCGAGCCCGGACTCTCGCAGGACGAGAAGGATGCCCTGGAGCTCATCGAGAAGGCCTTTGGGAAGATGATCGTCTCGAACGCCCAGATCATCACCCCCGCGGCAAGAGAGGTATATCTCCGGGACCGGTACCTGACCATCATCAAGATCTTCGACCTGCGCCTGACCGAAGCGCAGAGGGAGAGGATCTTCTTCCACCTGAAGAGGAAGTACCTGGGCTACGGCCGGCTCGACTCCCTCATGAAGGACCGGTACATAGAGGATATCTCCTGCAACGGACCGGGGATGTATCTCTACATCCTCCACCGGATCTACGGCTCCATCAGGACGGATGTCATCTATGACGAGGTGGAGCTGAACAACTTCGTCCTGCGGCTCGCCCAGATGGCGGGCCGGCACATCTCCCTCCTCCAGCCCATCCGGGACCTCTCCCTGCCCGACGGTAACCGGGCGAACATCACCCTGGGGAGCGAGGTGACGAAGAAGGGGTCGACCTTCACCATCCGGAAGTTCCGGTCAAACCCCATCTCGCCCGTCGAGCTCGTGGAGTACGGGACCATCGACCCGGCCCAGCTCGCGTACCTGTGGATCCTCATGGAGTACAAGCGCTCCATCCTCGTCTCGGGAGGGACAGCGACAGGGAAGACCACGCTCCTGAACGTGCTCTGCTCCTTCATCCCTCCGGAGTTCAAGATCGTCTCCATCGAGGACACTGCCGAGCTGAACCTGATGCACCCGAACTGGATCCAGTCGGTAAGCCGGAGCGGCTTCGGTGAGGCCCATTCCGTCTCGGGGGTGAGCGGGGTCTCGGGAGTGAGCGGGGGCTCGAGCCGGACGCCGGGCGACATTTCCCTCTACGACCTCCTCGTTGCCGCCCTCAGGCAGCGGCCCGAGTTCATCATCGTGGGCGAGGTCCGGGGAGGCGAGGCCTTCACGCTCTTCCAGGCGATCGCGGTCGGGCACGCGGCCCTCGGGACCATCCATGCCGGTTCCATGGACGAGCTCCTGGCCCGCGTCGAGTCGAACCCGATGAACGTCCCCCGCACCCTCGTATCAAACCTGGACGCGGTCATATTCGCGATGTACCTGAAACAGGGCGAACGGAACGTGCGCAGGATCGTGAATATCGTCGAGGTCCTCGAGCTGGACCGGGAGACGAAGGAGATCGTGACGAACACCGCCTTCAAGTGGGTCCCCGAGACCGATACCTACCAGTTCCAGGGGAGGTCCTACCTCTTTGACAAGATCCAGGAGACCTATGGCGTGGAGCAGGACGTCCTCACCCGGGAACTCGTGGACCGGGCAAACCTCATCTCGTGGATGCAAAAACATGGGATAAGGGAGTACGGCGAGGTGGCCGAACTCATCCGGGCATACTACCGGGACAAGCCCCGCGTCGAGGCCCTTATCAATTCCGAGATTTCGGAGAAGCTCGGGGATATTATCAGCAGCCAGGCATCAACAGGCAGGATCCCGAATCCCTCGTGAAGGGCGCCCGGCATTTGGGGATTACCACCAGGTTTCCCTTCGTCGCCCCCCTCCAATCTTGAGAGGGTTCTCGATCTCACGTCATGTCCCTGACCTGCTGGACCGTGAGGAGCCACAGGAGCTCGCCCCATCTCCCCGACTGGGAGGCGAGGTTCCCGATCCTCGCGATGCCCCCCTTTTCGAGGACGATGTGGGCGTCCTCGCCGGCCCCGATGAGGAGCGCGATGAGCGACGAGAGCTGGGGCTCGTGACCGACGACGAGGAGCAGGGTGGTCCCCTGCAGCTCCCCGAACCGGGCAGCGACGGTTCCGGGCTCTGAACCGGGCGCGAGCTCGTCCCAGAAGGCGATATCTTCCGCACGGGGGAACCGTTCTGCCATGATCTCCGCGGTCTCTTTCGCCCTTGCAAGGGGGCTTGACACGATGAGATCGGGGATGATCCCGCTCCATGCCATCCACCTGGCGACCCTGCGGATGTCCCGTATTCCCTTCTTCGTGAGGGTGCGATCCCCGTCGGGCCCTCCTCCGCCTCTGGCCTCGGCCTTTCCATGGCGCAGAACCAGGAGATCCATGGAAAGGATGAGAGGTGCCCGGGAGATAAACCTGATCCTGCC
>DATKKN010000082.1:0-4204 GCA_035542895.1 Methanomicrobiales archaeon | reverse complement strand
TAGACATCCACCATGTCCACGCGGTGGCCGGCTCCCGCGAGCTCGGTGGCGAGGTCTGCTCCGCCGTGGATGGTATCGAGGACGAGGATCTCCATGGGATGGTCAGAGGTGCTCCCTGAGGGCCCGCTCCGCGTTCTTGAGCATGAGCTCGGCGAGGAGGGGATCGGACCCGATCGGGTCTGCGTAGACGAGGGGGATTGTGGAGCCGTTCTTCTGGAGGGTCCCCCGGTACGATCCCTCGGGGATGCCGAGGACCCCGGGGATGTCCTTGTTGATGTGGACCCCGCGGGCGAGGAAGAGGGGCACGACGACCACGCTCTCTATGTCCTCCTTCCTGAACTCCTCGAGGGCCTCCTGTATGGTGGGCGTGTTCAGGTTCATGAAGGCGCACTTCACGATGTAGCCCGGGTCCTTCCGGGACACGAGCCGCGCGGTATCCTCGACAAGCTGCTTGTTGAACGGCAGCGAGCTCCCGTGGCCCACCAGGAGGAGGCCCTTTTTGCTCATGAGTTATCCTGTGGAGCGCCATGGGTAAAATGATTATCGGAATGGAACGGAAAAACCGCCGGTTTCGCTGCCTTTCCAAGGGGGAGAGAAGAAAGCGGGCCGGACCGGAAAAACGATGGGTTAACGCTATTTGGGGAGATGCCCCATGGATAGTGGGGATCCTGTATCGCCACTTCGGCCGGGGCTCCGGGAGGCGGGGATGAGCGACTTTGAGCGGGAGATGGTCGCCTGCCTGAACCGGTTTTTCGAAACGGGAAAGAGGCAGGGCTTTGCGTACCGGCTCAAGCAGCACAAGTGGTCCACCCAGTACGTGGACGTCCTCGTGGACTCGCTGGATCCCCGCTACTACTGCGCCATCGAGTGCAAGTCCATCCGGGGGAGGAAACTCTACTTCTCCCAACACTTCCACAGCGACCGGGACGGCCACCACCAGGTCGATGCCATCGGCGCCTTCCTCGCCCGGACCGGCCGCCGGGGCTACCTGGCCATCGAGTTCAGGTTCGGGTCGGGGAAGTCGCGGGAGGCGTACCTGATCCCCTGGGAGGCGCTGGTCAGGTTTTACCGGACCACCCCGGGCATCGGGATCGACGAATTCCGGGGCTTCATACACCTGGAGAGGACCCCGGAGGGCTGGCTCCTCCCGAAGCTGGAAGGATAAACCTAAAGGGTCAGGAGGAAAACAGGTAAGAATCCATGCCATCCCCCAGCGACCCCTTCGACCTCTCCGTGGACGGCTTATCGGTGAAGACCCCGATAGCCATCGCTTCCATGGCAGGGACGGTCGATGCGGCGTACATCGCGGCCCGGGCCGGACACGTGGGGATGGGCTTCATCGGCGGGTACTCCATCGACCCGGCCACCATCGCCGCGAGCCGGAAAATGGCAGAGAGCGGGAGGTGCGAGTTCCTCCCGAACGACCCGGTGAGCGAGCTCGGGCGGCAGGCCGGCCTGCTTGCCGATATTCCCGTAGTCGGCGGGGTGAACCTCAGGGCGAGCGCCCCCGAGGCCCTCGCAAACCTGGCCGGGACCCTGGGGGACCGGCTCATCTACGAGATCGACGCCCACTGCCGGCAGGAGCCCATGATCGAGGCCGGGTCAGGGGAGTTCCTCCTCCACCACCCGGAGATCCTCGAGGAGATGGTCAGGGGCCTTGCCTCCGAGGGGGTGCTCGTCTCGGTGAAGATCCGGGCAGGGGTTTCAGAGAGCGACCCGAAGCTTGCCAGGCGGCTCTGGGAGGCGGGCGCGGAACTTCTCCACGTGGACCTCATGGACGCGGGCCATGCGAAGATCCGGCAGATCCGGAACGCCTCCCCCATCATGATCATCGCGAACAATGGGATGCAGTCCTTTGACCGGGTCATGGAGATGTTTTCCCACGGGGCAGATCTCGTCTCCCTCGCCCGCCGGTCCGACCCGGATACCCTCGCCGGCCTCGATGCGGCCATCACCCGGTACGCGAACGAGTTCGGGTGGTACAATGCCCCGAAGCAGCTCTGCCGGGGTGGTGACGTGAGGGCCCTCACCTTCTGCTGCCTGCCGGTCAAGGACTGCCCGCTCCTCCCGACGCTCTCGAAAGTGGGCCTCTCGCAACAGGAGTACGTCGATATCAAGAAGGAGGCGGTGAAAGGGACCTCCCTCGAGGAAGGGCCGTACACCTGTTTCGGGTCCCTCGCATGGTGCTGCAAGGCGAGCTCCCCCTGCCTTCTCCGGGACGCGACCCTTGACCAGATGCAGATGAGCAAGAGAGAGTACATGCAGAGGAAGCGGGAGCTCTCCCGGGCCATCATGCGCCGGGTCTTTCCCTCCCGGGATGGCGATGACGCCGGTTGAGCGGGCGCAGCTCGCCATGGTCCTCGAGGTCACCGCCTACCCGAAGCCGGGTAACGTGGACCGGTGCCACGACTACGACGGGACCAGGCTCGAGCACTTCCTCGCCTCCGCCATCCTTGCACGCCCGGCGCTCGAGCAGGCCGCGGGAGGGTGCACCGGCGGGCCGGGGATCGGGGAAATCATCCGGGAGGCGGTCAGGCTCACCACGTCCCACAAGGGGGGAAACACCCACTTCGGGGCATTCATCCTCCTCGTTCCCCTCCTCCGCGGGGGAACTATCGAGGGGGCGGTCCGGGCCGTCCGGGAGACAACGGTGGAGGATGCCATCAGTTTCTACCAGGCCTTTTCGCTCACGAAGGTGAGGATGCTCCCTGGCGACCCCCTCGATGTCTCGGACCCCCGTGCCCTGGACATCATCCGGGACCGGGGGATGACCCTTTTTCAGGTCATGGAGCACTCGAGGGAGCATGACATGGTGGCCCGGGAATGGGTGGAGGGCTTTCCCCTCACGAGGAGGGCGGCTGACCTCCTCCACCGCTCCGGCTGCGGGCGGGATGCCGTCGTGGAAACCTTTCTCCGGCTCCTTTCCACCGGGATCGACACCTTCATCGTGAAGGAGCACGGAGCTCTCGTCGCCGAAGAAGTGAGGCGAAGGGCAGGGGAGGTCCTTGCCGGAAAGGAGGATCTCGCGGCCTTCGATGCCGAGTGCATCGCCCGGGGGATCAACCCGGGGTCCACCGCCGATATCATCATCGCCGGTATCCACGTCGCCCTCGGGGAGGGGTGGGAATGGGACTGCTCGGGGAAGGCATAAACGAGGTCATCGCCACCACCTGGGGGAATGCCGCACCCATGGGGATCATCCTCAGGGACGGGGTATACCGGATGGTCCTCTTCCGGGGGAGCCACACCGCGATGAACATCGAGCGGTGGGGCTGGGTCGTCGCAAACATGGTCCACGACCCCGTCCTCTGGGTCAGGACTGCATTTTCCGACCTCCCGGCCTCGGCCTTTGCCGAGGAGACCGTCGAGGGATTCCTCGTCCACCGGCTCCCGGAGGCCGAGGCCTGGATCGCGTTTGATGCAGCCATCGGGCACCGTGCCCGGGAGTCCCTGACCGCGACCCTCTCCCCGATGAAAGAGGCGGTCCTCTCGCCGCAGGTGCACCCGGTGAACCGGGGATACAACAGCGTCATCGAGGCTGCCGTCCACGGGACCCGCTGGCTCTGGAACAAGGATCCGGCACTCCGGGATCTCATCGATCACCACCGGTCAATAATCCGGCGGTGCGGCGGCCCGCGGGAGCTCAAGGCCCTCGGACTACTCGAAGGGTATCTGGGGATCGCGGACAAGCCCTCATCCTGAATGGGATCTCTCCCGGAAGGACTTGGGCCAAATTGCCGGCAAAGCCTCCTGACGGCCATCAATGGTCCTGCGACGAATATGAGCAATGACGCTTCTTGACCTGATTCGAGCCCTGCGAAAATTACTGCTTTGTCCCCGATGAAAAAAAGGAGGTGATTAAACGAAGGTGTCAAGGACGACCTGCGAAGATCCGTCCGTGAAGGAAGCCACCACTATCACGTGGTCGTTACCTCCGGTAGCCCCCGGGAGCCGGGTGCTGTTCCCGACGAGGGGGCGATACCCCTCAGGGGCAGTAGCGCCCGGGAAGATAGTCGGAACACCTGCGACGTCAACAGTGACGTTATATCCCGTCACATATGTATTGTCCTGGCCACCCTGCCAGGTGACGATGTAGGCAGTTCCATCCTGCTTGGCGGTGGCTGCCACCGACTTCGTCTTTGAAACGCCGCCTGCCATGCCGAACACGAATGCGGCGATGACGGCAGCGAGGATCACCGTGATG
>DATKKN010000081.1:0-2328 GCA_035542895.1 Methanomicrobiales archaeon | reverse complement strand
GGCGAGGGTATCGTTGATCCCGCCCGGCGCCCGGTCGAAGTTCGTGTGCATGACAAAGACATTCACCCGGTTCGCGAGGAGGGGGGAGAGCAGGTTGCCGAGGGGGCCGGTGAGGGAGGTGACCGGTTCCCAGAGGGGGGTGTGGTGGACGAGGAGCATCCCGGCCCCGGATTCCACGGCCCGGGCAACGACCCGGGGGGTGACGTCGAGAGCTGTGCAGACGGTCCCGATGTCCTCCCTTCCCTCGATGACAAGTCCGATCCTTCCCGCATCCTCGGGGTCCGCAAGCTCCGGTGGGGCGAGGAGCCCGAGTTCCCTGATGAGGCCGTCCCGCATCATACATACCCGTATGCCATCAGGGCATATAGGGGCACTTATTACTCTGGATAATACGAAACCTTAATATTTATTCGCGGAAAAGATTACGGGCATGGAGAAGACCATCGAGCTCATCAACACCCGGATCCGCGAGGGGAACGCCCGCGTCGTCACTGCCGAGGAGATGCCGGGGATCGTCGCCGAGCTTGGCGAAGAGGGGGCCTTTGCCGAGGTGGACGTGGTTACCACCGGGACCTTCGGCGCCATGTGCTCGACCGGGGCCTTCCTGAACTTCGGCCACTCCGACCCGCCCATCCGGATGTCCCAGGTCTTCTTAAACGATGTCGAGGCCTATGGGGGGGTTGCGGCGGTGGACGCGTACATCGGGGCGACGCAGCAGTCCACCACGCGGGGGATGGAGTACGGCGGGGCCCATGTGATGGAGGACTTCGTCGCGGGGAAGAGGGTCGAGCTCCGGGCGCTCTCCCCGGGGACCGACTGCTATCCCCGTCGGGAGCTCACCACCGAGCTCATCCTCGATGACCTGAACCAGGCCATCATGGTGAACCCCAGGAACGCGTACCAGCGGTACAACGCGGCCACGAACACCACCGACCGCACCCTCCTCACCTACATGGGGATGCTCCTCCCGGACTGCGGGAACGTCACCTACTCGGGGGCCGGGGTCCTCTCGCCCCTCTCGAACGACCCCTCCTTCCATGTCATCGGGAGCGGGGTCCCCATATTCCTCGCCGGGGCGCCAGGCATGATCATCGGCGAGGGCACCCAGCATTCGCCGGGAAAGGGCTTCGGCACCCTCATGGTGACCGCGGACATGAAGGAGATGTCGCAGGAGTACCTCCGGGCCGCGACCATGACCGGGTACGGGGTGACCATGTACATCGGCGTGGGCATCCCGCTCCCGGTCATCGACCTCGACGTGGTCCGGTCCACAGCGGTTAGGGACGAGGACATCCGGGTGAAGGTCATCGATTACGGCATCCCCTCCCGGGACCGCCCGGCGATCAGGGAGGTCTCGTACGCGGATCTCAAGTCCGGGGAGGTGGAGATCCGGGGGGACCTCGTGAAGACCTCCTCCCTGTCGAGCTTCCGGAGGGCGAGGGAGGTCGCCCGGGAGCTCAGGCGTTGGGTGGAATCGGGGAAGATGCCCGTTGCACTCCCTACCCGGAGGATCGATGCAAAGAAGATCGTCCGGCCCATGCGGGAGACGGCGCGGGTGCCCCGGGTCCAGGACATTATGGACCGGAACGTACCGTCGGTCACCGAGGGCGAGGAGCTCAAGGAGGCGGCAAAGAAGCTCCTGCGGGGGGACACGAACCACCTCGTCGTCCTGGACCAGGAGGGGAGCCTCGCGGGCATCATCACGACCTACGACCTTTCGAAGGCCATCGCCCGGCCGGGCCGGGCAAAGCAGGTGAGAGACATCATGACAACGAAGGTGATCACCACGAACCCCGACGAGCATGTCGATATAGTTGCCCGGAAGCTCGAGCAGTACAACGTGAGCGCCCTCCCCGTGGTCGGCCCCGGGAACCGGGTCCTCGGGATGCTCACGGCCATCGACCTCGGGAAGCTCTTCGGCGGGAGGTGGCTCAAGTGAAGCTCCTCGTGACCTTCTCGCGCCGGAAGGGGTACGAGCCGATCATCGCCCGGGCGGTGAAGGAGACGGGCGTCCTCATCCGGGTCGACCGGGCCCACATCGACTCCCTGGGAGGCGAGGTCCTCATCGACGTGCCCCAGGAGAGCTGCCGGCTCGTATCGGACAAGATGGGCTCCCTCGGCGCGGTGGTGAAGGTCCTCGAGCACCCGGTGGTCCGGGACGAGAGCGAGTGCGTGGACTGCGGCGCCTGCGTGAGCGTCTGCCCGCGGGAGGTCTTCTCCTTCGATGGCGAGTGGCGCCTCGTCATGGAGGTGGAGAAGTGCGTCCTCTGCGGGAAGTGCATCGATGCCTGCCCCCACGATGCCCTCTCCCAGCAGGTCCCGGGCTGA
>DATKKN010000080.1:0-36146 GCA_035542895.1 Methanomicrobiales archaeon | reverse complement strand
CCCTCCAGCGGCTCTGTCAAAAAAAGGTATCAATCCTTGGCAGCCAGGCTTCCTGGTCTGCCTTCGATTGCGGTTACTCATCTCCCTTTCTGAGCTTCGCCGCCTTCATCTCGAGGTCTTTAGCCTGCTTATCCAGCTGATCAGCCGCCAGGTCTTTCTGCCTTCTGGCAGCGTCCTGGTAGTCTTTACGAATCTCTGTCTTGCGCGCCTCAGATGCTGCCTTCGCATCCCCCCGGGCCTTCGCCTCTCTCTTCTCGAGCGCCTTGATCTTGGCGTCGGCCTCACTCATCTTCTGATCCAGCCTCTGCCTGGCCTTCTCCTGCTTGTTCCTCAGCTTGGCGTTGAACCCGTCGATCTTGGCCTGGAGTTTGGCCTTCCTGTCGGCATTCGCTTTCGTGTGCTCGACCTTCAGCTCGTTAATCTCAGCCTTTATCGCCCCAATCTCCTTGGCCCTCTGGTCGGCCTCGAAGTTCTTCTTCGCCGTGCGGAAGACAACGCCACCAAGCTTTTCCATGGTCGTGTCCACGGGGGTCACCCACTCCTCGCTCAGGTCAGCAACCACCGCATACTTTCCCGGTGTCAGCCTCTCGGACACTTCCCACAGGAAGTCCTCGTCGACGCCGGCGGCGTAAATATCGCTTAAACCTCCGGCATACATGCCGACTACTGCGCCTATGCCAAAACCGACGGGTCCACCCAGCAGACCTATGAGACTGCCGATGGCCGTACCCCCAACGGTACGAACCGGAAAATCGCCTTCCACCTGCTTCGTGGTTACCGTCCCATCGGGGTTCTTGCCGATAACGGCTTCTGCATAGATCGCGACGCTTTCCTCGGAATCGAGGTGGTTCAGCGCACGTGAACCTTCATATGCCTTTGACTCGCTGTCAAAGACCACGACTAACATTTTCTCCATGTTGTTTTTCCCTCCTTTTCACGCATGCATGGCATGCACAATTCCATCATGCAGCAAGGCTGATTACCCTTATTTACCGACGCTGTACAATAATACACAGCAGTGTTGAAACCTCAATAGCGGTGAGGAAGGTGGAGGAGCAGGAGAGAATAGAGGGACTGCTGTACGAGCTTTCGAGCGAGAGCCGGCTCAACATACTGCGGGAGTTGTTGGAGAAGAACCGCACGATGACAGGCCTTGCCGGTAAACTGCACCTGACTACTACCGAGGCCTCCAGACAGCTGCAGCGCCTGAGCGACGCCCTTCTCGCCCAGAAACAGCCCGACGGAATGTATTCGATCACAAATTATGGCAGGCTTGTCCTGCACCTTTGCTCTCACCTGGACTTTGTTTCCCGGCATAATGAGTACTTCCTGACCCACGACGTCTGGGGGCTACCGGCTCCGTTTCTGAGCAGGTTGGGCGAGCTCTCGGGGTCGAACCTGAGGATGGACATCCTGGAGAACATTAACGCGGTTGAGCGAATGGCCAGGGAGGCTCAGGAGTATATCTGGAAGGGTGGTGTTGAGCAGCCCCTGAATATTGACTCAATACTTTTGGAGCTGGTTCCCAAAGGGGTTAAAGGCAGGTTTCTTGTTCTGGAACGTTTCCTTCCCAGGGAGCCGTTACCTCCAGAAGTGGCACGGGGTATCGAATATAGAATTATCGATAGGTTTCCCGTAAGCTTCCTGATGACCGAACAGGAGGCTGGTGTAAGCTTCCCTCATGTTGGTGGCAGGGCCGACTACGCCGGGTTTATAGGTAAAGATCCGGTGTTTCTTCATTGGGTAAGAGACTTGTTTCTCTATTATTGGGAGCAGGGCAGGCATTGGGAACAAGGCAGGCGAATTTAGCGGAACCCCACCGGGGAGCTTCCTCGATTCTCAGTTTGGGAATACCGTGTTGTGACACGTTGTGTCAGGCAGTTTGCTCCCTCCTCGTAATAAACCGAATAAAGTATATGCATACCCGATTCGTAATGTGTTTCTATATCCGATGCTTATCGGAGGGCCAACATACATGCCGGCGAGGGATAACCCTGGAAATGGGAAACACTGGGGATCGATTCTCTTCATTGTGTTCTGGATCATAATTGCGGCGTCTACAGCTTTCCAGATTATTACCAACCCGGATATTACCTTTGAGACTCATGCCGGAATGATCCAGGAACTGTCAAGCATCTGTATCACCATAAATTCCATCACTTTAGCAACTCTGGCCGCCGTCTTCTCAATAATCGTTATAAGAAAACCGGATATATCAATCGCACATATCCCGGCGGAATATGCATCGATACCCATCGATGGAATTTTGATATCATTAATGACTACATTCTTTGGCCATATGAAAGACGATTTTGAAATTTCAAAATGGTTATTGGGGATAGCCATCATGTTTACCGTCGTAGGCATCATTGCACTCTACGTGATGTTCAGGTGGCAAAAAGAATGGTTATTTGCGCCTCCTGACAAGACCCATTTCTAGTTCAATCTCCTTAACCGATTCATTCTTTCGTGATCCGGGGCGAGGGTTCAAATAATTCCTAATTTTTGATATCGCAATGCGCAGGAACCTGGTTGGTTCAACCGTGCGGGGGAAGATAAGGTGTTTTGATTGCACCGAAGAACGGGCAAATGTTGCAAATGTGCGGTATTTATATACAGGGATAGGCGATAAGAGGGGTCTTTGGAGGTCTCTCCCTTGACAGAAACGGCAGGCGTTGATACTTCTCATGTGAAATGGAGCTCGTTCGTCCTCGTGGGAATCCTTGCAATCATCGTCGGGATCCTGGTCCTTCTCTGGCCGGACTATGCAGTGGTGATCGCGACCATCCTCTTCGGGATCCTCCTGATCATTGCCTCGGTCCAGGCGATTGTCCTCGGTTTCACGACGCCGGTCCGGCCCGTTGGGCTGATCGCGGTGGGATTTCTGGGGCTGATCCTCGGGGTTATCGCCATCCTGTTCCCCTGGAACACGGCGGTGGCCGCGACACTCGTCATTGCGCTCCTCATGATGTTCTTCGGTTTCATCGAAATCGCGGTCGCAATATTCCACCCCGAGTTCACCAGTCACCGGGTCATGCTCTGCCTGACGGGTGCTCTCTCGGTCATCCTCGGTGGGATTTACCTCTTCCTGCCGCGCCTCGGCGCCATGGTCATTGTCGCCGTCTACCTGGGGTTCTTCTCGATCCTCTATGGCATCCTCTCCATCTACATCGGCTTCCAGGTGAAAAGCGGGATGAAGAAGATGCCGGCTGTGTGAAGAGGAGCTGCCAACCTTTTTTCCATGAAGCTTCTGGAAACCGGCCGTGTCCTCGGGGTCGATGCCGACCTCGTTGCCATCCCCATCCTCCTCCTCGTCATACCCCTGGTCATCGGTTTCATAGGGGGCCTCTCCATCCCCGCTACCCTCGGGTTCATCGTCTCCATCCTCCTCCTCCAGGGGTTAGCCCCGCCCGCGGGGATCGCCCTCGGGTTACCCGTGTACCTCCTAATCCCCTTCCTCGTTTCGGTGGCGGCGGGGGTCATCCTCCTGATCTACCGGCTCTGTGACGTCTTCTCGGAGAAGTCTGCCTGGCTGAAGAGTAAGATCGCAAAGGTCAAGGAGCTCATGGATAAGCACCCGGCCATGCATTCCTACGGCGAAATCGCGCTCATCGCCCTCATGTGGGTACCTGGGCTCGGCCTGTACGGGACTCCCATCCTTGCCTGGATCCTCAACTGGCGGGGCCCCCGCGCGGTCCTCCTCATGCTCACCGGCTGGCTCATCGCCTGCCTCGTCGTCCTCGGCATGGCACAGGGGGTTCTCACCCTGTTGTTCCCTCCTCCCCCCGGGGTAAAGTAGAAATTTTGGTGAACATATTTCCTTTTTCCGGTGTCATTGCTTATCGTTATCCCCCCGGTCGATCACCGAGAGCACAAATACGATGGTAACTGCAAGAGAAAGCAGGAAACTCACCAGGAACCCTGACGTATAACCGGCCGCGGTGATGATAATTCCCGTGATAAGGGGTCCTGAGGACTGGCCGATGTCCATGATCGACGAGAGGGCTCCCATGGAAGCCCCGATATCTTCCTTTTTTGCGACATCCGCGGTATAGGCGACCGTGGCAACGGTCGAGAGCGACATGCCGAGGCCGAAGAGTGAACTCACCGCAAGGAAAACGAAAAAGGATGATGCAAAGGGGATCAGCGCGACGGAGCACCCGGTGATGATGAGTCCTGCCACGATCTGAATGCGCTTGTCGATACGATCGGCGATCCTTCCGAAAAATGGCTTGGTCCCGGCTATGATCAGGACCTGGACAGCAAAAATGATACCGGTCTCGTAGGCACTCACCCCCAGGGAGAGGAGAAAAAGGGGGAGGAAGGTTTCAAATGCACCATATGCAAAATAGGTCGCCATATCCACGGATGCTGTTCCCCTGAGCTTGCGGTTGGAGGAAAACGTAACAAAACTCTTCCGGAACACGGAAAAGGGAAGAAGGTTGAGGGGGCCTGATTTTTCCTCGCGGTACATCAGGGTCATGATAAACACCGGAACGGCGGCAATTGCCGCGGCGATGTACACTACCCGGTACGGAAGGAGGCCCGGATACATCAGGAAGGAGGTGATGAGCGCACCGCCAACAAGGGGGGCAACAGTCCGACCGATCAACGTCGCGGAGCCGTACTGCCCGAGCATCTCGCCTTTATTCTCCGGGAACCGCTCGGCGATGACCGCAGAGATGACCGGTCCGAGGATCGCGGTTGCCGTTCCATGGAAAAACCGGACCGGGATCAGCCAGACGGGGTCGGTGATGAAGAGATAGAGGAACGGAGCAAGGAGAAATACCACTCCGGATGCAACGAGCAGCCGCTTCCTGCCGAGATGGTCCGAGAGGACGCCCACGGGAAAAGAGAAGAGAATGCCGGCAAGCGGGGAGAATACCGCGATGAGCCCTATCACGGCATCGTCTGCACCAAGCGCCCTGGCAAAGAGGGGAAGTACCGGGGTTTTCGAGATGGTGGTGGAAAAGATCGCAAAGAACCCGAGCAGGAAGAAGTAATACATCATCCTGCGGGAAGAGACAACCGGCACGTCTGTTTCGGCGTTATGAGAGACCATTGGTTTCCTGCCAGATGCGAGTGAAGTATTTCCTGCTCTCCCTCATCCCAGCCGGGACCGGGATAGCAATGACCAGGTGGTCGATCTCCTTCATAACCACAAGACAGGGCTTAAGCTCTTCTCTTAACTCAAAGAAAGCCCCCATCGCCTCTTCCCCTTCTCCTTGGCCCGGATCGGTCGGTGGTTCAACCCTGACGATTGACGCATTCAGTTTCCTGCGAGTTCCCGGGCAATGGTTCCATGTGCCCATGCGATGAATAGAATGCAACGGGTTTCTGTATCAAAATTCCGGAAAATGTGTTTATCCAATACCCTAAAAGGGTTCCTCCTGTAAAAGCTCCTTCTATTAAGGTGACGGCACTTCCTGCCTGCTGGACGGGCAGGGAGAAAGAGAGAATCTGACCCCTACCAAAAAAAGGTTGGCAGCCGGACTTCTCAGTCTGCCTTGAGCTTCGACGCCTTCGTCTCCAGGTCTTTAGCCTGCTTACGAATCTCTGTCTTGCGCGCCTCAGATGCTGCCTTCGCATCCCCCCGGGCCTTCGCCGCCCTCTTCTCGAGCGCCTTGATCTTGGCGTCGGCCTCACTCATCTTCTGATCCAGCCTCTGCCTGGCCTTCTCCTGCTTGTTCCTCAGCCTGGCGTTGAACCCGTCGATCTTGGCCTGGAGTTTCGCCTTCCTGTCGGCCTTGGCTTTCGTGTGCTCGGCCTTCAGTTCGGCAATCTCTGCCTTTAGCGCCCCAATATCCTTGGCCCTCTGATCGGCCTCGAAGTCGGTCTTTGCCGTCCGGAAGACAAAACCACCAAGCCCTTCCATGGTCACATCCACGGGAGTCACCCACTCCTCGCTCAGGTCAGCGACCACAGCATACTTTCCCGGTGTCAGCCTGTCTGACACTTCCCTCAGGAAGTCTTCGCTGACGCCGGCGGCGTAAATATCGCTTAAACCTCCGGCATACATGCCGACTACTGCACCTACGCCAAAACCGACGGGTCCACCCAGCAGGCCTATGAGACTGCCGATGGCCGTACCCCCAACGGTACGAACCGGAAAATCTTCTTCCACCTGCTTCGCGGTTACCGTCCCATCGGGGTTCTTGCGGATCACCGCTTCCGCATAGATCGCGACGCTTTCCTCGGAGTCGAGCTGGTTCAGCGCACGTAAACCTTCATACGCCTTTGACTCGCTGTCAAAGACCACGACTACCATTTTCTCCATGTCGTTTTTCCTTCCTGTTCACGCATGCATGGCATGCTCATTTCCATCATACGGCAAAGGTTTCCTGCAGCGAAACCAGGCATTTTTTCGCCCGGTTACCCCTACATACATTTCAATCTCATAAAAGCTTCGGTACTTTATACTTTTTAGAATTCCAGCGGTCCGTTTAAAGGATATCGACGTTTCATCCAACGATCATCCTTTACCTGCAATATCGAGAGATTTATCATCGGGAAAAGAACCAATAAAATTTCAATAAGGAAACCCCTGAAAACAGGAGGACATAGCCCTGCACTCCTACCAGCGGATCCCCCTTGCAAATTCGGCTTTACCCTCATGACGAACCCGGTTCTGATGCGAGGATGGGGCCTGGGGTAATCGCAACCAAAACCTGTACCGTATTCTTCTATAAAACGAATTTCCATCAACTCACCGGCACCGCTCACACTTTCGTGCACAGCTGCTTTGGGAATAGATGATTTTCCCGTGAAAAGTTTGTAATGATCCGGAACCCGGATCATAACACCGGTTACTTTGCCGCAACCTGCTGTGACTCTTTTTTCACCTTAAACCCGATGATGATGGAGACGATGCCGTAGATGATGGCAAATATCCCGAGGTACACGGTAACGAGCACCGTCGCACCGAGCGACGGCAGGAAGAAGAATATCCCCCCGAGAATTATCGAAAGCACCCCGGAAAAGCCCAGCAGCAGCTGGTGCCCCGTGTAATCGGGATGAAAAATTGCAATCGAGAGATCAAGCAACCCGAAATAGACCATCAGGAAGGCAATGATAGCCGTAAACGCCTCCGCAGCAATCCAGGGATGCAGGATGCCAGCAAATCCGGCAATAAGGCCCAGGACTCCGACGATAAGGAGCATGACGGATCCTGGATCACCTGCTTTGGACCTGAGTGCAAGGACCAGCGCGAGGATCGCGGCAATGACCATCAGGATCCCGATGAGGATTCCTGCAACCTGGACCGCAACCCCGGTCCAGATCAGGACCAGGATCCCCACGATGAGGGCAATCAGTCCCCGGACCATGAATGAACCCCATGTTACGGGGTGAAATGTAATTTCAACAAGAGCAACTTCCTCTGGCATGAATCACCACCGGGAACTCTATTCGAATGATCTATCATATAAATCCAGCTCACCGGTCTCCGGGAACGGACTCGCCGGTAATCATCATCCTTCATTCTATTCCTGATGGTTAAGCAACACGACAGGAACAGGGAGGGCCCTTGCTTTAAAGGGATCATGCATTCGGGGAATGTACCGGGTTCCCGTCGAGCATATGTGGGATGAGGTATTCCTGATGCAGGATGCTTTTCTCCGCCCTTGCATATGAGGCAGCTGCCACATTATCGAATATTCTTTATAGTTACGTGCTGCATTAGGGCATGTCTTCCACAGGCACCGGGAAAAAGCCCGAAAAATTATATCGACCAGGTTATCGGTCAGGGGAAGTGAATAAAATGTTACCAATCGGGGACGACAACCGAGAAGTGAAGGAGTTTCCTTATGTCACGGGTGGCCTGATAGCACTCAATGTGCTCTTTTTTATCGTTGAATTAATGCAGGGCGACGCATTTATTGAGACCTGGGCGTTTGTTCCAAGCCGCTTCCTTGCCGATCCCGCCGGGCAGTGGCTGACCATCTTCACCTCGATGTTCATGCATGCCGGGTGGCTCCACATCGGGGGCAACATGCTGTACCTGGGAATTTTCGGGGACAATGTGGAAAACCGGTTCGGGCATTTCCGTTACCTGGTGTTCTACCTGATCTGTGGCGTCGCCGCAACGTTCGCCCAGCTTGCAGTCGATAGATCAAGCGTCCTGAACCTGGGTGCATCGGGAGCAATCGCCGGCGTGCTCGCGGCATACCTTGTGTTGTATCCGACAAAGGAGGTCACGGTAGTGCTGGGCTGGGTGGTAACCCGGCTCCCTGCAATAATTGTTATCGGGCTCTGGATCGTCCTCCAGTGGTTTAGTGAAATTGGTTCCATCCTGGGTGCAGCAGATACCTCGGGTGTTGCCTATATGGCACACATCGGCGGATTTGGTGCCGGATTGTTGCTGACCCTGATATTCCAGGGGCAGGGGGAGGCTTAGGAGGAACAGATCTCATCTCGTTTTTAACCCCGCATCCCGCCCGATAATTTTTCAAGGACTGACTCCGGACCAGGGAATCGGTAATTTGCACACATACCTCCAGGAACCCTCGAGGTTCATATTTTGAGAGATGGTTTGGACATAGAAACCCTCCAACTCCAGGCGCCGAACGCCTCCAGCGGCCTCTTTCGCCCGCCTTCCTGTCATTTTTTGAAATGTAGACGAACCTATAAGGATACCGGCTGTGAGAATCGCCGCCCATGAAGAATCAGCTGGTTTCTCTTGCGCTTCTCCTCGCCATCTCGGTCCTTGCAGGCCTCGCGGGATGCGCATCGCAACAGCCGGCCCCTGTCGGCCCCGCCCCGACGATAACCGCCACGACCCCGGCCCCGGGTGCGGACCTCACGAACCAGAACTCGCCCGAGGCGGCGACCTTCACCACCTACCCGTCGAGAACGAAGCTCCATTCCCCCGATGTCCCTGTCGGGCTCAAGTTCGTGGCCGGCGGGTTCGTTTCCCCGATGATGGTCGTCCCGGCGCCCGACTCGTCCGGGCGGCTCTTCCTCGTCGACCAGACCGGAGTGGTAAAGATCTTCTTCACGAACGGGACCGTCCTTCCCGAGCCTTTCCTGGACGTGCGTGACCGGATGATCCGGCTCGACCCGGCCTATGACGAGCGCGGGCTCCTCTCCATCGCCTTCCACCCGCAGTACAACACGAACGGGAGAGTCTTTGTCTATTACAGCGCCCCGCTCAGGGCTGGCGTGGACCCGGGCTGGAGCTGCACGAATCACCTCTCGGAGTTCCATGTCTCGGCCGATCCGGACCGGGTGGACATGACGAGCGAGAAGATCCTCCTCCAGGTCGACAAGCCCTACGGGAACCACAACGGGGGGACCCTCCTCTTCGGGGCAGACGACGGGTATCTCTACCTTCCCCTCGGTGACGGCGGCCGGGCCGACGACACCGGCATGGGCCACACTCCCGGCATCGGCAACGGCCAGGATCTCACCAGGATCCTCGGGAAGGTGATCCGGATCGACGTTGACCACACGAGCGCCGGTAAGCAGTACGCCATCCCGGCGGACAACCCGTTCCTGTCCACGCCGAATGCGCTGCCCGAGATCTATGCGTACGGGTTCAGGAACCCGGCTTACGCGACCTTCGACTCCGGCGGCAGCCACAGGATGTTCATCTCCATGGCTGGGCAGCGGCTGTTCGAGTCGGTCCACGTGATCTACCGGGGAGGAGACTATCCCTGGAACATCCGGGAAGGAACCCATTGCTTCAACCCGGCGAATGACTTCACCTACCCGGCCGGTCCCTGCCCGACGACCGGTCGCACCGGCCAGCCCCTCATCGGGCCCATAATCGAGCTCGGCCATGACCTCGGGGATGTCATCGTAGGCGGCGTCCTCTACCGGGGGAGCCTCATCCCGTCACTCCAGGGGAAGTTTGTCTTCGGTACCTGGTCCGATGAGAACCGGATCCTCGGGAACGGCACCCTCCTCGTTGCCACGCCCCCCGTGGGGCTTGACCTATCTGCCCTTCCCTCAGATGCCTCGCGTCTGACGCCCTCCCAGAACGCGATGTGGATGACCCAGAACATGAAAGTCATGAACAACCCGAACGGCCGGATCAATGCCTTCATCCTGCAGCTTTCGCAGGACAGGAACCACGAGATCCTGGTCCTCGTCAACCAGAACGGCGGGCCCGGCCTCTCCCCGCAGGGCTCGGGAGAGGTCTGGCAGATGGTGCCGGCATCGACCCCGGACCTCGAGGCCACCACGGTGCACAACCCGGCGACCCCCGCTCCCACGACCCCGGTCCCGAGCGGCCAGTCCATGACCCTCCAGCTCACCCAGAAGGGCGACAAGTTTGTCCCCGCGACACTCACCGCTACGGCGGGGGCGACCATCACCCTCGTGCTTGACGACCAGGACCTCGATCCCCACAACTTCGCCCTGTACAGCTCGCCGTCGTCATCTGCGGCTATCTTCAGGAGCCCGGTGGTGACCGGGCCCGTTACCCTTACGTACACCTTCCCGGCACCTTCGACCCCCGGGACATACTACTACCGGAGCGACCCGAACGTGGGGATGAGCGGAACGCTGGTCATCAACCCGCCTGTCACGATGATAATGCCGACCATCTCGGCACCTCCCCCCTCGACCTCGGTGCCGATGGGAGCAAACACCGTGCTCGTGAATCTCACGGCCCGGAACATCGCCTTTGACAGGGGAACGATCACGGTACCAGCTGGTTCGACGGTCGTTATGACGTTTCACAACCTGGACTTGGGAGTGACCCATAATTTTGCACTCTATACCGACGTGCATGCCACGACGAGAATCTTCGTCGGCGATTTCATTTCGGGGGTGAACACCGTGACGTACACCTTCACGGCCCCATCGACCCGGGGCAGCTATTTCTTCAGATGCGATGTGCACCCGGAGGCGATGACCGGGACCTTGGTAACCACATAAAAATCTATTTACATCAGGCCTTACCCCGAAGGGTTTCCCATGCCTGCGCTCCAGGACCCGCGCCGGTCCTGAACCGGCCGTGGCGCGGGCAGAGGCCGGGTTTATACCGTGAACATTATCAATATGCCAGGAAAACGGTTATATGAGCCTATGCCCTTCCAGCCAGTTGCAGTTATCCTCATTTTCGGCATCCCCCTTGCCTTTTACCTCGGGGCGGCCACCTTAATCGCCCTGATCATGGCCGCAACCCTCGGGATGCTTGTCCTCAAAGAAGGCTCGAATGTCCCGTTTGCCTGGCACCTGAACATGGCAAGACTCACCATAGTCCTCGCGATCATTCATGCGATGGTCGTCTACTGGACGTTCTTCTGAGTGCGCCAATCCTGGATAGTCAAAAAGGGGGTGGGGGAAGGCAGGTCCCCCGATCACGTCACGGTAACTGTACCCTTCATGAAGGGATGGATACCGCAGTGGTACGCGTACGTCCCCGCGTTGCTAAAGGTGAACGAGTAACTCTGCCCTTGCATGAGCTGGGAGCTCGAAAATATGGCACCCAGAGAAAAAAGCGGTGTCGCATCGCTGACAACTGTGTGCGGGGCCGAGTCCTGGTTCGTCCAGATGACCATTGTCCCCGTCGGGACCGTGACCGATGCAGGAACGAAGGCAAAGTTCTGGATGGTGATGGCGACCGGGGACGGGGGTGACGTGGTGGTCGGCGCAGCCGGGGTTGTGGCCACGGGCGGCGTGGTGGCGACGGTGGGGGGTATCGCGGTGGTTGCCGGCGCCCGGGTCGTTGTCGCAGGGGTGGGGACCGCGGTCGGCACG
Organism: Methanomicrobiales archaeon; assembly: GCA_035542895.1. Lineage (GTDB taxonomy): Archaea > Halobacteriota > Methanomicrobia > Methanomicrobiales > JACTUA01 > JACTUA01. The sequence continues at coordinate 24,440 of DATKKN010000080.1, read as the reverse complement.
GTGGTCGCCTGGGTCGTCACCGGCGCAGGCCCGGACGGCGATGTACAGCCCGCGATGATGATTGCGACGAGAAGTATGGCCCCGAAGATGATGGGGCCCGTTCTGGACAGGTTCATGCTCATCAGAGATTCCTCACGCTATAATCCGCCCCCTTATATAAATCAGATGCCCCTCCCCAAAACTGTGTCCGGTGACGGGTGCGGGGGACCCTCCACGAAGATTTTTCCCCAGGCCGCGGGTAATAGATGGGAGGGAAAGGGTGGAGACCTTCGGGATCATTCTCGCGGGCATCTGGATTGCCTTCTGGGTGTACTGGCTCATCTCCGCAGTGCGGTCCCGGTCCTCGTCCAAGCGGAGGCAGTCTGCAAGGCCCTGGATCATCTTCACACTTATCGCGGTACTGGCATGGGCGGCTCTCGCGCACCTGGCGCCTCCGGGCTTCCTTCAGCAACATGTCCTTCCTGATGGCACATGGACCCAACTTATTGGTCTCGCAATGACGATCACCGGTCTTGGTTTTGCGGTATGGGCCCGAATACACCTGGGGAAGAACTGGAGCTCAACGCCAGAGATCAAGGTGGGCCATGAATTGATCCTGACAGGACCATACCGGTTCGTACGGAACCCGATCTACTCCGGGCTCCTCTTCGGGTACGCAGGAACGGCCATAGCTGCCGGGGTGGTATGGGCATTCGTCCTGATTCTCTTTCTACTTGGGGCCTTCCTGCTCAAGATCCGTGAAGAAGAGAGGTTCCTCCTCGGGGAGTTCGGCGAGGAGTACGAGAAGTACCGGAGGGAGGTCAGAGCCCTGATCCCGTACCTCCTCTGAAGGGTTACTTCTTCTGCTGCATCGCCTGGACCTCGGCCTCGAGGGTGGCCCTCAGCCGTTCCATGGCCTCGTCCAGGCTGTTCGTGATGGTGATGGTGAAGGAATTGTCGGTCTTCGGGTCCTGGTAGTTGACGGTGAACTCGACCTGCCCGTCCTTTCCCTTCTTTGGTTCGATGATCATCTTCGCCATGGTGATCGGGAACAGGTATAGCTCCCCTCCATCATCTCCTTATTCCTTCGGTCCCGGGCCGGCCATCCAGGGGCACCCGGCGATCCTCGCAAGTTCCTGTCTCAGGGCCACGAGGTCTGAGATGTCCAGGTCCCGGAGGTCGTGCTTTCCGGTGATGCGGGCAAAGGCGGCCATCTCCCCGGTCGAAACCCTGATGAAGTGAGAGAGGCGTTCGATCCCCTTCTCCACATCGAGCTGGTTCTCGAGGGCGGGATCCTGGGTGGTGACCCCGGTCGGGCACCTTCCCGTGTGGCAGATCCGGTACTGCTCGCAGTTCACGGCGATCATGGCCGCCGTCCCGATGTACACCGCGTCGGCCCCGAGGGCCAGGCACTTCGCGAAGTCGGCAGAAGTGCGCAGGCCCCCGCCACCGATGAGGGTGATCCGCTCCCGGACGCCCAAGGATCGGAGCGCCCGGTCCGCCCGGGGGAGAGCGGCTATGAGGGGGATTCCCACGTTCTCCCTCACCGCGAGGTCCGTGGCGCCGGTCCCGCCGCCGAAACCATCGAGGGCGATGAAGTCCACCCCGGCCCCCGCGAGGAGGCCGATATCCTCCTCGACGTTCCCGCAGCCGATCTTCGCACCCACCGGGACACCTCCGGTCAGGGACTTCAGCCATCCGACCTTCCCCTGTATCTCCCCGGGGGTGGTCATGTCCGGGTGGTGAGCCGGTGAAATTGCGGCGTCGCCGTCCCGAAGGCCCCGGATCCTCGCGATGTCGGGGGTGATCTTAGAGGCGGGAAGGTAACTCCCCTTTCCCGGGTAGGCCCCCTGGCCGAACCGGATCTCCACGGCCGCGGCCTTCTTCAGTTTCTCCTCCGTGATCCCGAACCGCCCGGTCGAGTACTGCACGATGAGGGTTCCGGGCGCCGTGGCGAGTTCCTCGTCGAGGATCCCTCCTTCGCCGGTATTGAACCCGAAGCCCATCCTTGCCGAGGACCCGGCAACGGCAAGTTTAAGTTGCCGGGAGACCGCGCCATAGCTCATCCCCGAGACCAGGATCGGGGTCGGGAGGGCGAGGGGTCGCTTTGCCCCGGGCCCGAGGGTGATCGCCGTTCTGACCGGATCCTCCTGGTTGAGGGGAATCCGGTGCACCTGGGCCGGGATGAAGTGGAGGTCGTCGAGGGTAAAGGGCATCGGCTTCTGCGAGCCCATGGCCACGGTGATGTTCTGGCCGGTTTCGGCGATGATCTTGATCCGGGCCATCGAGGTATAGGCGGCATCGCTCTCGGTGGCGCGCTGTTTCCTGACCGCGAGGCCGCTCCCGCCGATCTGCTTCTTGTCGCAGAAATACAGGGTCCGGAGATGGTAGTCGTCGTACACAGGGCACCCGGGGCAGATGCATCCCATGGGTGGTATCTCGCAGGCGCTCGCCCCGGAGCTGCAGAAGAGGATCTCCCCCTTGCAGGCCCCCCCGGGGAAGCTCGGGCACCCGGGGCAGATGCAGGATGCCCTGTTTTCCGGCGTGTCTGGAACCTCAGTCGTCATGCGACCTCCGCTGGGGTCACCGGGGGATGTTGGGGGTACTCCTATAAAAAGGAGGGGGGGACGGGGCTGGCGGGTCAGCCCTCGTCGGGGAGGCCCACGGAGACGACGCCCATGGGAAAACCCGTCCTGTCGGGGATGGCCTGGTTGGTCCAGGTGATCCAGATCCGTTTTCCGTCGGAGGTGACGTTCTCGTTCCGGTTCTCCATGAACTGGTTCGGGGAGGCGAGGATGTCCTGCATGAGCTGGTCGAGGTCCCGGCCCGAGCTCTCGGTCGCGGGGACGATGGTGCCTACGACGTTCTTCCCGAGGATCTCACGCTCCCTGAAGCCGAAGACCTCCTCGGCCCGGTGGTTGAAGAAGGTGATATTTCCCTCCCGGTCCATGGCGAGGACGATGCTCCCCGCGTTCTCCGCGCCCGTGCGGTAGAGCCGCTCCGACTCCGAGAGTTCGCCGGTATAGTGCCTGATGAGGAGGTAGAGGAGCAGGGCGGCAACCGCGAGGAAAGCCCAGTCCTTCCAGGCGTAGATGGTTGTGTACCAGGGGTCGCGTACAACCAGAGGCAGGACGTACATCATGAAGAGTGTCCAGATAAGTCCGAACAGGAGGAAGATGAGGCAGATAGTGGCCGGGCCGGGCTGCCGCCAACCTGCGCCATCCTGCGAGGCTGAACTCACCGCAATCACCTGAAGAGAGGTTCGCATCCCCACCTATAAAAGTGAGCCTTTTGGAGCCCCTTACGGGCAGGGCTAAGCACTCACGCCGCCGGATGGCCGGAGTCCCATGCTGCGGGATTGCCGGGCACGCCACGCAATACCTTTATTGCCTCAGTTTACCGGACTAGCTCAGTTCTCCTTTCAGGAGGTGTGCAATCCATGGACAAATTCGAGGAGATGGCGGCGAAGATGGCCGGGATGCCCGATGCGGAGCTGAAGAATACCGTCTCGTCCCTCATGGCAAAATGCATCTGCGGGAAGTGCCCCACCTACAATGACTGCATGAAGGGAAAGAAGGAGATCCTCTTCTGCGTCACGGGGAAGACCGGGTGCGCTGTGGCAAAGAAAGTCTGCCTCTGCCCGACCTGCCCGGTAACTTCCGCCATGGGCCTGAAGCACGGGTACTATTGCATCAGGGGGTCGGAGAAGGAAATCCGGGGGCTGTGACGGACCTCACCGATACCCCTCCCTTATCTTTTTTCCCCGCTCATTCGCCGAGGGCCTCGGTGCTCCTCATCTGGTAGAGCTGCTCCGGGTCCATCTCGACGTACTCGGCATCCCCCGTCCTCATGATGATTCTCGAGACGCCGCTGTTCACGAGCATCTTCGAGCAGAGGAAGCAGGGCCAGATCTTCGTGAGATCCTCGGTCCCGACGTCGTACCCGGCGAGGTAGAGGGTGCAGCCCCGGGCCTGCTTCCCCGCCTGGATGAGGGCGTTCATCTCCGCGTGCACGCTCCGGCACCGCTCGTAGTTCGAGCCCGATGGGATGTGGTGCTCCTGCCGCCAGCACCGCTGGATCTCGGTGCAGTCCCGCTGCTTCCGCGGCGCTCCGGTATACCCTGTGGAGACGATGGTGTTGAACTCGTCAACGATGATGGCCCCGAAGTTACGCCTGAGGCAGGTGCCCTGGTGGGCGCACCGGAGCGCAAGGTCCAGGAAATACCGGTGCCTGTTCGTCCTCATCCGGAAAGAATTGGGGGAGCCACCAATAAGAGCATTGTGAACCGGGGCCGTCCGGGTGAGAAGGGACCGTGTGCCAGGGGAATACAGGAGGTTTCCGGGCCATTCTGCCGCCTATAGCATTATTGCAGGGGAAGGGCTACCGGAGCATTGTGGGCCGGGCCATCAGGGCCGGCCCAAGAGGGCGCCGTTAAGGCTTGCCCATGGGGGAATACCACTGCAGCATATCATCGAGGTCCGGGGCCTCACGAAGACCTATGGCGACGTTACAGCCGTGAACAACGTCTCGTTCTCCATCGGGAAGGGGGAGCTCTTCGGGCTGCTCGGCCCGAACGGCTCGGGGAAGACAACCATGATCAAGTGCTTGACAGGCCAGCTGAAGCCGACGGCGGGCGCGATCCAGGTCATGGGGGTGGACGCGGTGAAGGAACCGGTGCGGGTCCGGGAGCTCGTGGGGATCACCCCGGAGCAGGAGACCCCGCCCTCGTTCCTCACCGCTGAGGAGTACCTCCACTTCGTCGGGCATATCCGGAAGATCCCCGACATCGAGGAGCAGTGCCGGTCCTGGTTCGATCTCCTGGATTTCGGGGACAAGCGCGACGTGCTCTGCAAGGACCTTTCAAGAGGCACCCGGCAGAAGCTCATGGTGGCCCAGGCCTTCCTTCACAGGCCGGAACTCGTGCTCATCGACGAACCTCTCATCAACCTTGATCCCCTCATGCAGAGGAAGATCAAGGATTACCTTGTCGGGTACGTGAAGGGCGGGGGCACGGTCTTCATCTCGACCCACATACTCGGGATTGCGGAGGAGATCTGCACGAGGATCGGGATTATCCACCGGGGAAACCTGGTCCGGCAGGGGACGGTGAACGAGCTGAGGGTGGCATCGGGGAGCATCGAGGGGGCCTTCCTCGAGGCCACCCGCGGGGAGCGGCCCGATGCGTGAGCTGCAGCGAAAAATCCCTGCGGAAATTCCGAAAGGCGAGGGCCCGGGGGAGAACGCGGAGGACGACAGTCCGGGCGTGATCTTCCCGAATCATGGTCCGATGACCACGATTTTCACCGCCATGCTGAAGGAGGAGTGGCGGATCCACTCGACCATGTTCGGGTCGGCGGGCTTCGCCCTCTTCCCCCTCCTTCTCGTCGCCATAGCCACCGCGGGCGCCCTCATGTGGCCCTTCTTCTCCGACCTCCTGCCACCCCTGACCGCTGTCATCCTCCTCCACGGGGGCTACCTCCTCGCGGGGATGAGCGTCGGGGGCTTCGGCCTCTTCGGCCGGGAGGTGATGAACCGGCGGTTCGGCCAGGCCTCCCTCATCGCCTACTCCTCCCGGAGCCTCCCGGTGTCGGAGCGGTCCATCCTCACCGCCTTCCTCCTCAAGGACACGGTCTATTACGTGGCATTCTGGGTGCTTCCGTTCGTCGCGGGGCTCGCCCTCGCCGCGCCCTTTATCGGCCTTCCCATCCCGTTCGTCCTCCGGCTCGCCGCCACGCTCTCCCTCTCCTTCCTTCTCGGCCTTTCGCTCGTCTTCCTCCTCTCGACGATCTACGTTCACTCGCCCCGGGCCCTCCTCGCCCTCTTCATTATCGCGGCGGGCGCGGCGATAATCCTCGCCGGCCCGGTGAACGCGGGTATCATCGGCCTCTTCCCCCCGCTCGGCCTCTACTACCAGCCGACACCCCTCATGCTCCTCGTGACCCTCCTCCTCATCGCCGTGCCTTCGGCCATTTCCGTCCGGTTCCTTAAGGTCGAGTACCGGGAGGAAACCCGGCGGTACCCGGGAACCCTGGATAACCTCGCGGGAAGGCTCGCCTGGCTCCCGGACCCGTACCTCGTCGCAAAGGATGCCCTCGACCTGAACCGCAGCGAGGGTGGGGCCGGGAAGGTGGTGTTCTCCTTCCTCTTCCCGGTCGCCTTCATCTGGATCGCCCTCTTCGTTCTCCACCGGTTCATCCCGATGCTCTCGCCGCTCATGGCCTTTGCCGCCCTCCTCGGGGTGGTCTCCTCGACGATCTACAACTGGGTCACCGAGTTCGACCTCTTCTCCTCCTATGCCTTCCTCCCCGTCGAGGTGAAGACCATCATCCGGGGGAAGCTCGAGAGCTACGGGCTCCTCAACCTGGTCTCGGTCGCGATGATCGTCGCCGCGGGTCTCGGGACCGGCCAGGCAGGCCTCCTCCTCCCGGCTCTCCTCACCTTTGCCTCCCTCTCCTTCTACTCGGTCGCGGTCACCGTGTACGTAGGCGGCCTGTCACCGTCGGTGATGCTCTATAACGCGAAGGTCTACGTTCCTTACCTTGGGCTCATCACGCCGGCGCTTCTCTTTACCCTCTTCGTCTCCCTCCCGAATCCGTGGTTCGCCCTCTCGAGCCTGCTCCTCATCCCCGCGGGGTGGTTCGTCCTCGGGAAGGCATTCACGAAGTGGAGCGCCATGGAGCAGCCGGGGTTCTGACCGGGGGATCGCGGTTGTAAGGGGTGGCCCGGGGGGGCGACCGGGCCGATACCCTTATTCCCGCCCTCCCGGAGATGGTACTATGCCAAGCGAGCATTTCCCCCTGAACAAGCTGTTCAAGCCCTCGCCATCCCTGGTCACCTGGTTCCGGGTCGACTTCCTCATCGCCATCTTCTGTCTCGTCGCCTTCCTGTACCTCCCGGTTGGGGTCTTCGGGGAGGTGCCTTCCTGGGCCTCCCCCGCGGTCCTTGGCGCCGCCGCCCTCGCCGTGATCCTCTTCTTCGTCTGGGTGGGGATGTACTATGACAGCATGTGGTACGAGCTCCGCGATGACGAGATGAACTGGAAGCGGGGCGTCTGGTTCCGGAGGACCGGCATCGTCCCGTACAACCGGATCACGAACCTCGACCTGGTCCAGGGGCCGGTTATGCGGGCCCTTGGCATCTCGACCCTCTCCATCCAGACCGCGGGCTATTCCGGCCAGGCAACGCCGGAGATCCGGATCGAGGCCATCGAGCATGCCGAGGAGCTCCGGGAGCTGGTCCGGACCCTGGTGAGGGGGCACTCGGGCGGTGACGGGACCGGGACGGGTGCACAGGTGCCGCCATCCGCGACCGCAACAACCGATATACAGGTACTGGAGGAGCTGAAGAAGATCCGGCTCCTCCTGGAAAAGGGGCGCTGAAATCCGGCCCCCCCCTGTTTTTGTTTCCCCATGCCCGTGCGGTTTTCGGGCTATCTTATCACGATTCCTCCGCCTCCCCGACCCCGTGCTTCAGGTTGTAGGAGAGCCTGAGAGTACTGTTGATCATATTCTGGAGGTCCTCCTGCGTGTACTTGTTCCGCTGGATCTGGCCCCAGTCCTTCGTGGTATCCTCGTCATTCTCCCCCACCCAGGAGGCGATGGCATCAACCGGGATGTGGAACCCGAGCCAGTTGAAGAAGTTCAGCAGGTTCCCGGCCACGTGCTGGATCCCGTCGACATGGCCGATGATGATGAGGCCGACCACCTTGTTGTGGATCATCCGGTTCCCGAACCATGAGTCCTGGTTCTCGATGGCGTTCATCCGCTCGACGAACTTCTGGACGAGGGCCGAGTGGTTGTTCCACCGGATAGGGGTCGCGAGGACCAGGATATCGGTGGCGAGTACCGCGTCGTAGACCGTCTGCATCTCGTCGTCGTCGTACTTGAGGGTGGACTGGCACGGGTAGGTGCAGTATGAGGGGTTCTCGGAGTAATTCCCCTCGCACTCATAGATCTTCAGATCCTGCAGCCGGAGAAAAGTAGTCTCGCACCCGTACCCCTTGTACCGGTCCAGGGCGCGGACCAGGAGCTTCTCGGACTTTGAGATCCCGGGCACCTGCCTGCTCGACCCCGAAAGCCCGAGGACTTTAATGCCCTTCGCCTTCTCAGGTTCGAGGGGCGGGATGAGCCCGACGCCGAACTTGTGCCCCACGAGAGGTGCTGGCATGGGAATTACTACCACAGGATTGCTTATGAAAGTGCCCGTTCCGGCGGAAGAGGGAAAGGTGGTTTCCCTTACACCCCCCAGATCCCGGCATAGAGCATCCCGAGCAGGGGGAACCCGATGATCCCGAAGAGGATGTTCCCGATGTAGAAGCCCGGGGGATAGGTCATCGAACTGAAGGTCACGAACATGCCAGGTATCGTGACGAGGAGGATCAGGATGAGCCCGAAGGTGAGTCCGGCGCTGCCGCAGCATGCGGGTTTCAGGGCATCCTTCACCAGGTCAAAGACGATGGCCGAGGCAAAGGAGAGGACGAAGGGATAGGCGAAGAAGAGGAGCCCTACCGGGTCGTCCCTCGCCCGCATACCCCCGAGCGAGAAAATGTCATAGGGCGCAATGATGTTCGCAAGATGACTGAAGACGAAGATTCCAGCAAAGAGGAGGATTCCGCCTGCGATGCCTGCGATGAGGATTTTCTTCCCTTCCATGGAGATCACCGAGGATGTCTTTTCAGGGTGAGAAAAAGGTGGCGAAAAAGTTTTCACGGCGGCCACGACGCAAAATTATTAATAGCAGCAGCCCCAAGGGATAACCGATGCACTTACCTGCGTCCGGCCGGGCCCATCCCGGGCATGTAGCGACGTGTGGTAAGCGGCAGCTCTTCTTCCCGTACTGAAACCATCATAACGTCTCTGTGGTGGTGGCGGCTTGGGACAGATTCTGTAAGGATGTCCAGGGGAGGTCTGTTGGGGTATGAACGTGCTCATGGCTGGAAACGGGGGCCCCGGGGATATGGACCGGGGGGAGGGGATCTACTCGCTCATCGATTCCCTCGGGGAACAGAACGAGTATGCGGAGAGGATCAGGGCGGCAAGGGCCCTCGGGAAGAACAGGGACCCGAGGGCGATTTCGCCGCTCGTCGGGTGCCTGAGGGATGTCGACCCCCGGGTCAGGAGGTGCTGCGCAGAGGCGCTCCTCCAGATCGGGTCCATCCGGTCGGTGCAGGCCTTCATCGAGCGCCTCGAGGACCGGGAGGAGTCGCTCTTCACCCGGAAGGTCGCGGCCGATGCACTCGCAAAGATCCGGAGTTACAGTGCCATCGAGTCACTGGCAGGCCGGCTTCTCGATCCGGAGGAGAAGGAGTCCCTCCGGATCCATGCTGCCGATGCCCTCGGGAGGACGGGTAGCCTCCGGGCAATCGATGCCCTCGAGAAGGGTATCGAGGATGGGAACACTCTCGTCAGGTTCGAGTCAGGAAAAGCCCTGAAGCAGATCTTCGCCTTCGGCCCAGGGAAATAAGCCCGTTACCCTGCTCTCCCCGGATTTCCGGTGATTCCAGGGGCTCCCTCCCCCGCCTCCTGCGCCGGGCCTTGCCGCGGGCTCATCACCTTCCCCCCTTCCCCTTCCCCGGGTCCGCGGGTCCCACCTCCCTGAGGAGCCGGATCGCGTCCTCCTCGGTGAGGTCGTACCACTCCTCGTAGGCATCGGCGACCGCAAACGGGTACCCGGTCCTCACGTTGAGGCAGACGACCTCATCGACACTCCCGGCGACCCGTTCGACCGCGGCGAGGGAACCGGTCGGTACCGCGACGAGGATCTTCCGGGGCCGGAACTGCCTGAGCGCTATGGCGGCGGCGGTCATCGTGAATCCCGAGGCAAGGCCGTCATCCACAATGATGCAGGAACGGCCCGCGGGATCGGGGAACGGGCCTGCTGCCTCGAAATGTGACATCCTCTCCCCCACGTTCGCCCGTGCCTTCCCGATCGCGGCATCGACCTGTTCCGGGGTCAGGCGGAGGCGTTCAAGAAGGTCCTCGTTCAGGATCATGCTCCCGTCCCAGGCGACGGCGCCGAACCCGGCCTCGGTGTTCCAGGGGATCTGGACCTTGCGGACCACGAGCGGGAAGAGCGGGCACCGGAGGGCATCTGCCACGGCGATACCCACCGGGATGCCTCCGGCGGGGATGGGGCAGACCAGGGGATCCCGGATCCCGTCAGAGTCCGGGATCGCCCAGAGGGTAGAGGGGCCCGTCTGGGCAGGATCCCCGAGACCCAGCAGCCCGGCAAGGTACCGGCCTAGTCTTTCGCCGGCATCCTTCCGGTCCCGGAAGACCGGTGCCCGGTCCCGGAGCACCGGGTCCTCGTGGAGTTCCCCCATGGTATCCCTCAAGCGCTTCCTATCGGGACCGTTCCTTATGAAGCTATGCCCCGCGGGAGGCCCGCCGGGACCGTCCCGGAGGGCAGACCTTCGGGTGACCTGAATGGTCCATCGGTGCTTTCATCTCGTGCCGGGTGCATGCTCCTCCATGACCGGGATCCACCTCCAGCCCATCGGGGTGATCTCCTCCCCGTTCCGGGAGCGGGGCGAGGCCCCCCGGCAGGGCCGGCTCGCCCCCTCCGAGAGCGAGATCCAGATCTTCCCCGCCTATGCCGAGGGGCTCCGGGACCTTTCCCTCCATCCCCGGCTCTTCGTCCTCTACTGGTGCGACCGCTCCCGGCGGGACATCCTGACCGCAACCCCGCCCCACGAGAAGCAGGAGCACGGGGTCTTTGCCACCCGCTCGCCCGAGCGGCCCAACCCCATAGCCCTCTGCCTGGTCGACCTGGTGAAGATCGAGGGGAACCGGCTCACGGTGAGCGGCCTCGATGCGCTCGATGGGTCCCCGCTTCTGGACATCAAGCCCTTCTTCCGGGACCTCGACTGCCCGGATACCGCCCGATGAGGGGCGGCCGTCCCCATCTCCTTTCTCATACCTTTATGGCTTACGGGGGACAGCTTTATCCCGCGGCTCGTCACCTGTGGAGGAGGATATGACCGAAACGACTGCTGAGAAGGAAGCCTGTGAGAAGAAGTGCGAGACCTGCGAGCTCGAGTGCAAGGACCGGACCGGCCCGGCGGCCATGCCCGATAAGGCGAAGATCCATGCAAAGCACGTGATCCTGGTCCTCTCGGGAAAAGGAGGGGTGGGGAAGAGCACGGTCGCCGTGAACCTGGCCTGGGCCCTGTCGACCCACGGGTTCCAGGTGGGGATCCTTGACCTGGACATCCATGGCCCGAACATCCCCATCATGCTCGGGATCCAGAACGAGCGGCTCCAGGCCGTGGGGAACCTCATCGAGCCCATCCGGATCACGGGGACCCTCTCGGCCATGTCCATGGCCTTCCTCCTCCCGGACGTGAGCACGCCGGTCATCTGGCGGGGCCCGATGAAGATGGCCGCCATCCGGCAGTTCCTCGAGGAGGTGAACTGGGGGGAGCTCGACTACCTGGTCGTGGATCTTCCCCCCGGGACAGGCGACGAGGCCCTCTCCATCGCCCAGCTCGCCCCGAACGTGACCGGCGTGGTCGTCGTGACGACACCCCAGGACGTTTCGACGGTCGATTCCCGGAAGGCCGTGAAGTTCGTGGAGATGCTCGGGTTCCGTGTCCTCGGGATCATCGAGAACATGAGCGGCATGGTCTGCCCCCACTGCGGGCAGGAGATCGACCTCTTCGGGAAGGGGGGCGGGAAGAAGGCCGCCGAGGAGATGGGGGTCCCCTTCCTCGGGTCCATCCCCGTCGATCCGGAGATGCGGAAGGCGGGGGACGAGGGCCGGCCCTTCGTCATACGGCGGGGGGAGTCGAACCCCACCTGGGAGGCCGTCGACCGGGTGATGGAGGCCCTCGTGAAAGAGGTGGAGTCGTAAATGGACTTCACAAAGATCCTCGCCGGGACCGGGGAGCCCCTTCCCGTGTACCGGCACGTCACCGCCTGCCTCGAGAACATCGAGGCCTTCCCTCTCCTCCTCGAGACCATCTACCGGGAGGCCCAGGGCTTCGATGACGAGACCATGGACCGGTTCCGGTTCGCCCTTCTCAGGCTCCAGGTCTACACCGACCTCCACCACTACGAGGACATGGAGAGCACCCAGAAGGTCCGGTACGTCGCACAGGTCCTCGAAAAGGTCATCTTCGGCGATCTCCTCCTCGAACGGGAGAGGCCGCCCGGGGACTGAAGGGAGCCCCATCCACGGGAAGGGGCGGAGTTTCATTCGGTTTCTGCGCAACTTCGTCGCACCCACCTGATGGCGGGTGCTCCAGCTCGGTTTCTGATGAAACCTCGCTCATCGCTCGAGGTCGGTTCCTGATGGAACCTCCCTCCGATGAACCCTCCCAGGTCGCGACTTCGTCGCTCCAGCTCGGTTTCTTTGCGACTTCGTCGCACCCACCTGATGGCGGGTGCTCCAGCTCGGTTTCTGATGAAACCTCGCTCGTCGCTCGAGGTCGGTTCCTGATGGAACCTCCCTCTGATGAAACCTCGCATCGCACTCCGCCTGATGGCGGGTTGCTCCTGGTCGGTTCCTTCGGAACCTCCCACTTTCATCCCGCCCCTGGTGCCTTTTTTAAGGTGCGCATTCGAATAGATCCGTAATGATGGGCAAGGGGGCCTACCTGAAGAGGATCTCCTCCTCAGCCCCGATCCGCTCCATCGAGGTGGGGAGGGAGCTCGAGGGCTCCACCCCGCCCTCGGTTTTCATCGGTTCATGGAACTACCCGAAGGTTTACGCAGGGCCGATGATCGCTCCGGTCCACGGGGACACGCTGGTCATGGACACCCCGGAGGCATGGATCCCCGGCGGGAGGACCCAGGAGGATATCCTCGGCTTCCGGATGAGCCTCGTCCGGGGGAAACGGCCGGTCTACGTCGAGGACCTCGGATCCGGGTATATCGGGAAGCTCCAGGAGATCGCCCTCTCCTCGGGATCGGTGGAGAGCGAGGCGAGCTTCCGGGAGTCGCCGAGGGGTTTCTCCCTCTCGGACGAGCACACCCCGTACGGGCCGAGCGGCTCCCTGGAGAAGCTCGACCTCGGGACCTCGAGGATGGATGCGGACCTCGAACGGGTCTTCTACGACGGAGACCTCCGGGCCTCGGAGGCGGTGGTCGCCCTCCATGGGAAGGATCTTCCCTTCTCGGCCATCCAGAAGGCCTTCTCCTGCGGGACCATGGGGATCGGGAAGAGGCGCCGGCTCGTCCCCACCCGCTGGTCCATCACCGCCTGCGACAGCGCCATCGGGAATCACCTCCTCGGGGAGGTGAAGAGGAACCCGGTCATCGACACCTGCCGGGTCCATGAGTCCACCACCCTCTCGAACCGGTACGCGGTCCTCCTCCTCCCCACCGGCTGGCAGTACGAGTGGATGGAGGCATTCCTGCAGGTCATGGGGAACGAGGAGATGGTCTTCGCCGACCATGAGACGGGGTCAGGGAAGACCGAATATTCCTCGGTCGGGGGGTGTTATTACTCCTGCAAGATGGCGGTCCTCGAGGCCCTCGCCCGGGAGGGGAGGCAGGCAGGGGCCATCATCTTCCGGGAAGCGTACCGGGGATACGTCCCCATGGGGGTCTTCAATGTCCGGGAGAATGTCCGGAATGCCATGAAGAGCGCACCCCTCGAGTTCGAGGACATGAAGGGTGCCCTTGCCCACATCTCCTCCCGGATGCAGCTCCCTCTCAGCCGGTTCGTCGATGAGAGCACCCTCCTCCGGGAGGCGATGAAGACCCGGCAGACGACCCTCTCCTCATTTCAGGGGCAGAAGGTCCCGGTTCCCGATCCCGTCCCCCTGAAGGCTCGGCACGGATGACCATCACCCGGCACCCCACAGGTACTCTTGTGGTTCAGGTGAATGATTTTCAGGTCCCGAGAGCCGAATCCGAAGAGGCACTACGGGCCCGGTAAAAAGGTTTGAGCGGTTCAGGCATCGAAGAGCGCACGGAGCTTCCCTTCGATATGATCCGAGATCTTGTAGTAGCCCTGGGGTGAATGGTTCCCTTCCTTGATCCCGACGGCATGGTAGAGGTCGTCGTCCGATATCCCGTGCTGGATATGGTCCATGATCTCCCTGGGAAGTTTCCCCCTGGTGAAGAGGGGAACCCTGCAGAGGGCCGGCCCCTCTGCCCCCACCCGGATGAAGTAGTAGTGCTTCCCCACCATCGCCCGGATATCCTCCTCGACACCTCCCATGAATTCCTTGAGATCCGGATCTGCCCCCTCCTCGAGGAGAGGAAGGACCGGGAGCCAGTTCATTTTTTTGACTCCCTTCTTCCGGATGATCTTCTCGAACTGTTGCATGCTTACCTCTCTCTTCTCGCGTTCAACACCCGTACCCTCTCCCCGGCCGGTATGCGGGCGAGGCCCCGGCCAGGCCGCCCGGCCTCGGGGAGAGAACCTTCTGGATCAGGATGCGATCCGTTATTCCGGTCCCCTATGGTGCATACCCCCTGGTTGCATCCCCGCCTGCCCCGCGTGCAAAAGAAACGATCGCCCGGTGCCGGAGCACCTTCGGGGCCTCCGGATATGTGGGTTGCCACCCCGTCCATGCAGGCCAGACACATCGAGGGATAGAAGGAAATAGCTTTCCGGTGTATATAATATTTTTCGACAGCTTTATGCTATTTGGGATACCAGCCTCTTTCTACCCCAGATGAGTTAAGCCAGCTCTGGCCTGATGATGGGGACCGTGGCAGGGCCACGGAAGTCGTCTTAAGTTCGTGGCATCGCCCTGTGGAGCTGGTCCCTTCACAACCGGCGATGCCACATTTCCCCACGTCCGGCCTTCCCGCAGGGTTATCCGTCGAGAGTCGGCCGGAAAACCGCGGGCTCGTCGTTCCGGGCATTTCCTCAAGGAATTAAAAAAAGTGATTGATGACCATGTCGCCGATCAGGTCCAGGCCTCGTCGGTCCGGACCCGCATCATCTTCTCGACCGGGATGATGAAGATCTTCCCGTCGCCGACCTTCCCCGTCTTTGCGGCAGACTTGATGATTCCCGTCACCGCCTCGACGTCCTCGTCGCGGATGACCAGCTCGAGCTTCACCTTCGGGAGGAGGTCGACCTCCATCTTCTTTCCCCGGTACTCGAGGGTAATTCCCTTCTGTTCTCCTCGTCCCTTCACCTCGATGACCGTGACGGCGATGAAACCCCGTTCCTCGAGGTTCTTCATCACCACGTCCATCTTCTCCGGCCTGATGATTGCCTGCACCATTTTCATGCGAAGTTCACCCCTAGACCCGCTCCCCGTGCTGGGAGATGTCGAGGCCGACGTACTCTTCCTGTTCCGTCACCCTGAGCCCCAGGGTCGCATCCACGATCCTGGCAAGGATGTACGAAACCACGAATGCATACACCAGGGACGCCCCTGCAGCGACGATCTGGACCAGGAACTGGTGGACGTTTCCCGAGAGGAGGCCCGTGTAGTTGTTCACTGCCGTGGTCGCGAAGATGCCTGTCGCGATGGCGCCCCAGAGCCCGCCCATCCCGTGGATGGACCAGGCGTCCAGTGACTCGTCCAGCCCCTTCTGGGTCCGGTAGAGGAGCATCTTGAAGCAGAGAAGGCCTGCAACAACGCCGATGACGATTGCCGCCGCGGGACCCACATAGCCGGCCGCAGGGGTGATGGCCACGAGGCCGGCAACGGCGCCCGAGACCACCCCTAAGGATGCCGGGCGACCCTTGTACCAGCTCGCGCACATCCAGGCGAGGGCGCCTGCCGCAGCGGCCGTGTTCGTCACCACGAATGCATTGGCGGCGAGGCCGTTTGCGGCAAGCGCGCTCCCCGCATTGAAGCCGAACCAGCCGAACCAGAGCATAGCAGCCCCGAGAAGGGCGAAGGGGATGTTCGAGGGCTCCATGTTGTATTCCCCGAAACCCTTGCGCTTCCCGATGACGAGGGCGATGGCGAGGGCACCGAACCCGGCGCTGATATGGACGACGGTCCCGCCGGCGAAATCAAGCGCTCCCATCGCTGCCATGAAGCCCCCTCCCCAGACCCAGTGGGCGAGGGGATCATAGACAAGGGTCGTCCAGGCGAGGCCGAAGATGATGAAGGAAGAGAGTTTCACCCGCTCGGCAAAGACCGAGGTGAGGATGGCGAGGGTCACCGCGGCAAAGACGAGCTGAAAAACCATGTAAAGCAGGCTCGGGATCGTCGCCGCATATGGCCCGGGTGTCATTCCCACCCCGTTCAGCATGAGCGCAGAGAGGCCGCCCACGAAACCACCGATATCAGTGCCGAAGGCGAGGCTGTAGCCCCATATGACCCACTGGATGCTCACCAGGGCGAATGCGATGAACGAGAGGGCGATCATCGATATGATGTTCTTCTTCCTCACCATGCCCCCGTAGAAGAACCCGACGCCGGGCGTCATCAGCATCACGAGGGCCGTGGACGTGAGGATCCACGCGGTGTCACCGGAATCAAGTACCACCTAATCCACCTCACTGCAGAACGTGCAGTTTCTTTTTTCAAATTGATCCATATTCAACCTCTTAAATTAGCAGGAAGGAAGTTCGTTTCCATGCTATTTAAACGTACCCATATGATGCAAATCCGGGGAAATAACCGCATCAGAGAACAGAACATCCGGCCCGGTTACGGCCTTCCTGACGGGGGCTTGGGAAACGTGATGCGTGGGGGAAAAAGAGGCGGAGGATCCATTTCCTGCCGGCTACCGCCACTCCTCCCCGGTCCTTACCTTCGCGACCAGGTCGACGGTGAGGACGAAGATCTTCCCATCCCCTATGTTTCCCGTCCGAGCAGAAGCACGGATGGTCGCGATGGCGGTGTCGACCTCGCCATCGTTCACCACGAGCTCGATCTTCACCTTCGGGAGGAGGTCGACGTCCATCCTCCTCCCCCGGAACTGGAGGGAGATCCCCTTTTGCTCACCCCGTCCGCGGACGTCGGTGACGGTCAGGGCAACGATGCCTTTCCCTTCGAGCGCCTTCATCACCTCGTCCAGCTTCTCCGGCCTGATAACCGCCTGTACCATCTTCATCCCTGTCCCTCCTCACACCCTCTCCCCGTGCTGGGAGATATCGAGTCCGACATATTCTTCATCCTCGGTCACCCGGAGGCCGAGGGTCCGGTCGAGGACCCAGGCGAGGAGGTAGGAGAGGACGAAGGCATACGCGACCGTCGCGAGCCCGGCGATGACCTGGACGGCGAACTGGTGGACGTTCCCCGCGAGGAGCCCTGTGGCCCCGTTTATGGCGGCCGTCGCAAAGATGCCCGTCGCGATCACGCCCCAGAGACCCCCCATCCCGTGGATGGACCAGGCATCCAGGCTCTCGTCGAGGTTCTTCCGGATCCTGAGGAGCATCATGGAGTAGCAGAGGAGCCCGGCAACCACCCCGATGAGGATGGCCGCGAGGGGGTCGACGAAGCCCGCGGCAGGGGTGATGGCCCCGAGGCCGGCGACCGCGCCCGATACCACTCCCAGGGACGAGGGACGGCCATGGTACCAGCTCGCGCACATCCAGGTGAGGGCCCCGGCCGCGGCCGCGGTATTGGTGACAACGATGGCATTCGCCGCGAGGCCGTTCGCCGCAAGCGCGCTCCCGCCGTTGAAGCCGAACCAGCCGAACCAGAGTATCGCCGCGCCGATGAGGGCGATGGGTATGTTCGAGGGCTCCATGCTGTGCTCGCCAAAGCCCCTCCGCCTCCCGATGACCAGGGCGACGGCCAGGGCAGAGAATCCGGCGCTGATATGCACCACCATCCCGCCCGCGAAGTCGAGGCCCCCCATCGCGGCGATCCAGCCCCCGCCCCAGACCCAGTGGGCCAGGGGGTCGTAGACGAGGGTCGTCCAGGCGAGGCCGAAGATGAGGAAGGTGGAGAGCTTCACCCGCTCGGCAAAGACCGAGGTCAGGATGGCGAGGGTCACCGCGGCAAATACCAGCTGGAAGACCATGTAGAGCAGGCCCGGGATCGTCGGGGAATAGGGCCCCGGGGCCATCCCCACCCCCCGGAGGAGGGCAGAGGAGAGGCCCCCGAGGAGGCCTCCGAGGTCCGGGCCGAAGGCCAGGCTGTAGCCCCAGAGGATCCACTGGAGGCTCACCAGGGCGAAGGCGATGAACGAGAGGGCAATCATCGCGATGACGTTCTTTCTCCTCACCATGCCCCCGTAGAAGAACCCGACACCAGGGGTCATGAGCATCACGAGGGCCGTGGATGCGAGGATCCACGCGGTATCGCCCGAATCGAGGGTCACCGGATCCCCTCCGCGTGGGTTCCTGCTTTCGACTGCCCGGTCTGGACGACCCCGGCATGCCGGTGGCCGGAGACGACTGAGGCCATGGCTGGCAGCTCATCTATCATAGGAAGGAAAATAGTTTCCCCCTTACCTGAATCTTCTTATTTGATATAGCAGCCCCGGATCTGGTTTATCCCATCGGTCCGCGGCCGGAAAAAAGAAGGGGTCAGTATCTCACGAGATACTGGTCGTGCTCCCAGGCATGAACCGCGGTCCTGAACGAGTCCCACTCCATGGTGGTGATCCGCTGCAGGTTCTCCATGACGTGGGATCCGAGGGTCTCGGAAAGGAGGGAGTCCTTTTCCAGTTCCTTCATCGAGGTGACCAGGTCGCCGGGAAGGGTATCGATCTTCGCCCTCTTCCTCTCCTTCGGGGTCATCTCGTAGATGTTCTTATCGGTACTCGCCGGGGGTTCGATCTTGTTCCGGATCCCGTCCAGCCCTGCCGCGAGCATGCAGGCGAAGGTCAGGTACGGGTTGCACATGGGGTCTGGCGACCGGAACTCGGCACGGGTGCTGTTCCCCCTCGCGGCAGGCACGCGGATGAGGGCCGAGCGGTTCGTGACCGACCAGCTGATATACACGGGGGCCTCGTACCCGGGCACCAGGCGCTTGTACGAGTTGATGGTCGGGTTTGCCACGCGGGTGATGCCCTTCACGTGCTTGAGAAGGCCGCCGATGAAGTGAAGGCAGAGGGGCGAGAGCTCGCGGTCCCCCTTCGGGTCATAGAAGGCGTTTCTCCCGTTCTTTGCAAGGGAGCAGTGGGTGTGCATGCCGCTCCCGTTGATCCCGAAGATGGGCTTTGCCATGAAGGTGGCGTGGAGCCCCTGCTGGAGGGCGATGGTCTTCGTCGCGATCCGGTAGGTGATCACATTGTCCGCCGTCCGGAGGGCGTCGCCGTACTTGAAGTCGATCTCGTGCTGGCCGGCGGCGACCTCGTGGTGGGAGGCCTCGATCTCAAAGCCCATCTCCTCGAGGGCCTGGACGATGTCCCTCCGGACGTTTTCGGCAAGGTCGATGGGGGCGAAGTCGAAGTACGCCCCCGCATCCTGGGGGATGATGGTCGGGCTCCCGTCCGCGGTCTTGAACAGGAAGAACTCGAGCTCGGGTCCCGTGTTGAAGACATACCCGAGCTTCGCCGCATCCGCGAGGGTCCGCTTCAGGATGTACCGGGGGTCGCCGATGTAGGGTTTGTCATCATAGGTATAGACATCGCAGATCATCCGTGCGACCTTCGAGGTCGCCGGCCTCCAGGGGAGGACCGAGAAGGTCGCCGGGTCGGGCTTGAGGAGCATGTCCGACTCCTCGATCCTGGCAAAGCCCTCGATGGAGGACCCGTCGAAGTAGATCCCCTGGGAGAGGGCCTTCTCGGCCTGGATCGCCGGGATGGCGACGTTCTTCGGTTGTCCCTGGATGTCGCAGAACTGCAGCCTGAGAAACTTGATGTCCAGATCCTTGATCTTCTTCAGGATCGATGCCTGACTGTCGCGTGGCATGGGGAAAGATGTCGACCTGACATGCATTATAGTTAATTATCCGTCACTCGGGGGCGGGACCCGCCACCAGGCGAAAAAAAGGGTTCAGATGTCGAAGTACAGGTAGAACTCGTAGGGATGGGGCCGGAGGCGCACCTTGTCCATCTCGGTTCTCTTGTAATCGATCCAGACATCGATGACGTCCTGCGTGAAAACCCCGCCCTCGAGGAGGAACTTGTGGTCGTTCTCGAGGGCCTCGATGGCCTTGTCGAGGGAGCCCGGGACCGTCGGGATCTTCCGCGCCTCGGTCTTCGAGACCTCGTAGGTGTTCTTGTCAAAGGGCTCACCGGGGTCGATCTTTTTCTTCACCCCGTCGAGGCCGGCCATGAGCATCGCGGCGAAGGCAAGGTACGGGTTGCAGGCCGGGTCGGGCGGCCGGAACTCGAGCCGCTTCGTCTTCGGGTTCTCGGAGTAGACCGGGATCCGGACGGCGGCCGAGCGGTTGCGCATGGAGTACACGAGGTTCACCGGTGCCTCATAGCCAGGCACGAGCCGCTTGTACGAGTTCGTGGTCGGGGCGCAGAAGGCCATGAGGGCGTTTGCATGGGTGAGGAGCCCGCCGGCATAGTACTTGGCGAGCTGGCTGATCTTTGCATAGCCCTTCTCGTCGAAGAAGATGTTCTTCCCTCCCTTCCAGAGCGACTGGTGGGTGTGCATACCGGACCCGTTGTCGCCATAGAGGGGCTTGGGCATGAAGGAGGCGACCATGTTGTTCTTCCGGGCAATATTCTTCACGATGTACTTGAACATCATGCACCGGTCGGCCATCTTCACCAGGGAGTCGAAGCGCATGTCGATCTCGCACTGGCCTGCGGTCGCCACCTCGTGGTGGTGGACCTCGACGGGGATCCCAGCCCGGATCATCTGGAGGATGGTCCGGCTCCGCATGTCCTGGAGGGAGTCATGGGGCGGCACGGGGAAGTACCCCTCCTTGAACCTCGGCTTGTACCCGAGGTTCGGCTGCTCGACGGCACCGGAGTTCCACTCCCCCTCGACCGAGTCGATGTAGTAGAATCCCTTGTTCACCGACTGGCCGAACCGGATGTCGTTGAAGATGAAGAACTCGAGCTCCGGTCCCCAGTAGCTCAGGTCGGCGATGCCACTGTCCTTCAGGTACTTCTCGGCCTTCTTCGCGATGTAGCGCGGGTCCCGGGTGTAGGGCAGCTTGGTGATGGGATCATAGACGTCGCAGATAATGGAGGCTGTCGGGACCTCGCAGATGGGGTCCATGATCGCCGTGGTCGCATCGGGGATCAGGATCATGTCCGACTCCTGTATCGCCTGGAACCCGCGGATGGAAGAGCCGTCGAAGCCGATGCCCTCGGCCCAGATGGAGGTGACCGGGTCGTCGATCTCCGAAAGCTCGGAGGAGGGAATCGAGAAGTGCTGCCAGAGGCCGGGCAGGTCATTGAACTTGAAGTCCACGATCTCGATCCCGTTCTTCTTGATGAGCTTCGAGACGTTCTCGATGGCCCCTTCATTCAGGTTTCCGTTCCACTTCATGCCTTGCGCAGTCATGGCTTCACCTTTTTCACAGAGATTGCTCTGATCAACATGGAAATAGTCTTCTACCAACTACTATTTATGTATAATGATATCAACATATATGGGCAGGTAGAAACATTTTACTATGTACAGGGTCTCATCTGAATGGTACGGCGTTTCCCGATTGACCGGTGACCCGGGGAGCGACTAAACCCTCATCATCTGAAGGTTTCTAAAGGTATACGGCATGTGCGGCATCATCGGCGTCATCGACCGGAAAAAGGGCCTCATGGACGGCTCCGGGATCCGGGAGGCCCTCTCCCAGATGAAGGAGCGGGGGAGCGGCGAGGGCGCGGGCTATGCCGTGTACGGGTGCTACCCCGAGTACCGGGAATGCTATGCCCTCCATGTCTTCTTTGACAACATCCACGAGACGAAGAAGGCGGTGGACGACCTCCTCGTCCAGTGGGGGCAGGTCGTCCACGAGGAGCAGATCCCCACCTGCGAGCAGCCGAACCTCCGGAAGAAGCACACGCCGTGGCGGTACTTCTTCAGGCCCGACGCGAGCCTCATGGCCTGGTCCCCCTCGCCCGAGGACGACATCATCACCCACCTCGTGATGCGGGTGAACAGCGACCGGAAGGGTGCCCTTATCGTCTCCTCCGGGAAGAACATGGGGGTCTTCAAGGCATCAGGGTGGCCCGAGGAGGTCGCGGACTTCTACCGGATCGGGGACTACCAGGGGTACCTCTGGCTGGGGCACAACCGGTACCCCACGAACACGCCGGGGTGGTGGGGGGGAGCCCACCCCTTCAACCTCCTGGGATGGTCCGTGGTCCACAACGGCGAGATCACCTCGTACGGGACGAACCGGCGGTACATCGAGTCGTACGGGTACCAGTGCACCATGTACACCGATACCGAGGTCGTTGCCTACCTCTTCGATCTCCTGGTACGGAAGCACCGGCTCCCCGAGGATCTCGCGGTGCGGGCCCTCGCACCCCCCTTCTGGGACGAGATCGACCGTATGAATGGGAAGGAGCGGGAGCTGGACACGGCCATACGGCTCACCTACGGGCCAGCCCTCATGAATGGCCCCTTCGCCATCGTGATAGCCCGGCCCGACATGATGCTCGGGATCACCGACCGTATTAAGCTCCGGCCCCTCGTGTCCGGGGAGAACGGCAGCCTGCTCTACATTTCGAGCGAGGAAGCGGCGATCCGCCGGATGGATCCCGACGTGGGCGAGGTCTACATGCCGAGGGCCGGCTACCCGGTCATAGGGCGGGTTTTACCGTGAGCATCGGAGCCCTTCCCCCGAGGTACCGGATCACCGTGGACCGGGAGCAGTGCATGCTCTGTGAGCGGTGCGTGGAGAGCTGCCCATACGGGGTTTTCCGGAGCGAGGACGGCCGGCTCATCATCGACTCCCGGAGGTGCACGGCCTGCCACCGGTGCATCGCCATGTGCCCGAGGGACGCCATCGACCTCCAGGAGCGGCCGGTCGACTACCGGAGCCACCCGCTCTGGACGAGGGAGGCGCGGGAGTCCATCTACAACCAGGCGAGGACGGGAAAGATCATCCTCGCCGGGATGGGGAACGCCCTCCCGTACCCGGTCATCTTCGACCGGCTTGTCCTCGACGCCTGCCAGGTGACGAACCCCTCCATCGACCCCCTCAGGGAGCCCATGGAGCTCCGCACCTACATCGGGAAGAAGCCCTCGCAGCTCGAGATCCGGAAGAGCGAGAGCGGGGACATGGAGCTCCTGACCGAGATTGCCCCCAACCTCAAGCTCGAGACCCCTATCATGATCGCCCACATGAGCTACGGGGCCATCAGCCGGAACGCCCAGCTCTCCCTCGCCCGGGCCGCGAAGGAGATGGGGACCTTCATGGGGACCGGCGAGGGGGGCCTCCACCATGCCCTCTATCCTTACCAGGACCACATGATTGTCCAGGTGGCGTCGGGCAGGTTCGGGGTGGACATCAACTACCTGGAGAGGGGCGCGGCCATAGAGATCAAGATCGGCCAGGGCGCGAAGCCCGGCCTCGGCGGGCACCTCCCGGGCGAGAAGGTGGATGAGGACGTCTCCTCCACCCGGATGATCCCGGTCGGCACCGATGCCCTGTCCCCCTTCCCCCACCACGACATCTACAGCATCGAGGACTTAAAACAGCTCGTCCGGTCCCTCAAGGAGGCCACCGAGTGGAAGAAGCCGGTCTTTGTCAAGATCGCGGCGGTCCACAACTCCGCGGCCATCGCCGCCGGGATCGCCCGTTCCTCGGCCGATGCCGTGGTGATCGACGGCTTCCGGGGAGGGACGGGGGCCGCGCCCAAGGTCGCGCGGGACCATGTCGGGATCCCCATCGAGGCGGCCATCGCGTCCGTCGACGCCAAGCTCAGGGACCAGGGGATCCGGAACGAGGTCTCACTCATCGCGAGCGGGGGCATCCGGGAGAGCGCCGACGTGGTGAAGGCCATCAGCCTCGGGGCGGATGCGGTCTACATCGGCACGGCAGCTCTCGTCGCCCTCGGGTGCCGGGTCTGCGGGAACTGCTACCGGGGCCTCTGCCCCTGGGGGATCGCCACCCAGCGTGAGGACCTCGTCTCCCGGCTCGACCCTGAGACGGGCTCCCGGCAGGCGGCGAACCTGATCCAGGCCTGGACCCACGAGCTCTCGGAGCTGATGGGCGCGGCCGGCATCAACAGCATCGAGAGCCTCCGGGGGAACCGGGACCGGCTCCGGGGGTACCTGCTGGACGAGGGGATCCTGAAGGTGCTCGACGTGAAGACGGTGGGGGCCTAGGCATGGGGTACCGGATCGATGCACGGGACCTCACCTACACACGCCTGAACCAGCTCCTGAGGGCGGCCGTCGCCGCGGGGAAGAAGGAGATCGAGATCGACCATGTCCTGGGCCAGCGGTTCATCGCCGACGGGCTGAAAGGGGATGTATTGATCACCATCAACGGGGTCCCGGGGGGGGACCTCGGGATGTTCATGTCGGGCCCCACTTGCATCGTCCACGGGAACGCCGAGCATGCGCCTGGGAACACCATGGACGCAGGTCTGATCGTCATCCACGGGTCGGCCGGGGACGCCGTGGCACACTCCATGCGGGGCGGGAAGGTGTATGTCCGGGACGACATCGGGTACCGGGGCGGCATCCACATGAAGGAGTACGATACGAAGCGGCCCATTCTC
>DATKKN010000079.1:0-11115 GCA_035542895.1 Methanomicrobiales archaeon | reverse complement strand
ATCCCGCCCCGGTTTCACCTCCCCCCGAATACCCGGGCCTCTCGGGGCGCATCTATGGGTGGACCGTCATCCTCCCCGCCCCGGTCCCGGCAGTGGTCAGGGACTCGTGGTTCGGGACCTTCCTCGACGAGGAGAGGCTCGTCCTCTCCCCGGTCGAGACCCTCTACCTGATGCGGCGCGGGGCCCTCTCAATCGGGGGAGGCCGGGTTCCCTTCACCCCGGAACAATACCTCGAAGGCTCTCTCGAATCAGATGCCGAGCTCGGAGTGAAGGCGGAAGTCTACGGGGACCTGAGGGATCTCGGATACATCCCCCGTACGGGTTACAAGTTCGGCCACCACTTCAGGGTGTATGCAAAGGACCGCAGCCATTCGGAACTCCTTGTCCATGCCATCCCTCCGGAGCAATCCCTCGCCGTCTCGGTCATTTCCCGGTCGGTCAGGCTCGCAAATTCCGTGAAAAAGAAGATGTTATTTGCCTGCGTACATCCCTCAGGCATCCGGTACATCGAGTTCGCGAGGATGAAACTATGAAGGAGGAGGAGGCTTCGCGGGCCATCAACCCGTGGGGGAACAACCAGGCGCAGGACTACCGGGACATTTTCTCCGAGTTCGGGATCGACCCCATCTCCACGGTGGTCCCCGGGCTGCCCGAAATACCGCCCTTCATCCGGAGGGGCATCGTCGTCGGACACCGGGATTACCAGGCCATCGCCCGGGCGATCCGCAGGGGGTCCCCGTATTACGTGATGACCGGGTTCATGCCGTCCGGCCACCCGCACCTGGGGCACCTCATGGTGATGAAGGAGGTCGTCTGGCATGTCCGGCACGGTGGCACCGGGTATATCGCCATTGCTGACCGGGAGGCCCATGCCGTCCGAGGGATCTCCTGGGAGAAGTGCAGGGAGTACGGCCAGGAGTACCTGAGCGTCCTCCGGGCCCTGGGTTACGAGGGAACCACCTACTACCAGAGCGAGAACCATCCCCTCCATGCCCTCGCCTTCGAGGCCTCGACAAAGGTGAACTTCTCGGAGCTCTCGGCCATCTACGGGTTCGGCCCCGACACCTCCCTTTCCCATGCCGAGAGCGTCATCACCCAGGTGGCGGACATCCTCTTCCCGCAGGTGGACCGGGGTCCCGCCCCGACGGTCGTCCCCGTGGGCGTCGATCAGGACCCCCACCTCCGGCTGACCCGGGGGATAGCCCACAAGCTCCGCATGTTTACCGTCGAAGAGCGGGACGGGTACGTCTCCGTCCGGTCCAAGAACGCCCCACAGGAGGCCATCTCGGCGGTCCACCGGGCATTCCCCGGCTCGAAGAAGTTCGAGGGCCACGTGGACGTGAGGGGGCATACCCTTGGCGAGGTGGATGAGCGGGTGAGGGAGATCGAGCGCGAGCACGGAGGCTACGGGTTCTTTATCCCCTCGTCGACCTACCACATCTTCATGCCCGGGCTCCAGGGGGGGAAGATGTCCTCGTCGGTGCCCGAGAGCCTCTTCTCCTTCCACGAGTCCGACGAGAGCATCGGGAAGAAGGTGAAAAATGCCCTCACCGGCGGGAGGATGACGGTCGAGGAGCAGAAGCGCCTGGGCGGGGAACCGGACAGGTGCTCCATCTACCTCCTCAACCTCTTCCACCTGGTCGAGGACGACCGGGAACTCGAGGAGATCAGGAAGGCGTGCAGGGAAGGGCGCCTCATGTGCGGCCCCTGCAAGAAGGCGACCCTCGACCGGGTGTGGGCATTCCTCTCGGATTTCCGGGAGCGGATGAAGGCAGCCGGAACTGGCGGTGGATGAAGTTGGATCTCACGGCAAACGAAAAAAGGCTCCTTGCAGCCCTCGGGAAGAGGAAGCGGGCGGGCCTCCCCGGCCTCGCGAAGGATCTCGGGACATCTGAGGAGGCGGTGCTCCAGTATGCCCGCCTCCTTGATGACCGCGGGCTCGTCGCGATCGGGAAGGATGTCAAAACGAGTTACACCCTTACCGGCGAGGGGAAGGAGTACCGGGAGAAGGGACTCCCCGAACGCCAGCTCCTGGAAAGCTTCACGGAGAGTTTCCCGGTGAAGGAGCTCCAGAAAAACCCCCTCGCAAAGCTCGGCATCGGGTGGATGCGGAAGAAGGGCTGGGTCACGATCAAGGACGGGATGGTGACGAGGACGGGAACGCCGCCTCCCGGGCCCGACGAAATCGCCCTCAAATCACCGGACTCCGATGGGGAAGGGGCACGGCTCCTTGCCGATCGGGGACTCCTCGTCGGGCATGAGGAGGTAAGCTTCGAGATCGCCCTCACCCCGGCCGGAGGGGAGGCCCTCGCGGCCGGCCTCCAGGAAGGCGAAGAGGTGGGCACCCTCACCCGGGAGCAGATCACCTCGGGCAGCTGGAAGAACCTCAGGCTCCGGCGGTACAGCCTGGAAACGCACCCGAAGCCGGTGATACCCGGGAAACTCCACCCGTACCAGCGGCTCATGAACGAGATGCGTGAGATCCTCCTCGACATGGGCTTCACCGAGCTGTACGGGGGCATCGTGCAGTCGGCTTTCTGGAACTTCGACGCCCTCTTCCAGCCCCAGGACCACCCCGCCCGGGAAATGCAGGATACCTTCTACCTCGACGAATGCGAGCCCCTGCCGCCCCGCTACGAGCGGGTAAAGGCCGCCCACGAGAACGGCGGCGGGACGGGCTCGACCGGCTGGGGCGGCACCTGGTCGGAGGCAAAGGCAGAACAGTGCGTGCTCCGCACCCATACCACCCTCCTCTCGATCCAGCACCTCGCGGCAAACCCGAATCCGCCGGTGAAGGCCTTCTGCATCGGGAGGGTGTACCGGCGTGAGGCCATCGATCCCACGCACCTCCCCGAGTTCGAGCAGCTTGAGGGGATCGTGATGGATGAGGGGGTAAACTTCACCCACCTGCTCGGGTACCTGAAGGAGTTCTACCAGAGGATGGGATTCGCAGGGGTCCGGTTCCGGCCCGGCTACTTCCCGTACACTGAGCCTTCGGTGGAACCCGAGGTCTTCGTGGACGGGCTCGGCTGGGTCGAGCTCGGCGGGGCCGGTATCTTCCGGGAGGAGGTCACCCGGCCCTGGGGGATCGAGCACCCGGTCCTCGCCTGGGGCCTCGGGGTCTCGCGGGTCGCCATGCTCACCCTCGGCCTCAAGGACCTGAGGCAGCTCTATCGTTCCGATCTCGGGTGGATCCGGGAGAGCCCGGTGAGAAGGCCGGTCTGACACGGGCCTTCTAGGGGAAGGCACCACCATTTTATACCTCGTCCCACCGAGTATTCACTATGGTTCACGGGGAAAAGAATCCGAGGATCCGGGTGCCCCACCGGGTATACGAGCTCCTCGGGGATGCCCGGCTCGCCGAGTACATGGAGATGACCCGGGAGAACCATGAACGGGGGTTCGTGATGCTCGAGAGCTACCTCCTCCGCGAGGCCGACCGCACCGGGGACAGGCGGTACCATGACCTCCTGGAATGGCTGAAGAAACACAAGCAGGAGTACTTCTTCGGGGTCTCGTACGGCTTCGAGGACGGGCGGTGAACCCGCCTTCCGGGGAGAGAAGAAACAATTCTAATATATATCCACCCGAAGTACTGCTAGCTTCAAGGACCGGGCTCCATGAATGTGAAGATCAAGGTTCCCCGCGATGTCTTCGAGGTGCTCGAAACCCTGAGAACCGGGGGATTCCTCGACATCGCCAGGAAGGAGAAGGAAAAGGGGTTCCTGATCGCCCTCACCCACTGCAAGTTCGAATACGAGAAGAAGAAGGACGTGAAGTTCATGAATACCTACGAGTGGCTGAAGCGGCACAAGCACGAATTTTTCTGGGGGGTCCTGGACGGGTTCGAGATCGGCGGGTGATGCCCTGTTTTCCCGGGAAGAACCGGATCCCGGTCTACCCCTTTCCGGTTGACGGGGCGGGTCTATGACCGTACCGGACGGCTGCCCTGTTACCGACCTGTACGCCATCAAATCCGGTGTGCCTGTCATCGGGCTCGGTATCCTCGTGATCCTGGCGGGATTCCTGGGCTTCCTCGTCCGCGGGATCCCGGTACCACCATTTCCGGTCCCGGAGATCTTCGCGGGTTTCGGCCTCTTCCTGATCTGGGCCGGCCTGACCAGGTGAGGCAGGGGGATTATCGTGCAACGGAAGAACGGGGGAGGAGGGAAATGAAATGACGGTCGAGCATCTGCAGGGGATGATCGGGATCCTCCTCGCTGACCCGGATCCCTTGAAAAGGAGAGATGCGGCCCTTGCACTCGCCCGACGGAGCGACGAACCTGCCATCGGGGCGCTTGCCCGGGCACTTGGGGATCCCGCGAAGGAGGTGCGTGCCGCTGCAGCAGGC
Source organism: Methanomicrobiales archaeon (assembly GCA_035542895.1). GTDB lineage: Archaea > Halobacteriota > Methanomicrobia > Methanomicrobiales > JACTUA01 > JACTUA01. Next base: position 6,764 of record DATKKN010000079.1, on the reverse strand, counting down.
TCGCTAGGGTCCATCGGTCCACCGGCCGTCTGCGCCCTCCTGGAGTCCCTGGCCGACGGGAACTGGGCGGTACGGTACCGGGCGGCGGAAGCCCTGGGATCGATACGGGACGGGCGATCGGTCGCGGCACTCATCGGTGCGCTCGGCGACGGGCGGGATCATGTCCGGTACATGGCCGCAAAGGGCCTCGGGCGGCTCGGGGAGATGCATGCCGTCGGCCCGCTCACCGCGGCGCTCATGGACGAGAACCCCTTTGTGCGCCGTGCAGCACGGGAAGCGCTCGTATCCCTCGGCAGCGAGAAGCCCCGGTAGCCCCGGAAAGGCCGGTATCAGGGCAGGCCGGAAAGGCTACCGGTCCGATCCCGTCTCCTCAACCCGGCAGACGATGACCGACAGGTTGTCGGTGCTTCCCCCGAGCAGGGCGGCCTCGATGAGGGCGAGGGCGGCCTCGCGGTTCCCCGGGATCATGGCGAGGTCCCTGAACTCGTCCGGCTCGATGAAGTCGTGAACCCCGTCGGATGTCAGGACGAGCACCTTTCCGCCCGCATCGACACGGGAGATGTCCGGGACGCATCCCCTCTCCAGCCCGAGGGCCCGGGTGATGATATGAGCCTGGGGATGGCGGATCGCGGCCTGTTCAGAGAGTTCTCCCGAGTCGATGAGATGCTGGAGGTAGCTGTGGTCCTTCGTGTGCCAGCAGGTCTCCCCGTCGGTGACATAGGCCCTGCTGTCGCCGAGGTTCCCGATGGTACAGTGCCCATCCGGGGAGACGATGCAGGCGGTGAGGGTCGTCCCGGAGTTGACTCCTTCCCCGCGGTTGTACCTGACGATGTGCAGGTTCGCTTCGGCAAAGACCTGCAGGAGGAGGAATTCGGGATCGAAGGATGAAAGGGCGGCGGCGTCGATCCGTTCCAGCTCGGATATTGCCATCCCGCTCGCCACCTCCCCCCGGGCATGGCCCCCGAGCCCGTCGGCGATGCCGAGGACGAGGTGGTCGCCCACGGGCCGGGCAAGGATCGCGTCCTCGTTCATCTCCCTCCCGCCCTTCTCAGAGATCGCAAAGCAGCTGGAACCCTTCAAGAAAGGAGCCCTCCGGAAAGGCCTGATCCTCCCTCACCGGAGGGTTGCCCACCAACCGTAAAAAAACCTCGTACGGAACCGGAGGAACCGGGGATGCCGGTGAGGATTCCTCCGGGGCCCGGCCATTATCTATATATCCGAGCGAGTCTCCTGTCTCGTGTAGAGATCCCGGCCCCGGGGGCTCCCTGAGGCGAGCACGGGGTGGACCGGGATCGCAATGAGAGGGGGAACAGGCGAATGAATGAGAATCTCGATCCTCTGAGAAAGGTCCTCCGGGAGACGCGCCATGATCTCCTGGGGCGGGAGAATGTGGTGGCCACGGGTATCGGATACAAGGTACAGAGCGGCGAGCGGACCGGGACCCTATCCATAATCTGCTCGGTCGCGAAGAAGGTGCCGGAGGCCCGTCTGCCGGGCCGTGCCATCATACCCCGCGAGGTGGGGGGTGTCCCGACTGACGTGGTGGAGACGGGGGCCTTCCGGGCTCTCCAGGCGAGAACGGACCGGTGGAGACCCGCCCCGGGCGGCGTGAGCATCGGGCACAAGGACATTACCGCGGGAACCCTCGGATGCGTTGTCAGGGACGACCAGGGGACCTATATCCTCTCCAACAACCATGTTCTCGCGAACAGCAACGCAGGATCCTCGGGTGATGCAATCCTCCAGCCCGGTCCATACGACGGGGGGAGCCTGGCCACCGACCAGATAGCCGAGCTGGCACGGTTCGTTCCCATTTCCTTCCTCCTGCCAGAACCGCCCAGCGACTGCTCCGTCGGGAATGGGATCGCGGCTCTCGCGAACCTCCTCGCACGGGCCGTAGGGAGCAGCACCCGCCTGAGGGCCGTGAGGCCGCAGCTCGCGGAGAACCTCGTCGATTGCGCCCTTGCCCGGCCCCTGAACCCGGCGGATCTCCGGGGCGATATCCTCGAGATCGGGACCATCGCGGGCCAGAAGACGGGCGTCCTGGGGATGGTCATCAAAAAGAGCGGTCGCACCACGGGGCTCACCAGCGACACCGTCCAGCAGGTGGACGTGACGGCTAACGTTTCCTACGGGGGTACGAGTATCGCGAGGTTCACCGACCAGCTCCTTGCCGGCCCCATGAGCCAGGGAGGCGACAGCGGTTCGGCCGTGCTCGACACTGGGAACAACCTGGTCGGGCTGCTCTTTGCCGGGAGCGATTCCACGACCATCATCAACCGTATCGAGAACGTCTTCTCGGCCCTGCAGGTACACCTCTAGGAAATCTGGCAGACCGCAGGTATGGGAGCATCAGGGCGCCACGATGAGAAGAAAGGCGGCATGACGGGGATCCGGGAGGTTAAGGCCCGGCACGAGGAGCACCTTCTCTCGATGCCCGGGGTGGTCTCGGTGGGGATCGGGATGAGTCCCGAGGGAAAGCCGGAAATCGTCGTCGGGATGGACCGGGACCGGCCGGAGACCGCCATGCAAATCCCCGGGGAGCTGGAGGGTTTCCGGACCAGGGTGGAGATCGCCGGGGCAATAAGGGCATTGAAACCGCCCTCCCATCGGAATATCAAACCATAAATACCCACGGGTTCCACGTCTCCCCATGAGGGATCAGAAAAACCGGGTACGCCAGCTCATGCGGGAGAGGCGCGAGGCGCAGACGCCCGAGGAGCGGCTCAGGAGGAGCGAGCGGATCTGCCTGACCGTGCTCGGACTCATCCGTCCGGGAGAGGCGGTGATGGTGTACTCTTCGAAGGAGCTCGAGGTAAACACAAAGCCCCTCGTCGCGAGGCTCCTTGCCGCCGGGAACCCGGTCATCGTCCCGATCATCGTGAAGGCGGACGTGAGCCTCAGGCTCTCGTACCTGAAGGATCCCTCGGTCCTCGTTCTCTCCACCTTCGGGGTCCCGGAGCCCATAGGGAACGAGATCCCGGCGCGGCCCGCGGACGTCGACACCATCATCCTCCCGATGCTCGGGTTCGACCGGAAGGGTCGCCGGCTCGGGTACGGCGCCGGGTACTATGACCGGTTCCTCGCCCGGAACCCCCGGATCCGGAGGATCGGGATTGCCTTTTCCTGCCAGGAGGCCGGGGAGATCCCCTGCGACGAAAACGATATCCACATGAACCTGATCGTCACCGAGGAAGGGATCGTCCACCCGGACGGTGGGAGCTGACCATGGAGATCCACGGGGCCACGATCCTTGACACCTATGCCGAGGCCTTCCCCGTCTGGATCTCGAGGGTCGTCATCACCGCCGCAGCGAGGGAATGGGCCCGGAAGGCGGCCGTGGAGGCGACCGGGTTTGCCTCCTCCCGGATCGGGTGCCCCTGCGAAGCGGGCATCGAGGGAGACCTCCCGCCCGCCGAGACGCCCGACGGGCGGGAGGGTATCTCCGTCCTGATCTGCTCGGAGAAGAAGAACCTGAAGGCGAATGTCGCGTCCCGGGTCGCCCAGTGCATCCTCCCCGTGCCCACCGCCTCGGCCTTCGACGGGTTCCCGGACGCGAAGTCCCGGTTCTATACGAGGATGCACTACTTCGGGGACTCGTTCGAGGAGCGGTGCACCGTGGGCGGGAGAAGGTGCTGGAGGATCCCGACCATGGAAGGTGCATACGTCGGGGAGGAGCGGTTCGGGGCGGTGCCGGGGATTGCCGGCGGCAACTTCCTGGTCATGGGAAGGGACCGGCCGTCCGCCCTCGCGGGTGCGGAGGCCGCGGCAGATGCTATCGGGGTGATGAAAGGGGTCATCAGCAGTTTCCCCGGGGGGATCGTGGCGAGCGGCTCGAAGGTGGGGTGCAGGAACTACCGGTTCCCGATGCCCGCCTCAACGAACCATCCATTCTGCCCGTCCCTCCGGGGACGGATCGAGGGGTCCCTCGTTCCCGAGGGCGTCGGGTCGATCTACGAGATCGTGGTGAACGGGGTGGACGAGGTGTCGGTGAGGGGCGCGATGAGGGCCGGGATCGAGGCCGCAACGGCAACGGCAGGAGTTCTCTTCATCGGGGCGTCCAACTTCGGTGGAAAGCTGGGCCCGTACCAGATCCGGCTGAGGGAACTCTTTTCCTGAACCTGGAGAAAACCAACCGGTCCATCTGCAGGGAAAACAGGGATCGGGAGCTTCCAGCTTCCAGCACCTGATCCCGGGCTCAATCCGAAGGATGGGCCCGCTTCCGTACCCTCCCGTACGGGCAGACGTACAGGCACAGGCCGCAGACAGGGGAACCGGTGTTCTCCTCGACAATTTTGAAATGCCGTTCGCAGCCGGCCGCATCGAGCCGCGCCTCCCGGGGTTCAGCCGTCCGGAACGGCCGCCCGGTGATCGCCCGGGGCGGGCAGATAGTTTCGCAGAGGGTGCAGTCCCCGCACAGCTCCTCCATGGGTGTTCCCGTAGGGACCACGGGGGCATCGGTGAGAACGCTGACCCAGCGGACCCGTGGCCCGTGGCCGGGCGTGACCAGGAGGCAGCTCTTCCCGATCCAGCCGAGCCCGGCGAGGTGGGCCGCAAGTTTCTGCGAGAAAATGCCGCAGATACGTTCATCGTCCACCCGTTTCGACGCCGGCACGGGGAAGGCGGCGAACCCCCCGCGCTGCAGCTCGTTCGAGACAAGGAGCGCCATCTGGTCGAGGGCGGCATTCACGACGTCGTAGGCATGGTGCCGGTAGAGGATTTTTGCCGGGGCCCCGCCGTCCGGGAGCCGATCGACGAGAGTGTCAAGGAGGACCATTCCCATGACCACCGCCCTCGGGTACCCTGCGATCTGTGCACCGCCCTGGCCGAGGATGAAATCATGGGCTGTTGAGAGATCCGCAATACCGAAGTAATCCGCTCCAAGGGATACCGCAAGATCCCTGATTCGATCATCGAGGCTCATGTCCGGTAGAATAGTAGCCGGGGAAGATATTGAGGGCACCTGTGAGCCGAAGGCGCCCACGGTCCCTTCTTCGCGACGGCCGCCCCGCTTCGCCCCCTGCGAGCTCTTTCAGGTACGCCCCTGCCGGGGATGTCATCTCCTCTTCGGAACTGAGGAATCCTTTTTTGATTCGCCCTTCAGCAGCTCATTCCGGGATCAATCTTGGGAGGGGTGCCGAGCTTCGTGTACTTCGCCGGGTTTTCCTCGAACTTCTTCCTGCAGCTCGCGGTGCAGAAGTAGTACTTCTGCCCCTTGTGGGTCACGACGTGCTTCGCCTTCTCCTCGTCGACATCCGCGTAACAGACCGGATCGGTTGCCACCTTTCTCCTCCTCTGACAGTTCCCCCATTGGCATGGGATGATATCTTTTTTTCGGCCGGATGCAGGGAGAATCCTTATATGCACCGGGGTGCATCCTCCCGCATGGCCGGGAGGTTCCTGGGAGAAAGGGAGGCTGCAGCGAGGCTCGGGGTTCCCCCGTCCATACTGCGGGCCATGATACAGAACGGGGAGATCGGGACGGTGAAGAAGGGCCGCACCACCATGGTCTCGGTGTCGGACATCGACGACCTCCTCGCCCAGAAACAGGGGAGGATGGCAGGGGACATGACCATGTCGGAGGTCCGTTCCCTCGACGAGTTCAAGGAGAACCTCGTCCAGGCCCTGGACGACAAGGTGGTGAAACAGGCCCTCACGCGGTGCATCGGGGGACCCGGGTTCAGGGACCAGTTCCTCGAGGCCCTGGATAACCCGAAGGTGCAGGCGAAGATCGCAAAGATCGGGAAGAAATAACCCCGCTCCGTATCCCGGTGCCGGAAACCGGGACCCCGGTGACCGGCCCTCCCGCCGGTTCCACGGGGAAAAGGCAGGCGCAGTACCTGCATTCCCAGAGGCCGGGAGAGGACTCGTCAGTGAGGAGCGAACCGCATCCCGGGCAACGGTATCCTGCCTCGTATGCCATGACAGGAGTGGCCGGTGAGGGCATATCGGCCTGTGGTGCAAAGGGGGCGAAAGTGTCCTTCCGTACCGGGAGCCGGCCTTCTGCCCCGCCCCTTCAGGCTCGTCCGTTACCCGAGCGCCTTCGCCATCCTCTTCGGGTCGAACCCGGTGATGAACTCGTCCCCGATCTGCACCACGGGCGAGCCGAGGAACCCGGTCTTCTCGAGCACGAAGTTCCTCGCCTCCTCGTCGGCAGCGAGGTCGATCTCGGTGAACTCCACGTTCCTTGCCTTCAGGAACTCCTTCACCGAACGGCAGCCGGTGCAGCCCGGCGTTGAATACACCTTCACCACCCGGTTCTTCCCCCAGGTCTTCTCGATGAAGCGCTCCCTGCCGGAGAGGACCTTGTACTGGTGGTACCTCGCGGGGTTCTTCCGGTCATAGTCCTGGTGGTACTCCTCGGCAGGGTAAAAGTTCGTGAACGGCCGGATCTCGGTCGCAACGGGGCGTTTGAACTTACCCGACGCATTGATCTTCTTCTTCGATGCCTCGGCAAGCCTTCTTTGTTCCTCGTCATGGTAGAAGATGGCGGTACGGTACTGCGACCCCTGGTCGGCGAACTGGCCCTCCGGGTCGGTGGGGTCGATCTGTTTCCAGAAGGTATCGAGCAGGGTCTCGTACGAGACCTTATCGGGGTCGTAGGTCACCTGAACCGCTTCGAGGTGCCCCGTGGTCCCGGAGGAGACCTCTTCGTAGGTGGGGTTCTCCTTCGTCCCACCGGCATACCCCGAGACCACCTCGATCACGCCGTCGATCATCCTGAACGGCGGCTGCATGCACCAGAAGCATCCCCCGGCGAAGGT
>DATKKN010000078.1:0-3964 GCA_035542895.1 Methanomicrobiales archaeon | reverse complement strand
ACGACGACGGTGATCATGGCTCTGCGAGTCTCCTGTACAGCTTCGCGTGGGCCTCGGCGATAAGCCTGATGTCGTACTGCTCGGTGAACCTCCTCGCCCTGTCACCAGAGAGCCGGAGCCGGTCCCTCGATAGTACAAGCTCCTGCGCCTGGCTGAGATCGTCGAAGAAGGCCACCGCATCGCCGAAGATCTCCCGGAGCTCGGGGATCCCTTTCGCCACGACGGGCAGGCCGCTCGCCAGGGCCTCGAGGATGACGAGGCCGAAGGTCTCTGCCCGTGATCCGAAGAAGAAGAGGTCTGCCCCGCTGTACGCCTCGGTGACGTCGGGGACGAAGCCGGTGAAGACCACGTTTTCCGAGGCCTTCCTTTTCTCCTGCTCGATCTTCCCATAGTCCTTCGAGAGCCGGCCGTAGGGGAACCCGCCGACCCAGACCCAGATGATATCCGGCGTCCGGGCCGCGAGCTCCAGGAAGTCATAGATCCCCTTCCTCGGGGTCTGCTGGCCGAGGGCGAGGACCACGGTCTCATCCTCATCCGCCCCGAGGGCCGCCCGGAAGGCCCTCCGCTTGTCCTCGAACCTCTGGAAGATCCGGCGGTCCACCCCGTTCGGGATCAGGGTGGTCTCCATGCCCGGGAGCATGGCCTTGATCTCACGGTCGCAGGGGGGGGAGACGGTGACGATGTGGTCAAAGCCCCGGTAGATGGGGGGGTAGAGGCCGTTGATAATGCCCGTGAGGCCGATGTTGCCCTCGTTCGTGTGGGGTGTCGAGTGGGCGGTGAGGACCTTCACCCCTTTCGCATAGGTGCGGTACGCGAGGGCGAAAGGCCCGAAGGAGTGGAAGTGGGAGAGGTCGACGTCCCGCCTCGCCGAGTTCCAGGAGAGGTCGAGGTCCGCGTCCTTCGGCATGTTCCGGTAGATACTCCGGGCCGCGGTCGCGCTCCCGATGTACTTGAAGACCGAGAAGTCCTCGACGACGAAGTTGATCCTCATCCATGAGCCCCCGTGAAGTCCATGGCGCTCCGGATGACCCCGTCCATGTTCAGGTACTCGAATTGCGAGAACCGGCCCACGAGGTCGATCCCCCTCCCTTCGCAGAACCGGCGCACGATCTCGATATTCCCGAGGTAATCCAGGTCGTACACCACGTAGGCAAATGGGCTCCGGGCAACCGCGGAATAGACGACCTGCCGCGGGTCTTCCAGGACTCCCATCTTCGAGAGGCCCCCGAGGATATGGGAGACGATCTCCCGGTCCGGTGCGGAGAAGAACGGGTCCCCCCTCGTGCAGGTGATCTCCGCGAGGATGGAGGAATGGCCCGGCGGGGCGACGGCGGTGCTGTAGTTGGACGGGAAGGAGATCCGGTTGAACAGGCCGACCTCGGGGGAGGGGATATATACCCAGGAATAAGGCGGGACCTCGCCCCGGATCCCGAGAAAGACCGAAAGGAGGGAGGTGGATCGAAGCGCCTGGCATGCCCCCGCCACCTTGGTCGGGACATCCTCCAGGCACGGGAGGAGGGAGGGGAGGGGGATGGTAGAGACGACCCGGTCGGCCTCGATCTCCTCCGCCCCTGCATTAACGAGGAACCCATCCCCCTCCCTTGCTATCGCGGTGACGGGCGAGTTCGTGGTGATGGCCCTTCTCACCGGTTCTGCGATGGCATGAACAAGGGCCTCGATCCCGCCCATCCGCGGGTAGGAGAAGACCGCCTGGTGCGTGTAGCCCTCGGTCTCGATGCCGATGGCGGACTTGATCACGTCCTCCACCGGCGGTCTCGGGACCCTGCCCTCAACCCAGTGGCAGGACATCTGCTCGGGAGGGATCTTCCAGATCTTCTCGTTGTAGGGGATCAGGTAGGACTCCGCGATCCCCCGGCCGAAGGTCTGGACCATCCAGTCGCGGAAGTTCGCGGGCGGGGAAAACTCCCCCTTTTCGGCGGCGATGAGGGTCTTTACAAACTCGTTGATGCAGAAAAAGAGGTCTTCCTTCGGCAGATCGGCAAGGCCGTTCTCGAAGGGGTATTTCACGTACCGGCCTTTGTAAAAGATCCTGGTATCGCGCCTTCGTTCCCCCCGGTTCTCCCCGAGGACCCGGTGCATGAAGGCGAGTACCTCCCCATCCCGGGAGAAGATGACATGGGAGCCCCCCGAGTCGAAGGTGAAGCCCCCCTCGATATGGGACCGGCAGAGACCCCCGATACCCGCTTCACGCTCGAGAACCCTGACCTCGTGCCCCCGCTCGTGGAGGAGCCGTGCGACGGTCACCCCGGCAAGGCCCCCTCCCAGGACAGCCCATTTCACGACCTGTACTTGCGCCTCGATGCCATATATGGGTTATCGCCGCGGATCTGCAGGAATTATATGGCGGGCCGGCTCCAGACGACGAACCGGAATTCCGGAACCGAGCATGGAGATCCGCTGCCTGCCCTTTTCAGGCTGCGTTTGACTTCCCTTGGCAGGGGTCTTCACCCGGATGGGGAGGATGCCCCGCCCGGGAGCGTTTTCACGTGACTGCCGGGAGGAGAGGATTCGCGCAGGACGCCACCTCGCCGGTATCGAAACCCTTGAGGAACCACTCCTCCCGCTGGGCGGATGTCCCATGGGTGAAGGAGTCGGGGACGACGTACCCCTGGGACTCGTTCTGGAGCCGGTCATCGCCGAGGGCACTCACCGCGGTCAGGGCGTCCTGCACGTCGCTTGCAGAGAGGGTCAGGTTCTGCTGGCCGGACTGGTTTCCCCATACTCCGGCATAGCAGTCGGCCTGGAGCTCGGTCGCCACCGACAGCCGGTTTGCCTCCACTTCGGAGGCATTGTTCTCCTCCGCATTCACCACCGGCAGGACCCCGAGGAGGTTCTGGACATGGTGACCGACCTCGTGGGCAATGACGTACGCCTGGGCGAACTGCCCGGGGGCCCCGTACTGATCCTGGAGGTCATAGTAGAAATCGAGGTCCAGGTACACCTTCCGGTCATCGGGGCAGTAGAACGGCCCCACGGCGGAGGTCGTGAAGCCGCAGGCCGAGTCCACCGATCCCGTGAAAAGCACGAGCCCGGGGTCCACGTAGGTGCGGTTCAGCTGGTCCCTGAAGATCCCGCCCCAGACGACCTCCGTATCCCCGAGGACGAGGGATACGTTGTCGGCGAGCATGGCCTGCTGTTCGTCGGTGAGATGTGTTCTCTCCTGGATCCCGCTCCCCTCGATAACGGAAGAGGGATTGATTCCGAAGACGAGGGCAAGGATGAGGCCGACGACAACGGCGATCCCGCTGATGATCGCCCCCGCGGGACCGAGGATCCTCCGGTCCTCGATGTTTCCGCTCCTCTGTTCCGCGCGCCACCTCATGATCCGCCTCCCCGGTTCCTCCCTTTATCCCCTTGGGCCCGGTGCATATCCATACTTTCGATGGGAGAGGTCATGCGTGGTTATCAAGCGGGAGGCATAATTTAACCTTTCGTCAGATTCTATTTTTTGCCCGGTTACGCCGACCCTAGACGATGGCGAGCGATCGGATCAGTTCCTGGGTTTCAACGGGAGATCCCGTCGTGTTGACGAGGTAACAACGCGTCCGGCCGAGGAGAGCGTCAAGGAACCTGGTCCTCATCCTGGTCTTCCGGGGGTTACGAACGAGAAGGTGGGGATTGAAGCAGCCGTTCTCCCCGAATAATTTCAATCCGGTCCCGGGATCGAGGGGATGCGAGGTCTCCGCATCGGCAGGGTCCCGGTGAAGGATGATCACGGTCTTCAAGGTGGTCATGGGAAGAATCCTCCCCTTCCCGATCACCCATCGCACATCGGCGATGGCTCTCCCGTCGGAGTCATACCTGTGATCGGGTACCAGATCCCGGAATTCCTCCCAGATGGTCGCGAGATCCTCCTGGATGTAAAAATTCTTCTCAGAGCCATAGGCAAGGATGTCGTTCCCATAGACCCGGGAGTAGAACCAGTCATCCGAGATGATCCTCG
>DATKKN010000077.1:0-6517 GCA_035542895.1 Methanomicrobiales archaeon | reverse complement strand
GTCGTCAGTTCCCGATCTTCACGAGCATCTGCTCGAGGCTCGGGGAGTGGGATTCGATCCGCTCGACCCGGCCTCCTGCGGTCGGGAGCGCCAGGGAGAGCTCGTTCATGCCGGCGATATCGAGCCCGTCAACCGAGTAATAGATCCCGTCCTTCCGGTAGTTCCGGTGGTTTCCCAGCCGGGAGAGGTCCCCGATGGAGAAGGTGAGGGTGTAGGTGACCGACCCGAACATCTCCCTGAGCTCCCGGATGGAGCCGCATGCGACCTCCTTCCCCCGCCGGAGGATCATGACGCGGTCGCAGATCTCCTCCACCTGGTACAGGTTGTGGGCGGAGAACACGATGGTCTTTCCCCGGTTCCGGAGGTTTTTCAGGAACTCGATGATGGTCCGGGAGGTCATGGGATCCAGGCCCGACGAAGGCTCGTCGTAGATCAGGACCTCGGGGTCATGGAGGAGGGAGCGGGCGATGGCCACCTTCCGCTTCATCCCCTTGGAGAGCTCCCCGATCTTCTTCTGCCCGGCCTCCAAGGAGAGGGCGCCGAGGAGCTCGTCGGTCTTCTCCCGGATCTCCCCTGCCGCCATCCCGTAGATCTCGCCGAAGAAGGAGAGGTAGGACCTGACCGTCATCGTCTCGTACAGGTGCGAGTCCTCGGGGAGGTAACCGAGGATGGACTTCAGCCGGGTGGGGTCGGCGAGGACATCGATCCCGTTGATGCTGAGATCCCCCCGGCTCGGGGGAACGAGGCCGGTCATGATCCGGAGGAGGGTCGTCTTCCCTGCCCCGTTGTGGCCGATGACCCCCAGGATCTCGCCGTCCCCGTGCTCGAGGCTGACCCCGTCGAGGGCGGTGAAGCCGTTGAAGTTCTTGGTGATACCCGAGGCAGAGATCATGTCCTATAACAATTAACCCATTCAATTGATAAAATTTATGATATGATATAAACGATATTTAAAGGTATATTTGGTAATTATGGGGATTTTTTCCGATATCTTGACGATCGCGCGGTGGGAGGTGAAGAAATCCTTCTCTACCATGGGACGGAATGTCCTCCCCCTCGCCATCATCCTCTTCATCCTCCTCGTCCTCGCCACCGGTTTCGTCGCCCGGAGCGGCATGCACCTCCAGGACGGGATGTACACCCTGGCGACAGATGACCGGGAGCTCGGGAATATCCTCTCCTCTGACGCAAGGTTCACGGTCTTCCTCGGAAGCGGGGAGACCCTCCTCTCGGAAAAGCAGGCCTTTGACCTCGTTATCGTGAACCGGACGGTGCTCGCGCCCCTCACCGATCGGGGGCGGTCTGCCGAGAAGACCCTGGTCCGGGATTATGCCCAGTATGTTGCGTCGGTCTACAACCGGGAGCCTGACCTCTTTGCAGCTTATCCCCTCTGGATCGACCTCCAGTACGTGAAGAGCGAGCTCGACTTCCAGGCGACCCAGAGCGGCAGCTACATCTCCGTCAGGCAGAGGTCGACGGCGCCCCCCGTCCCCGAGCAGCCGGTCGTCCAGGTCACCCCCCCCTCGCCTGTCCTTCCCTACACCGCCGATGAGCTCCGGAGGAACCTCCAGCAGGATACCGGGAGGAACGACCAGGTCGCCCGGTACGCAAACCTCTTCACCCAGCTTCCCGCGAACTCGAACCTCCGGACCCCGTCCCAGCTCTCCCCCTCCCTCCCCTTCGACTCAATCATCTTCATCTTCGTCTTCATCTTCCCCCTGTACTTCACCTCGCAGTTCTTTATGATGTCCATCATGAACGAGCGGATCGGGAGAAAGGGTGAGATACTCCTCTCGAGCCCGCTGCACCCCCTCGTGATCATCGCGGGGAAGATGCTCCCGTACCTTGCCGGGATGCTCGTCACCTCCCTCGCGGTGATCCTCGCATCCCGGGCATCCCCCGTCATCCTCCTCCCGCTCCTCCCGGTCATCCTCTTCTTCCTCGCCTCCGCCCTCCTCATCGGGATGCTCTCCCGCTCGTTCAAGGAGCTCTCCTTCATCTCCATCTTTTTCTCGACCGTCGCAACCTCGTACCTGTTCTTCCCCTCCATCTTCGCGAACGTCCACGTCATCTCCCTCGTCTCCCCCCTCACCCTGATCATCCTCCAAGTGCAGGGCGCGGGCTTCACCGCGGCCGACTATCTCTACTCGACCACCCTCTTCTACCTGACGAGCGGGGTGCTCCTCTACATCGGGGCGGTGAACTTCAATGCCGAGCGGCTCTTCGACCTCCACCCCTTCCTCCCCCGCCTCCGGGAGTTCATCGCCTCCGGCCTCTCCCGGGCGCACCCGTACCGGTCCCTGTTCCTCTTCGCCGTGTTCCTCATCCCCTTCGTCTTCATGGCCCAGATGATGGCCCTCGTCCTTTTCTTCAACCTCCCCATGCCCCTCTCACTCGTCCTCCTGATCGTCTTCGCCGCCTTCGTCGAGGAGCTTGCGAAGTCCGTCGGGGCCTTCAGCCTCTTCTACGACAGGCTGTCCGCCCTCTCCCTCCCGACCGTGCTCCTCGCCTCGGCGGCCACAGCCCTCGGTTTCCTCCTCGGGGAGAAGCTCTTCCTCCTCGCCATGCTTTCCCAGATCACCGACTCGGTCTTCGGGTCAGTCCTCTTCCTCCAGCAGGGGCTCCCGCTCTTCTGGATGCCCCTCCTCCTCCACTTCACCGGGGTACTCATCGTCCTCCTCACCCTTCGCACGGGGGGACGGCGGTGGTATCTCCCCGGGGTCCTTGCGGCGACCGCCGTGCACAGCCTCTATAACCTCTCTCTCATCCTGGGGATGACCCGATGAACGGGGACCATGTCTGGATCGTGGCCAGGAAGGAGATCTCGGGAATCAACTACGAGAAGACCATCCTCTTCGCCATCCTTCTCCAGCTCTTCGTCGCGATGTTCTCCTCCTTTCTCATGGTCGGGCTCACCTCCCTCTACGACCCCTCCTCGGTCTCCCAGTACTCGAGGTTCCGGTACAGCGTCGCGTACTCGGGCGGTGACTCCACCCTCCTTGACCGGCTCCGGTCCTCCGATGACTTCACCGTGTACGAGATGGATCTCTCCCCTGCCCTCGAATCGCTCAGGGAGCGGAAGCTCGCCGCCGTCATCTTCGTCCCTGATACGCCTCCGGACGCGAAGGAGCCCGTCCAGGTCTCCCTCTACACCCTGCAGAACGACCTGCAGGCCACCGTGGTGGGGGTGAAGCTGAAGGACGTGTTCCTCGGGTTCGAGGGCGACCTGCGGACGGCGAGGTCGGCCCGGATCACCTCGCAGCCCATAGAGGTCGATTTCCCCCCTGGGGCAGGCGCCGAGGGGTTCTACGAGTTCGTCTTCGGCCTCCTCATCCCCCTCCTCGTCTTCATGCCGGCCATCATCTCGGCCTCACTCGTCATCGACCTGATCACCGAGGAGTACCAGCACGAGACCCTCGAGACCCTGGTCTCCACACCGGTCTCCTTCGCCGAGATGGTCTGGGGGAAGATCCTCGCTTGCGAGATCCTGGTCCCGGTGCAGGCCGGCGCATGGCTCGTCCTGCTCGCGGTGAACGGGATCCGGGTCGCGAACCCGGTCCCCATCCTCGTGCTCGTGTCGGTCTCCTCCCTGATCCTGATCCTCCTCTCGGCACTCACGGCGCTCCACTACCGCGAGCGAACCGCCGCCCAGTTCATCTACTCGACCGCCCTGGTCGTCGTGATCCTCCTCATAGTGGCAGTCCCGGACAACCCGCTCAACCTCATCGTCCGCGCCTCGGTTGGGAATGCCGGCTTGGAGATCCTCCTCGCCATCCTCCTCGTCACCGGGGTAGCGGCCCTCCTCGGGTACGCCACCCACCTCTTTGCAGTGAGAATCGGGCAGCTCGCCCAGGATGGCCGGTGAAGGGCAATCCAAAATTATAAAGGATCTCCGCCCCGATGCCTCTTCCTTGAGAGGTCCCTCAATGAGGTCGTCCCACCCGTGCCTTTCGATCCCCTCCATACTCCTCTCAGCGATGCTCCTTCTCGCGATGCCCGCCGGGGCGACCCTGGTTCTCTCGGGTTCGACCCTCACACCCCCCGGCCTCCCCCTCGCCACCCTCCGGGAGCAGAAGGTCGACGTGAAAATTACCATTATCCCATCCGGTGAAAGGACCTTTGCAATCGGTCACAGGATCCAGATGGAGACCGGGCTCGCCGATGCAAGATGGAGCACGATCGTCTTCGTAGACGGGTATACCGGAGACCGTGAGAGCTCGACGGGCAGGGTCGCGTTCATCAACGGATTCGTCCTCTCCTACCCGACGGACAGGGACGTCTCGGTCGGGATCTCGGTCAGTGGCACCGTTCCGGATAACGCAGGTCCATCGGTCAGGCTCCTCACCGTCCGGGAGCTCGATAACAGTGGTCAGGCCGTACCCGGGAGCATGATCATGATCTCCGAACCGGTCTCGACCCCGGCTCCCGTTCCCGCCGCGGAAACAACAACCGAAGCGACCACGCCACCACCTTCGCCATCACCCTCGCCCGCTCCGACGAGAGCAGCCGGGTTTACCTTCCTTACCGGGTTGTTCGCGGCCGGATCGCTCGTGACGGCCGGCAGGTTATACAGGCGCGACGGGAAGCCGCTCTAACCCGACGAACCTCGTTCACCGGATACTCCGCCGGATGGCAAGACCGAATTCAAGGGCGATGAGGCTTTCCAGGTCATCCCGGCCATGACACTGAACGGGGGAAAAGGGAGTTATTCAGTCTGCCGAGTGCTGGAGGACCACGCGTCCGTTTGACGTGAGCGACAGCTCTATCCCGCTCGTGGACTTTCCGAAATCGAGATATCTCCGGGCGAGCAACTGCCGGACACCGGTGCGGACCCTGCTCTCGCTGTGGATGGGAAGCAACTGGAGAACGACATGACTTATGGAACAGCTTGGTTTCCCCGCGACCACCTGCAGTATATCGATATGGGTTATATCCGGCACGAATGCCGCGATCTTCGGTAATTCTGTTTTCGGTAACATTCCTGCCATGTTTTCTCCCGGCAATAGCGAACACAAGAGAGAAAAAATGATGAGGTCTCCCTCTTGCGTGAACAATTACCATAGAGGTATGTGTTCTCTGAGGGGAAGTAGTCATCCATCCCGGAAACGACCCCGCTCGGGAGTCCCCTGGCTGGGTCCGGCCGGTTTCCGCATCGATTTCACGGGGAGCCAGTCCCCCTCAATGGATACCTTCATCGTATGAGACGCCCTTGATATATCCCAACGGAGCTGATTGAATTCCGGGAAACCCAAAAAAGAATCATGATCCGGCTGATCCCAACGCAGTAGATGCCCAGGGTCTCCCGATCGTCCGCGTACGGCTGCCAAAGAAATGGAACCGCGAGATGTTTGCCTCCGCGGAGCTCATGATGGGGGCGAACCATATCCGTGTCAGGTGCTACGACGGCGTGACAAGGATGGGCAGGATCAAGGGGAAGATCAAGAAGAGGGTCTGGATCCGGGAGGGGGACATCCTCATCGTCACTCCCTGGTCCTTCCAGGACGAAAAGTGCGACATCCTGTACCGGTACCTCCCGCCCCAGGTGGAGTGGCTCAGGCGGAACCGGTACATCTGAGCATCCCGAACTATACAAAGGTTCTTTAACCCGGAAATTCAATAATATAGTGCAGTTTTTCTTAAGACTGTTTGAGTAAAGCCATGTATAGATCAGATTTTGGTGGCCGCAGAAACTTCGGCCCGCGTGAGATGACCAAGGTCATCTGTTCAGACTGTGGAAAGGAATGCGAAGTCCCGTTCAAGCCAACCGAGGGAAGGCCCGTCTACTGTCAGGAGTGCCTCCCGAAGCACCGGCGCCCCCGGTTCTAATTCCCTGAACCCAAAAATTTTTTCCTTTCTTTTATCCGGTTTGTATTCGCCGGATCTTTTGACCCGGTAGCCTTTCTCCCGAGTACCTTCTGGAGCCTCGCTTCGATATCGGGAGTCCACTCCGCTAATTCTCGAGAGCTGATTCCCGGGTCTCCTGAAGAGCTTCGCGACTAATCCACCGTGACAATCGTTGCAGAAAAATGGAAATTACGATTATTTTTCGCCGTTCACGACCTTCCCGTCGCGGAGCTGGATGATCCGGTCGAAGTACTCGTTGTGCCATTCCTCGTGAGAGACCATCACGATGGTCTGCTGCATCTCCCGGTTGATCTCCTTGAAGAGGTTGAGAACCATCCGGGAGTTCTCGGTGTCCAGGTTCGCGCACGGCTCGTCGGCGAAGAGGATGTCGGGCTTGTTCACGATGGCCCGGGCGATGGCGACCCGCTGCTGCTGCCCCCCGGAGAGCTCCCCCTGGAGGTGCGTGCGCCGGTCGCAGAGCCCGATCTTCGAGAGGATGTCCACCGTCGCCTCCTTGTATTGCTTCTCGGACCGGTCCGCACGGAGCATGGCCGGGAGCGCGACGTTCTCCATCACCGTGAGCTCGGGCACGAGGGCATAGTCCTGGAAGACGTAGCCGAGCTTGTAGAGCCGGAACATCGTCTTTTCATAATCGGTGAGCCTCCCGACGTCA
>DATKKN010000076.1:0-4481 GCA_035542895.1 Methanomicrobiales archaeon | reverse complement strand
CCCCCCTTTTCCCTCCTTTCTCCCCTTCCCGGGCCAAAGGTTCATTTCCCTTCCCCTGCAAGACTCTTTCAATGCTCCTCCGGTACACGGGCTGCCTCCTCGGTGCCGCCATCGGGGACGCCATGGGCATGCCGGGCGAGGGGGCCCCGGCAGACCTCTGGCGGGCCGAGTGCTCGTACCGGCGCGCCTACCGGGGGCACCCGAACGAGGCCCTCGCGCCGGGCCAGTACACCGACGACACCCAGCTCATGCTCCTCTCGGCCGAGCTCCTCGCGGACCGGAAGTTTTCCCTGGAGACCTATGCCGGGAGGCTCAAGGCCATCCACCAGTCCGGGTCCCTCCGGTTCCCGGACGGCTCGGTGGTCGCGGCCTGCCTGCACCTCCTCGAGGGGGCTTCCCCCGGGGAGAGCGGGGTGAACTCCACCACATCGGGGTGCATCCCCGCGGGGATCCCCTTTGCCCTCGCCCTCCGCGATCCGGTCGAGATCCGGGAGACCGTCGCCCGGGTCACGAGCGTCACCCACACGAACCAGGCCGCCATCGCCGGCTCAACCGGGATCGCGATGCTCATCCACCACACCCTCGCCGGTTCCCCCGACGACCTGGACCTCGCGTGGGGGGAGGTGAGCAGGGAGGACGTGCTCCTCGGCGAAAAGATCCGGCATTCCCTCTACCTGGAGAAGGAGGGGGTGAGCCTCGAGCATGCCATCCGGCTCGTCGGGAACGACCTCTCGGTCTACCAGACCCTTCCCCTCGCCTTCTTCCTCATGGCCAGGTACCCGGGCGCGGCCGATCTCCTCGCCATGGTGGGCCACGTCGGGGGCAACACCGACACCATCGGCCTCATCTGCGGGGCGTACCTGGGGGCAAAGTACGGGAGGAACGTCCTCCCACCCGGGCTCGTCGAGGGGCTCGAGGACCATGGCCGGATCGAGGGGCTCGCCGGCCGTCTCCTCGAGGTCTCGGCCGACATTCCCCAGGTGAAATAGGGGCCGGGAATAACCCTTAAATCCCTACCGCCGAATATCTTTTCCCATGAAAATCGCGATTATCGGCGCCTCCGGCTACACCGGGGGCGACCTCCTCCGGCTCCTCCTTTCCCACTCCTCCGCCGAGGTGACCGTCGCCACCTCCCGGAAGCTCGAGGGGAAACGGGTCGACTCGGTCCATCCCAACTTAAAGGGGCTCACCGATCTCCTCTTCCAGAACCCTTCGGTGGACCGGATGGATGCCGACGTCGCCCTCCTCGCGGTCCCGCACACGGCGGCGATGGGCTATGTCCGGGGGCTCCTCGACCGGGGGATGAAGGTCGTGGACCTCTCGGCCGACTACCGGCTCCCGAAGGAGGTGTACGAGGAGACCTACGGCGTTCCCCACACCGATTACTTCCCGGCCCCCTACGGCCTCACCGAGCTCCACCGTGAGGAGGTGAAGGGGGTGTCCTTTGTCGCGAACCCCGGCTGCTTCCCCACGGGGGCGACCCTCGCGGCGGCGCCCCTCGCGAAGATGGCGAAGGCCGTGATCTTCGACTCGAAGACCGGGGTCTCGGGCGCGGGGAACTCCCCGTCTGCCACCACCCACTACCCGACGGTCGCGGACAATATCAATCCCTACAAGTGGACCCGGCACCGGCACCTCGCCGAGATGAAGCAGGAGATGGCCCGGCTCGGGACGAAGGGAGGCGTCTATTTCACCCCCCACCTGGTGCCCGTCAACCGGGGCATCCTGACCACCGCCCACATCCTCCTGGACGAGCCGATGGAGCATAAGGAAGTCGAGGCCATGTACCGCCGGTTCTATGAGATGGAGTTCTTCGTCCGTCTTCAGCCGCCGGTCCTCGCGGCGGTCAGGGGGTCGAACTTCTGCGACATCGCGGTCGAGAGCGAGGGGGACCGGGTCGTAGCGGTCTCGGCAATCGACAACCTGGTGAAGGGTGCGAGCGGCCAGGCGATCCAGAACATGAACCTCATGTGCGGCTTTGACGAGCGGGACGGGCTCCGGGGGGCAGGGGTCCTCCCATGAGGCACATCATGAAGGTGAGCGAAGTCATGACACCGGATCCCGTCGTGGTATCCGCAGATGCACCGGTCCGGGAGGCGGCAGGCCTGCTCAGGAAGCACAGGATCGGTGGGCTCCCGGTTATGGACGGGAAGAATCTCGCCGGGGTGATCACCGAGTCGGACATCCTCGCGCTCATGGAGACGCCGGGGATATCCGACGATCTCTGGCTCCCCTCGCCTCTCGAGGTCATCGAGGTCCCCATCAGGGAGGCCATAAACTGGGCGAATACCCAGAAGGCCCTCTCCCACATCGGCGACCAGCCGGTCAGGAAGGTCATGTCCTCTCCTGCCGTCACCATCGGCGAGGACGAGGACATCGATGCCGCGGCCGCGATCATGGTGAAGAGGCGAATCGCACGCCTTCCCGTGGTCAGGGAAGGGAGGCTCGTCGGGATCGTCGCCCGGGCCGACATCGTGAGGGGCCTCGGGGAGTCCCGCCGGGCGAAGGAGGAGGGAGATGAGGACTCGTGAAAAGCATCTGCGGCGTTGAGGGGGTATCCGCGGCCGGGATGAAGGAGGGCCGGTACGGCCTCGCCCTCGTCGCGGCGAGCGGTACCGCGGCCGCGGTCTTCACGGGAAACCGGGTGAAAGCCGCCCCCCTGATCCTCATGGAGGGGCGGATCGCCCGGGGGGAGCTCGACGGGATCCTCGTGAACAGCGGCTGCGCGAACGCGTTCACCGGCGAACGCGGCCTCGCGGATGCCGCGGTCATGTGCGAAATCGGGGCGGACTGCCTGAAGACCGAACCCGGCCGCATCGGCGTGGCCTCGACGGGAATCATCGGCCGCTACCTGGACCTGGACCTGATCCGGAGGCAGGCAGGGGAGGTCGCCCCTCGCCTGCGCCATGACGCGGCGGCCGAGGTCGAGGCGGCCCGGGCCATCATGACGACCGATCTCGTGGAGAAGCATGCCCTCGCCAGGGGTGACGGCTTCTCGGTCGGCGGGATCTGCAAGGGGAGCGGGATGATCGCCCCGGATATGGGGACCATGATCGCCCTCCTCTACACCGATGCCGAGGTCCCCGCGGGAGAGCTCCGCAAGGCTCTCCGGGAAGCGACACGCCGGACATTCAACCAGGTGGTGGTGGACGGGGATACCTCCACGAACGACATCGCGTTCCTCACGGCGACGGGGAAGGCGGGGAAGGTCGCCCCGAAGGAGTTCCGGGCGGCGCTCGAGGAATGTTCACGATCCCTTGCCATCCAGATCGCCCGGGACGGGGAGGGGGCGACGAAGCTCATCGAGGTGGTGGTCCGGGGCGCACGGAACGAGAAGGGAGCCTCCGGTATAGCCCGGACCATCGTGGGATCCCCCCTGCTCAAGACCGCGGTCTACGGGGAGGACCCCAACTGGGGGCGGGTCCTCGCCGCGGCGGGAAGGGCAGGTGTCGAGTTCGACCCGGACCGGGTCTCTCTCTTCATCGGCACAGGAGAGACCCGCACCCCCCTCGTTCAGGATGGGACGATCGTTGTCGATCTCGCCAGGGCAAAACAGGCGATGCAGGGAAAGGAGGTCAGGTTCGAGCTCGAGCTCGGCGAAGGGAACCGGGAGGCCACGGCCTGGGGCTGCGACCTGACCGAGAAGTACGTGGAGATCAACGGGAGGTACACGACGTGAAACGGGAAGAGGTCCTCATGGAGGCGCTCCCCTACATCCAGCGCTTCCACGGGAAGACCATCGTCATCAAGCTCGGCGGGCATGCCATGGTGGACCAGGGGATCCTGGAGATGGCCATCCGGGACGCGGTCCTCCTCCAGTACGTGGGCATGAAGGTGGTCATCGTCCATGGCGGGGGACCCGAGATCACCGAGAAGATGCAGGCCATGGGCAAGGAGCCGAAGTTCGTGGGCGGGCTCCGGATCACCGACGCCGAGACCCTGGAGATCGCCCAGATGGTCCTCGTGGGGAAGATCAACGACGGGATCGTCTCCCTCGTCGCAAAGGGAGGGGCGAGGGGGGTGGGGCTCTCCGGGAACGACGGGAACCTCATGATCGCCCGGAAAATGGATCCCCAGAAGGTGAAGGAGGGGAACAGGGTGAAGAAGGTGGACCTCGGCTTCGTCGGGGAGATCGAAGAGGTCAACCCCGCCCTCCTCCACACGCTCCTCGACAGCCGCTATATCCCGGTCATCGCCCCCATCGCCATCGACCGGGAGGGGACGAGCCTGAACATCAATGCCGACACCGCGGCCGGAGAGATAGCCGTCGCGCTCAGGGCCTTCAAGCTCGTGAACCTCACCGACGTGGATGGAGTGATGGATGCCGCCCGGACCCAGGTCTTTCGCAGGCTCACCGCCGCCGAGCTCGAGAAGCTCATCGCGGACGGATCGGTGAGCGGCGGCATGATCCCGAAGATTTCCTCCTCGCTGCACGCGGTGAAGAACGGCGTCGAGCAGGCCCACATCATTAACGGGAACCA
>DATKKN010000075.1:0-5316 GCA_035542895.1 Methanomicrobiales archaeon | reverse complement strand
CTGCCATGGCGAGGTACAGGAAGGAGGAGTAGAACTCGCGGTTCATCTGGGCATTGATCGCGTCTCTTACCCTGTTACTGATCATGGTTCTGCCTCGTTCCAGATGTGAGCGGAAGATCCATATAAAATGGACGTGGAATGGAGGAAAAAAAGAAAGAGTGCTCCGTTCACCGGGAACTGTCGAGGATCTTCCTGATCATCTCCTTCCGGTCCCCGGGAACGGCAGGCTGGACGGGGAACCGGCTCTCGAATGTCGGCAGGTCCTTCTCGAAAAAGGTCCCGAGGCCAATGGGGGCCGGGTTGTTGTAGTCCCACTCGGTGATCTTCTGCATAACCTTCGCAGGGTCATGGGTGTCATGGCCCGCGAGCTCGTACACGTACTTATCGTATACGTCGTGGACGTCGAAGTACGTGGCGCAGATCTGGAGAATATCCACGAAAGAGAAGCCCTTGTGCCGGATCGCCTCTGCCATCGTCTTTTTCAGGAGCGGCTGTCTGCGTGAGTACCCCCTCGCGATGAAGGTCGCTCCGCTCGCGAACATGAGCTCGAGCGGATTGATCGGGTACTCCGGTGTGCCCTGCGGGGTCGACCTCCCCTTGAACCCTATCGGTGACGTGGGGGTATACTGCCCCGTCGTCAGGCCGTAGACCCGGTTGTTGTGGATGAACAGGGTGATATCGACGTTCCTCTTTGCCGCGAAAATGAGGTGGTCGAGCCCCTCTGCATAGGCGTCTCCGTCCCCGGCGCAGACGATGACGGTGAGGGCGGGGTTCGCGAGCTTGATGGCGGTCGCGACGGGGAGCGTCCGCCCGTGGATGGAATAGAAGCTGTTGATGTCCAGGTAGTCGGCCATCTTCGCGTGGCACCCGATACCGGTGACGAGCACTAGGTCGTCCAGGGACTTTCCCTGCTTCTCGAGCTCCTGGAAGAGGGCTTTTAAC
Organism: Methanomicrobiales archaeon; assembly: GCA_035542895.1. GTDB lineage: Archaea > Halobacteriota > Methanomicrobia > Methanomicrobiales > JACTUA01 > JACTUA01. Next base: position 4,374 of record DATKKN010000075.1, on the reverse strand, counting down.
GCAAACTGGATCGAGAAGTTGCCGCATCCCGGGCACCAGGTGTTCCGGGCATCGGTGATGAGGTTCCGGCTGTTCATGCGAGCACCTCACTGACCTTTGCCTCGAGCTCGTCCAGGGCAAAGGGCCTCCCGTCGTACCGGTGTACCCTCCCGGCGATCCGGATCGGAGTACCGGAGACGAGCCTCTCGAGCTGCCCGGTGGCGTTCTGCTCAACGATAATAATACGCCGGGCCCCGGCGAGGGCGTCCCCGACCTTCACCACCGGGAAGGGATTGAGGACGACCGGCTGGACGACCCGGATGCCGAGGGTGTCACCCACCTCCCGGCAGGCGCCTGCGGTCGAGCCCCAGGTGAGGAGCGCGTCCCCTGCACCATTCGCCCCGCCGACCGTGACGGTGGGCATCCGCAGGAGGTCCCGGGCAAGGCCCTCGCCCTTCAGGAGCAGCTTTTCCTGCATCCGGGTCACCATCTCAGGCTCCTCGGTGGTAATTCCGCTCTCATCGTGCGCATAGCTGTTCACCTTCACGACGGCCTCCCGCGTCCCGTGGAAGGCCAGGGGGGAGACCCCGGAGCCGGAGAAGGCATATCTCCGGTAGGGGGCCTTGCCGTCCCAGGCTACCGGGGGTAGCTCCGGGAGGGATGGGACGGACCCGGTATCGAAGTTATAGCCATGCTCGGCAAGGTTCTTGTCATAGAGGAGGATGGACGGGATCTGGTGCTTCCAGGAGAGGGAGAGGGCGGCAGACGCCCAGTAGTACGCCTCCTCGAGGTCCCCCGGGGCGGCGATGAACCGGATGAACTCCCCCTGTCCCGCGTTTGCCGCGAAGTGGAGCTCGGTCTGGCAGGAGTAGGTCGGGAGGCCGGTGGAGGGGCCGGGCCTCTGGCCGAGGACGACCGTGACGGGGATCTCGGCCATCCCCGCGAGGGAGAAGCCCTCGGTCATCAGGCAGAAGCCCCCGCCGGAGGTGCCGACCGCGACCCTCTTTCCCGCGGACGCGAAGCCAAGGGCCATGAGCATGACCCCGATCTCGTTCTCGGGGTGGACGACGGTGAGCCCGAGCTCGGGAGGGAGGCCGGCCAGGAAGTGGAGGAGGTTCGAGGTCGGGGTCATCGGGTAGGCGACGTAGGCCTGGAGCCCGCCTGAGAGGAGGCCGAGCCCCGCCGCCTCGTTCCCGGTGAGGAAGGGGAGCGGCTTTTCGCTCCGGGTCACGGGCTCGATGCTGGCCCCGGGAACGGGCTGTACCGTCGCATAGGCCCGTTTTGCGATGGCGAGGTTGCTCCTGAGACCCCTCGGGATCTCCTTCCTGAGGGTCTCTTCGAGGGCCTCATAGGAAATCCCGGCGGCCGCGCAGAACCCGGCGATGATGCCCGTGTTCCGGGCGATCTCAGGAGCCCCCTCCTCCTTTGCGATCTGCGAGAGCGGGATGCCGATGCCGGTTCCCTCGCCCTTCACGGCATCGGAGTCGAAGATCGCGACCGTCGCCGGGGATCTCCTTTGCGCGTGGATTTCCAGGGTCTCCCGGTTCATCGCGAGGAGGAAGTCTACCCGGGTGCGGTGGGACCAGATCCTCCGTGATGCGGCCCGGATGATGGAGAAGTTGTGCCCTCCCCGGATCAGGGACGGGTAGTCGTAATACATGAAGACCCGGTACCCGAGTCCGTTCATGAGCCGCGCAATGATCAGCCCGGCCTTGTTCAGCCCTTCCCCTGCCTTTCCGCCGATGAGGATGGAATGCTCCGCCATGGTGCTCCTCCGTATATGCGTAACACATAAGGTAAATAAGGCAACCGCTTGAGCGGCCCGGAAGGAGACGGAATCCAGGCCAGTTTTTATGGATGGGATGGATCGATCCATGATCAATTTCCATGAAAAGACAAATTGCACTCGCCTTTTGGTAAAAAAAGAATCAAATAATTGAGAAAAAAAATTAGTAAAAGGATTGTTCTATATAAGGATTCCTATTTTAATCGAATTTGAATCTTCTGAATTTTCATAGACAGGTATGTTTTTCATCGAATCTAAAAACACAATCTATATATACCATAAAGATGTAGTAGCATGTGCCAGCGGTGGCAGTGTTGCCACTGACACCGGCCATGAGTCCTAAAAGCTCATCACCCCGGTGCTTGCGCAGCACGCACGCTGGGTGTGAAGGAGAATACCGGGATGTTGGGTGAATCCGCCCGCGGGGCAAATCGGGGATCCGGCAGGGTTCAAAGCGCACCAGGGGAGCCCTCCGGATGGTCCCCCGGCGCGGAACGGCCTCTCATCCCGGCGGCGGGGAGGAATAGTGCTCTCGAGAACCTCCGATCTGTCATCTCCGTAACTTATCTTCCCCTCGCTATCTCCGCACTGGTAATTGCAGCGGGCACCACGGGCATGGTTCATCCTGTCCTCCTCACGCAGATGCTGGTCGTCGCCTGTGGTGTCCCTGCCCTCATGCAACTCCTCCGAAAAGACGGGCACGTCCTTACGGGAGGCATTCGAAGGCGAATCTCAACCACCTCCGCATCCGAATTCCATTATCCGATTCCGCTCTTTCCCTGGGGTGAATGGGGCTCACTCCATGGAGCTGCCCCCTCGGCCTCCGCAGCCGTATCAGCGGGAGCGTCCCCCGCAGATAGGGCCGTTGCGGGTAAGACCGGGGAAAAATCAGGCCGCGGGGGCAGCAGGACCACTGCGAACGGGCAACTCTGCGCGATTCCCTCACCGGGAACGAATAACAGCCGATTGAACCATCCTCCTTACATTTCAGAATTGCACTAATCTCATCCGCCTTTTTCGGGACCTGACCGAAGGGAAGGGCTGCACATATCAATGGGCAGCACCTGACCGAAGGGAAGGGCTGCACATATCAATGGGCAGCACCCGGACTCGATCCTTACCGCAGGAGGTCTGCCGGTGGAGGACCCGTTGCCCCAGAATATTCGTTTCCCGGCTGACGATGGAGGAAGCCGGGAAGGCCTGGAAAAAAATTGTGGGAAGAGGTCTACGAGTTGAGGATCGCCTCGGCCTCGTCCCGGTAGGCGTCCATTACGTACGGGATGCCGGATACCTTTGCGGCCTCCTCGGTGAGCGCCATGACCTCCTTCCGGGAGATCGTCGGGACATTGAAGCACCGGGCGCCTGCCATGAGCTGCTGGAGCCCGGTCCTGAACCGCTGGGTATAGGTGTAGATGCCGATTGCGCCCGTCGGGATCTCCTTCATCCGTGCCCCGAACTTTGCCCGGACATCCTCGTAGGAGATGAAGATCTCCTCGACCGTTTTCCCGTACTTGGAGACGGTGTTCGGGAGGTTCCCCTCCTTGAGCCAGACGCCGATGTTCTTTCCGACCATGCCGGGGATCATGAGCCCCCGGCCCATGCAGACCGCCTTGACAAACGGGCTCCCGATGGCGAGTGCCTTGAAGACCCCGTCCTCGGATGAGAACCCGCCGGCCATGGCGATGTCCGGCACGCGCTTCCCCTTCTTCTTGAGCTTGTTCGCGTACTCCATCGCGAGGCACTGGAGGTAGAAGGTCGGGATACCCCACTCGTTCATCATCGGCCAGGGGCTCATGCCGGTGCCGCCCGGCGCCCCGTCGATGGTCAGGAGGTCGATCTTTGCCTCGGAGCCAAAGCGCATGGCCATCGCGAGCTCCACGGCGGAGTACGCGCCGGTCTTCAGGGTGACCCGGGAGAACCCGACGTCGCGGAGCCGGTCCACCTCCTCGAGGAGGCCGTCGCCCGAGACGAAGCCCAGCCGGGAGTGCCGCTCGAACTCCTTGAAGGCCCCGCTCTTGAAGCCCTTCTGGACCTCGGAGAGCGTCGGGTCGGGGAGCACGATGTAGCCCCGCTTCTTGAGCTCGAGGGCCCGCTCCAGGGTCTTCACCTTGATCTCCCCGCCGATGCACTTTGCCCCCTGGCCCCACTTGAGCTCGATGGTGTCCAGGTTGTGCTTCGAGGAGACGTACTCCGCGGTGCCGAGCCGGGTATCCTCGACGTTCATCTGGACGAGGATCTCCCCGTACCCGTCGTGAAACTTCTTGTAGGTCTCGATCCGCCGGTCCATCTCGGGGGACTTCGCCACCTTGCCCTTGTTGTCGAGTGCGAGGTCAGGGTCTACCCCGCAGACGTTCTCACCGCAGACGATGGTGATGCCCGATATGGCAGCCCCGATGGCGAAATGCTCCCAGTTCTTCCTCGCGATCTCGGTCGATCCAAGTGCGCCCGTGAAGATGGGGAGCCGGAGCTTCACCTTCTTGTCCCAGCCGTACGAGGTCTCGGTGTCCACCGAGTAGAAAACCGCAGAGTCAGGGCCGATCTCCGTGCCCTTGGGGAGCCCCCTCGCGCCCTGGGCGTACCCCTGGATGTTGATGTGCGAGTAGTCGATG
>DATKKN010000074.1:0-16008 GCA_035542895.1 Methanomicrobiales archaeon | reverse complement strand
GTCCGACTCCGAGATCGTCGTCTATGTCGGGTGCGGCGAGCGGGGGAACGAGATGACCGAGGTGCTCACCGAGTTCCCGAAGCTCCAGGACCCGAAGAGCGGGAAGCCCCTCATGGAGCGGACGGTGCTCATCGCGAACACCTCCAACATGCCGGTCGCGGCCCGGGAGGCCTCGGTGTATACGGCCATCACCATCGCCGAGTACTTCCGGGACATGGGCTACGACGTATCCCTCATGGCGGACTCCACCTCCCGGTGGGCCGAGGCGATGCGGGAGATTTCATCCCGGCTCGAGGAGATGCCGGGCGAGGAGGGCTATCCCGCCTACCTCGCGGCCCGGCTCTCGGAGTTCTACGAGCGGGCCGGCCGGGTCGTCACCCTCCAGGGGAAGCATGGCTCGGTCTCGGTAATCGGCGCCGTGTCCCCGCCAGGCGGGGACTTCTCGGAGCCGGTCACCCAGAACACGCTCCGGATCGTGAAGGTGTTCTGGGCCCTCGATGCGAAGCTGTCCCAGCGCCGCCACTTTCCGTCCATCAACTGGCTCAACTCCTACTCCCTGTATCTCGACTCCCTCCAGGCCTGGTACGACCGGGAGGTTTCTCCCGAGTGGAACAAGATCCGGGCCTGGGCCATGGAGGTCCTCCAGAAGGAGTCCGAGCTCCAGGAGATCGTCCAGCTCGTGGGCTCGGATGCCCTCCCCGAGGAGCAGCAGATCACCATCGAGGTGGCGCGGATGATCCGTGAGATCTTTCTCCAGCAGAACGCCTATGACCCCGTGGACACCTACTGCGACATGACGAAGCAGTTCGCGATGCTTTCCGCCATCCGGAAGTACTCCGAGTACGCCTACGCGGCCCAGGCGGCCGGGATGCTCCTCCCCCAGATCATCGCGGTGAAGTCGAAGGGCGAGCTCCCCCAGATCAAGTTCATCAGGGACTACAAGCCGGTCCTTGAGAAGATCATGGCCGACATGGAGGCCGAGTTTGCGGCGATGAGGGCGGGATAATGAAGGAATACAAGACCATCAGCCAGATCGCCGGGCCCCTCCTCTTCGTGGAGAAGACGGAGCCCGTCGGGTACAGCGAGCTCGTGAACATCGTGCTCTCCGACGGCACCATGAAGCGGGGACAGGTCCTCGACACGAGCGACGAGATCGTGGTCGTCCAGTGCTTCGAGACGACCGCGGGCATCGGCCGGGACAGCGGCATCCGCTTCACCGGCGAGACCATCAAGATGCCCGTGGGGAAGGGGATGCTCGGCCGGATCCTCTCCGGCGGCGGGAAGCCCATCGACGGCGGCCCGGAGATCGTCCCCGAGAAGCGCCTGGACATCACGGGCGCAGCCATCAACCCCTATGCCCGCCACTCCCCCGAGGAGTTCATCCAGACGGGCATCTCCACCATCGACGGGATGAACACCCTCGTCCGGGGCCAGAAGCTCCCGATCTTCTCGGGCGCCGGCCTTCCCCACAACGACATCGCGCTGCAGATCGCCAGGCAGGCCAAGGTGCTCGGCTCGAAGGAGCCCTTTGCCGTGGTCTTTGCCGCGATGGGGATCACGAAGGAGGAGGCCAACCACTTCATGGCCGACTTCGAGCGGACGGGGGCGCTCGAGCGTGCGGTGGTCTTCCTGAACCTCGCCGACGACCCCGCGGTCGAGCGGATCATCACCCCGCGGCTCGCCCTGACGACGGCCGAGTACCTCGCGTTTACGCTCTCGATGCACGTGCTCGTCATCCTCACGGACATGACGAACTACTGTGAGGCTCTCCGGCAGATCGGGGCAGCCCGTGAAGAGGTGCCCGGCCGCCGCGGGTACCCCGGCTACATGTACACCGACCTCGCCTCCATCTACGAGCGGGCGGGGCTCATCCACGGCGTGAAGGGCTCCATCACCCAGTTCCCCATCCTCACCATGCCCGGCGATGACATCACCCACCCCATCCCCGACCTCTCGGGTTACATCACCGAGGGGCAGCTGGTCATATCCCGGGAGCTTCACCGCAAGGGGATCTACCCGCCCATCAACGTGCTCCCCTCCCTCTCCCGGCTCATGAACCTCGGGATCGGCGCGGCCCACACCCGCGAGGACCACAAGAAGGTCTCTGACCAGTGCTACGCGGCCTATGCCGAGGGGAACGACCTCCGGGGCCTCGTGGCCATCGTCGGGAAGGAGGCCCTATCAGAGCGGGACCGGCTGTTCCTCGAGTTCGCCGACCAGTTCGAGGACCGGTTCGTCCGGCAGGGCGCAAACGAGGACCGGTCCATCATCGGGACCCTGGACCTCGCCTGGGAGCTCCTCTCCATGCTGCCCGTGGAGCAGCTCGTCCGGATCGACCGGCCGCTCATCGAGAAATACCACCCGAAGTTCCGGGGCGAGAAGGGGGCGCCTGCCCAGGCCGCGCCCCGGGGGTAACCCTCCATGGCCATCCGGGACATCAAGCCCACCAGATCAGAACTCATCGGCCTGAAGAGGAAGATCATCCTCTCCGAGAAGGGGTACAACATCCTGAAGATGAAGCGGGACGGGCTCATCCTCGAGTTCTTCAATGTTCTCGACAAGGCGAAGACCACCCGCGAGGACCTCCAGGACAAGTACCGGAAGGCCGCGAGGATGAGCGACCTCGCGAACACCGTAGAGGGCTCCATCAGCCTGAAGGCCGCGGCCTTCTCGGTGAAGGAGACCCCCTCCATCACCCTCAGGCCGAAGAACGTCATGGGGGTGGTGGTCCCCCAGATCGAGGCCTCGAAGGTGAAGAAGGGCCTCTTCGATCGCGGCTACGGGCTCCTTGCGACAACCTCGGTCACGGACGAGACCGCGACCGCGTACGAGGAGCTCGTGGACTCCATCGTCCGCTCGGCGGAGATCGAGACCACCATGAAGCGGCTCCTCGACGAGATCGAGTCCACGAAGCGCCGGGTGAACGCCCTCGAGTTCAAGGTCATCCCCGAGCTCACCGCGGCCCGGGACTTCATCAAGATGCGCCTCGACGAGATGGAGCGCGAGGAACTCTTCAGGCTGAAGAAGATCAAGGCGGCCCACCGGGACTAGGGAGGAGAACGAGGCAATGGCCGGTACCATCGGGACCCTGGACGAGGTGCGGTGGGCCGGGAAAACGGTCATCCTCCGCCTGGACCTGAACTCCCCCATCGACCCCTTCTCGAACCAGATCCTCGACGACAAGCGCTTCCGGGAGCACATCCCCACCATCGAGCGCCTCCGGGATGCAAAGCTCGTCATCGTCACCCACCAGTCCCGGCCGGGGAAAAAGGACTTCACCACGCTCGCGGCCCATGCCGAGCGCCTCAGCCGGCTCCTCAGGCGCCCGGTCCGGTACCTGGACGACATCATCGGGGTCCGGGCAAAGGAGGCGGCGAAGTCCCTCTCCGGCGGCGACATACTCATGCTCGAGAACGTCAGGTTCTCGGCAGAGGAGAACCTGAAGATGAAGCCCGGGGAGGCGGCAAAGACCCTCCTCGTGAGGGGGCTCGCCTCGATGGGCGACCTCTTCGTGAACGACGCCTTTGGCACGGCCCACCGGTCCCAGCCGACCATGGTCGGCCTCCCCCTTGCCATGCGGTCGGTCGCGGGCCTCCTCATGGAGCGGGAGGTCGCGATGCTCTCCCGGGCACTCGCCGGCACCCAGCGGCCGGTCACCGCGGTCCTGGGCGGGACCAAGGTTGACGACTCGGTCGCGGTCATGGCCCACATGCTCGACCACGGGATCGCGGACTCGGCCATCGTGACCGGCGTGGTCGCGAACGTCTTCCTGATCGCCCTCGGGTACGACATCGGAGAGCCCTCCACCGAGCTCATCAGGAAACTCGGGTACCTGAAGGAGATCGAGCTCGCACGGGAGCTCCTGGAGCGGCACCGGAAGCGGATCGTCGTGCCCTCGTGGGTGGCGGTGCGCAAGGACGGGGAGCGGGTGGAGTTCCCGGTGGACGCCATCCCGAAGGACACCCCGGTCCTGGACCTCGGGATGGACAGCATTGAGGTAATGGCAGAGCAGATCCGTTCCTCAGGGACGGTCATCTTCAACGGCCCGGCCGGGGTCTTCGAGGAGGATGCCTTCGCCCTCGGCACCGTCGAGCTCCTGAATGCGGCGGCGAAGGTGCCCTTCTCGGTCGTCGGCGGAGGGCACACGGGGGCCATGGTCGAGAAGCTCGGCCTCGAAGGGAAGATCACCCATGTCTCGACGGGCGGCGGGGCCTGCATCGAGTTCCTCACGGGAAAGAAGCTCCCGGCGGTCGAGGCCCTGGAGCTGTCGAAGAAGAAGTTTGGATAATCTTTTCATTTTATTCAAAATTTAACATTTACTCAAAATCTGATTTCAGGATCCCCTCGCCGACTATAAGCAACCCGGACTTTCAGGGAAAACCTAACGCTCCCGGGGGACTCGCTTTCGCTCGCCCCCGCCGCTAGGGCGCCCCCCGGGTGGCGATGGGCCGGCAGGTCGCAAGTGGGAGCATTCGAGGGAAGGATGGAAAGGGAACAGAGAGGACGAAGAATCCGAAGAATATGAAGGGAAGATCCGAGGAAACGGCCTGACGGGCTATCGCAATGGGGGATGCCACAGCGGCGGGGGCGAAGCCCCCAAGAGCGTCGGGATGATAACAGGGAACCTTAGTCGCTTATAATCGAGGGAGAAGATTGGAACCTATTTCCCGCCCACAACCCCACCCGGAACTGATGCAGCTCCGCCTCGCCGATATTCCCCTTTACCGCGGGATCATCCTCAAAGATCCGCCGGGCCTCCTCTGCCGAGCCCAGCCTCCACACGATGACCCCGATGGCGCCGTCGGTGGCGGCACCGCCGAGGAGGATCTTTCCCTCCTCGAAGAGCCGGCGCGTGTACGCGGCATGCTCCCCCATCACTGCCCTTTCCTGCGTTGTCATGGTCGCAAGGAAATCCGGGCGCCCCGGCATGAGCGTCGAGATGAAGTACATCGGCTGGTCCATGTCCCCGGGTTGCCCCGAACCAGGCTTAAAGGTAACTATCCTGCCCTTTTCAACGCAAACCCGAGGAAAACCATGGTTAGGGCCCCGATTGCTGCCCACCCGGACTCCGATTCCCGGGGGGTCGTCCCGGAGGGAACTACCGGGGAAGGAGTTTCGGCGGGGTTCCGGGGAGGTGGGGTGGTGGTGGTCGCCGGCGGGGGGACCGGGTTCGTGACCGTGACAGGAGGGGTGGTAACCGTGGGGGTCTCCCCCGGCGGCGGGCTCTGCTGGAGGTCGAAATAGTATACCATGTCGGCCCCGGCTGCGAGGGCCGTCCCGTCGGAAGAGACGGCGACGCCGTTCACGATGCTCCCGGTGGTGTAGGAGAAGATCCGGTTCCCGGCCCGGTCAAAGAGGTACACCTTCCGGTCGATCCCTCCAGCGGCAACGAGTGAACCGTCGCCCGAGAGGGAGACCGCGTTCGCCCAGTTGCCGAGCGATGCGGCAAAGAGCTGTTTCCCGTTCCTGTCAAGGAGAATCACCTGCCCCCCCTGGTTCCCGACGGCCACCGAGGAACCGTCGCCCGACACGGCGAGGTCGCGGATCTCGCTCCCGGTGTAGAAGGTCCAGAGGAGGGTCCCGCTCGGGTGGAGGGCGAGGACGGTATAGTCCGAGGCGGCAAAGATGTCCGAGTCCGGCGGCGAGACGATGACCTTCCCGACCCCCGGCGATGAGTAGTTCCAGAGCTCGAAGCCGCTCGCATTGTAGGCATGAATGGTCCCGGGGGCCCCCGCGACGGTGAAGAGGCCCTCCCGGGAGATCCCCACGGACCGCACGTCGGGATAGGTATGGTTCCGCCAGACGAGATCGCCGCCCCGGGTATAGACCGAGACCTGGCCATCGGCGACCGCGGCGACAAAGTTCTCATCGGGGGAGAGGGCGATGACCTGGACCGGGTGGTACCGGGTGTCCTGCCAGAAGACCCGCTGGGACCGGTCGAGGTAGAGGATACCCGAGTCGGTTCCCACTATGGAAAACGCCCCGTCACGGGTGAGGGCGAGGGGCGAGTAGACCCCGCTGCCGGAGAGCACCGAGCTCCCGCCGTACCCTCTCCAGACCTTTCCCCCGCCCGCATCATAGAGGCTGAAGATATCCCCGTCGGAGAGCACCGATCTGCCATCTGCCGAGATCGCCACGGGAGCTCCTCCCGGTGCGATCCAGGCCGGTTCCCCCGCTGCCCCGGCGCCCGCGACCATGAGAAGGAGAACGGCAAGGACGAGGGATCCCGATACCATCCAGTCCGTCATGACACCACCGCAAGGGGGTCGCCTGTCCTGCCCATATTCCTTGCGGTGAGGCTTCATCGGAAGCCGCCAACCGGAAGCACCACGAGGGTAGTGGTCGACCCTTTTGTTCGGGCACGGTCCGGTGATGTCAGGCTGAGGGGCCAACCGCGGGGACCAGCCGGGAGTTCTAACGGGTTCCCCTGATCCGGATCGCGGGTTGCCCTTCAGGATCCGGCCACCGGCCTGACCTCGACCCGGTAGGCGCGGTCGCACTCGCCATCCAGGGATACCTCAAAGGAGCGCGAATCGCCCTTTGCGAGATCACCTATGGCGATGGGCTTTGCGTCCCGGATATCACCGGTCGAGGTGTCGATGAGCTGAATGTACACTACCACATTCCTTGCGGGGGCATCTCCGGAGCTGTACACCGTCCCCGAGGGCTTCCAGTAACAGCCAAGGCCGAAGTTCCAGTGGTCCTCCACCTTCGAGACCGAGGCAGAGAGGCCGCCCGACGGGACGACGGAGGCCGGGGCATGCCCGGTGCAGCCGGACAGGAGGAGGAGGGCGACGACGAGGACCGCGAGGGAAACGGATCGAAGCATACAACCACGGTGGGCGGGGGAGGAGAAAGGCTTTTCTCGTGCCCGCGGATCCATACACCGCTACAGCCTGAACCCCGGGATCCGGTCGAAGAGCGACTGGTAAAGACGGGTGAAGGTCTCGATGTACCCGGCAGCCTTTTCCGTCGAGGTGTAGCCGGTCCTTTCCCCATCCCTCACCACCGAGAGGTATCCCTTTCCCGTGAGGAAGTCCAGGTACTCCTGCCCGGTCTTCGAGTTCAAATCGCACCGGTTGATGATGGCGGTGATGGACCGGGGAGTCCGGCAGAAGGTCAGGATCTCCCAGTAGATCTCGTACTGGGTTCTCCTCTCTGCCATGTTCACCCCTGCTCCATCGAATGCTTCAGGGTCTCCTCCGAATGCCCGGCCTCGATGAGCCGGAGCTCCCAGGCACGGGCATAGCGGCGGAACCAGACCGAAAAGAGGAGGCTCGTCGCGCCAATCGTGAGGTTGATCGCCGCGGCGACGAACGCGAGGAAGGACGGGAGGCCTGTCCCTGCGTACCATGCCGAGATGCCCTGGAGGAGGTTCGATACCCCGAGGACGAGGAAGATCGTTCCTCCCAGGATTGCGATCAGGTTCATCCTCCAGATGGTCTTCCAGTTCTCCCGGTAGTGGGCCATCATCCGGACGATCAGCCCCGTGACGGCCTCATCTGACACGGGCGTCCCCAGCTCCCGGTATTCCCGCCGGATCCCGGTGACCCCCTTCAGGATCCTCGCGCTCGAGAGAATCCACCGGAACCCGATGACCACGGCGGCCCACCCGAGGAGGGCCTGCAGGAAGGGGAATATCCCGAAGGCGCCCGGCCCTGACATCGCGATGATCGCGGTCACGATGAACTGCATCCCGAAGGCCATGGCGAGCGCCCCGAACACGAGGTTCAGGAGACACAGGGCGAAGTAAGAATGGAGCTCCCGGCTGAAGTTTTCCGCGACACTCTGTTGTTGTTGCAGATTTTCTGTCATCTCGGTATTCACCGGACCACACATCTATTGGCTGCTTATAAATTAAACCATGAAACTGAGATACGTATCTGGAGGGACGGGGTCCTCCTCCTTCTTCTCAGCGTTCAGAGCATCCCGAAGATCACGTGCCACACCACATCGGTCCAGAAGTGAACCCCGACCGCCGCGAGGAACCCGGACTTTTTGAAGTAGTATGCCGCAGCGAGGGCAAGGACGCCGTTCAGGAGCAGGACCTCGGCGAGGAAGATCACCGGGATCTGCTGGAAGGAGGAGATACCGAAGAGCACCATGAGCGCCGGAAGGTGGCCCGAGCCGAACAAGAGCGCCGAGAAGACGGCCATGCCCCAGAAGACCTGGTCCTGCCTCCTTCCCCCAAGGATCTTCACTGAGATGAGCCAGGTCCCGAGGGAGATGAGGAACAGGCGGAAGATCATCTCCTCCCCGATGCCAGCCGTTGCCGAGGCGAGGATGGAGGACGGGAACGGCGGGTGGATGATCGCCCCCACCCCGTTGAAGTTCCGGAGGACGAGGTCGGCGGCGATGAAGAACAGGCCGATGCCCACACCCCTGATTGCCGGAACTAGGAACCTGTCCCGGTTCGAGACCTTCGCATCCCAGATCCTGGGCAGGCCGAGCCTCCGGGCAAGCACGAGGCCGATGAAACCCAGGGCACCATAGAGGACGAAGATCCCAACAGCACTCCCCATCGCGAGGATCGGTACCGGTGCCGGGAGGACCTGCCCAGGGGGAATCGGGTACTGAAATGACAGGACGTAGATTCCCGTCAGGACCGCGAGAATAACGTCGAGCAGGAGGAGGAGCTTCGTGGAGAGGGAAAGGCGGTCAAACATGTGACAGAGGTTGGGAGGGTCGGGGTATTAAGAAGATCTCGCCGGGAATCCAACGCCTCCCGACCCCGCCTGTTCGTTTGCCAGGGCCAGGAGATATGCCCCCCATAGCCTGGATCCGGCGCCGGCCGCTCATCCCGGAATCTCTCTCATCCCGTGTGACCTGTCCAAACCTTCATCTGCACGTAAATACACCCGCGCTTAGCAAGAGGAGGAAGAACAGTCATGGTGAACCAGCCCGGTGCCGCACCGGCAAAGAGCCCGAAGAAGAAGATCACCCTCGAGCGCACGTTCAGGGCGACCGCGAAGCAGGTCTGGGAGCTCTGGACAACCAGGAAGGGGCTCGAGTCCTGGTGGGGTCCCGAAGGTTTTGTCACGAAGGTCAACAGGCTCGAGGTCCGCCCCGGCGGGAAGTTCGACTACGAGATGACGGCGACCGGCCCGGAACAGGTCGAGGCGATGCAGAAGGCGAACCTTCCCCTCACGAGCCGGGCCAAGGGCACCTACACGGAGATCAAGGGACCCCATCGCCTGATATATAAGACCCTCGCAGACTTCATCCCGGGTGTCACGCCCTACGAAGTCACCACCCTCGTCGAGATCCAGATCGTGCCCGGGGGTGTCAGGCTGACCGTTATCGAGGACGTGATGCACAACGAGGAATGGACGAGGATGTCCGAGATGGGGATGGGTTCTTCCCTCGACAGGCTCGCGAGGATTGTCGAGGGGAAACGGGGCGGGAAGTAGCACTTCACTCCTTTGTTATTCCCGCCAGCCACGCCCGGGATCCCTCTGCCCGGGTCCGGCTCTCGAATACCGCCGGGCGGATATAGTTGACGGTCCACCCGTCGCGGAAGGTGGCCCGTATCTCGGGCCGGGTGATCCTTCTCGGCCCGTATCCGCCGGGCTCCAGCTCGCTGAAGCAGAGCATGAAGTATTTCCCGCCGGGGGCCAGGACGGCCGCAAGGTTCTCAACGAAGACCGGGCGATCTGCGTCGGGCAGGGTGTGGAAGAGACCCGAATCGGTGGCTGTCGAAAACAACTCCGTTGTTTTCTCCTGGTCGGGAACCTGCCCTGCAGGTTCCCTCGCCGTCGAAAATCGCTTCGCAGTTCCCCTCCCCGTATCGAATTTCCGGATCAGCTCGGACATGTGCAGGGCGTCCAGGACAAGAAAATGCACCTGGAGCCCTCTTGCGGCAGCCTTCTCCTTTGCCTTCCCGATGGCGAGGGCGGTGGAGTCGATCCCCCACACCTCATGCCCTTCCTTTGCGAAGAAGAGGGCATTCTCTCCCGTCCCGCACCCGATGTCCAGGACGGAGCCGGTGATCTCTCCCCTCTTCACCAGGAGAACGAACTCCTTCTGGGGCCGGCCGATGTCCCAGGGAGGAGGACCGCCCCTGTACGCCGAGTCGAAGAAGGACATACCATACCAGCTCTGACAGGCTCATCATTATGGTTTGCGGCAACGTGGGTCCGGATGAGGGGAAATGGCGGTATGGTGGGTGATCTTTCCGGCGGAATCCCACCTCACATCAAAGGTGGGAAGCACCGGGCACCGTGGAAAAGAGTGAATCAGTCTTTTATCCACTTCACCGCGAGATCGACATCCTCTTCCCTTATGGTCTTCCTTCCGGCGTGCCGGGCAAGGCGGTTCGCCTCCTTCGCCAGGTTCGCGATGTAGGCCTCGGTCTTCACGAGAAGGGCAGCAGCCGCATCAACCCCGACCCGCTCGGCCCCGTTTTTCCTGGCAATGCGGGTCACTGCTGCTATTGGTAAATCAGCCATAATGTTTCACCAATACTGTACTATATAAGTCAATGCTTAAACTTCTTTCCATTTCCTTGAAAATTCAGGTTTTTTTGCCTCGACGGAGCCACCGATTCCCCTTTATCGGCAGATGGAGACGAAATCGGCGTAAAAACCCGGCACACCATCGGAGGGTGGGCATTTGTCAGCTGACTCCACGGGTTGTTCGGTGTGGCCTGGAGATACAGGACCGAAGGCCGGATCTAAATCCCGAACCTGGAGAAAGCCCTGATATTTGGACGGCTCTAATGCAGGATGAAGAAAGGAGGAGAGGAAACCCCTCGCCCCGGCCCTATAACCCCGGAATCCGTCGGGTAAGTTCGGTCCAGTCGCCGCCGATGGCCATTTTGATCTGTTCCTTCACCCCGGCAAATGCAGGTGGAGGCAATACCATCTGGAAGATGCGGGTCATATTCTCGCGGTCATCAGGTCCTATCAGCGGGAATTCCCAGGCCACCAGCTCGGGAAACCGTTCCCGGGGAACATTGCCTGACATGATGCCAACCGCCTTTCCCTGCTCGGGCATTGGTATTCGTTCCCTGAAAATCCTGTAGAGATGCGTATCTTCCTTGTCAAGGTGGATATCGAGGTGGAAGCGGAACGCGGCCGTGGCCCTTGCGGTCTCCAGGGGGTCGCGGGCGGTATATGCCCTGTTCAGTTCGTCGAAGGCCTTGTCCAGGCCGTGGTGATCCTTGAGATAAGCCTCGGCTACCAGGGGAGCAACCTTCTCGACCGCGGGGAAAATGGCCATCTCCTCGCCATGGGCATGCCAGACCAGCACCTCGTTGAAGAACCGGTAACGCTCGATGGTGGCGGACCGGTCTCCCTTTCCCCGTGCCGATTCCAGGGCTGCGGCATCGATCTGCTTCAGGTCGTTCCTGAAGGCGTTGTGAATCGCCCGTATTGCATCGACAGGTTCTGCCATGATGCTCCCCCGTCTCCGTTCCGGCATAAATTCATTACCTTTCTTCGCAGTTTTTGAGGCTCCGCCGGTTCAGGAACCAGAAGGGATTTTTCTCCGGCATTGCATACAGTTCTCCCGGGGAATGTATGCCTAAGGATGCAGCAAAAGAGGGATCTTATCGGCTGGGAGCCCTGGTACAGATTTACATCGGTCCCAAGATGTTCCAGGCTCTCGAGGGGAGCATGAGGAAGCTCCCTGAACCGGATGTCCGGATATCGAACGAGGCAAAGGCGATCCTGGAGAAGGCTCTCCCGGCGTTTGAGATGAGTGCCTGGCTCCCTGCCATCACCATCGACGCGGCGTCACTCGATTCACTGAAGCAGGGACCGTTCAAAACCCTCACCGGCCTGGCCACGAAGATCGAGGTCAAGTTAGCAGAGATCCAGGGCCAGGGACCCGCCATTTCTGCCTATCGGTTCGGCATGGGTGGCGTGCACATCGTGCAGCTCAGGAAATATATCCCCCACCAGGAGCGCGAGATCCAGATGGCACGGAAGGCCCTCGTCGAACAGGGAGCCTCGCTCGGCCTCAGGGAAAGCCAGGTCCAGGAATTCGTTACCGACCCGAAGGGCAGATGGAGGTCCACCTTCGATCTCGTCCTTGCAGAGCAGAAGAGGTCCTTTATCGAACGGTTCATGCCAAAAGAACCGAAGTACCCCCTCCCGGGCGAGGCCGCGGACGACCTGATCAAACGGTGGCTGGCGGGAATGTAGGACTGTTTTTTTCATCGCTCTGCTTAATCGGGAGGGGCTATCTCGTCGGGCGGGATCAAAAAAAATCCGCCGATGGTCCCAACATACGGTAAAGAGATTATTCCGGTTTGCCCAGGTTCTTGAAGAACTTGATCTTACTAATGAATTTCATCACGCCCTTCGTTCCCTTATCGATATACACAGCACCAAGGAGGGCCTCGAAGCAATCCGCAAGGACCGTGGTTCTCGAGTCTTCCCATACCTTCCGGGCGATTTCGTCCTTTCCCCAGATGACATATTTCTGCAGGCCCATGGATTCCCTCGCAAACCGGTGGAGAGCTTTGTTGTTCCCGTAGAATTCCTGCAGCCGGGTCAGGCTGTCCGGCGTGTGGAGATCCTTACTTTTTCTCCCCGTCCTCTTTGAAAAGTGATCGACAATAATGAATTCGAGGATGGTATTCCCGAAGGTATCCAGCCCGGCCTGGCTCCCGGTGGTTTTCATTTCCGGGTACGGAGGTACCTCGTTTAACACCGCATTCCGGGTCAGGGCACGGATGAGCAGCTCCCGGTTCTCAAACCGCTGGCCGATAAGATCTTTCTCGATGGAACCGCATTTCTCCTTTACGAAATCTTTCCACTTGGTTTTCATCAATCCTGAATCACCTTTGGAAGCATAAAATCATGGGAAGTTGCGGATCTGCTCCATCCGGTCCGGGGATGGTGAATACTGATCCCGGTCCGGTTCGTATTTGCAGGACGAAAGCCTCGCAATGGATCGAGGTCCTGGCCCGAGGGCCTGGTGAGGGGGCGGGGTTATGATCAGGCGCTGGCTGGCGGGGATGTGGGAAATATGGAACAATCAAGGCTCTCTCCTGGTCTACACAAATATGGATTCAACCTTATAGGCTGCAGACACAATTTCCCCATTTTCCTTGATAGAAATTCGAAGTTCCATGTAATGATAATATGGCCGATCATTTTTCAATTCCGAATATGATGTCATATCCAGAGGCGGCAATTGAGTCCTCGAGATTTCCGAAAGAAATTTCATATTCACCTGGTTCCAATTTGTTCCCCGGGAAATAACCGCATAATAACGTCCATCTTCGATATTTCCTATTGTGTGGTCGGTTTTATCCGGAGGAACCAGTAAAGCGGTTACTGGAGATCCGGTCGAGGATTTGATGACGGTGACACCGACGGGCTGAATGTACGAATTCATAATCTCGATCTTCGAAAATCCTATGTTATTTACAGGAGTTGATAACGGTTTTATCGTTGGTATTGTGGTTGGTACAGCCGTTGGTGTCGTGGTCCGAAGGGTGGTTGGGCCGGTTCCTGCCGCGGTGGTTGGGGGTGTTGTCGCCGTGATTTCTTTTGAGGGATTCATCGTGGGCTTCTGGGATTCGCTTGATATACAGCCGGCACAGAGAAAAATGGCGATAAAGAGAACAATGACAAGGAATAGCCTCATGAACAATAATTCAGAAGTTTGAGCATAAATTTTTCGTTTCAAGGGCGTTTTCATTCCAAAACATTCTTATTATGCTCATCTCTCAGATTCGAACTCCCCCCAATCGCCAACCCACCCCATACCCGGGCCGGTGACGCCCCTAAAATGTCCCCGCCCCACGGGCCGGCCCGGCTCCGCAGGCCGAAGGCCCGGGCGCCTGATAGGGGGCCGAACACAACCAGCCGGCGAGGGGGGCGGAGCTGGATCCCAGACCATGCTCCGGCCGGCGAAGGGGGGGGCACCGGGCAACCACCTTGGGGAGACGGGTGATATCCCAGGAATGAGGACTGCTCCCGGCATAACAATTCTAAATCCTGTTTTTCGAGTTAACCTTGATATACAACCTCGTTTCATGGGGCAGTGCCCGAAAAGGGCGGAGGAGAAGGAATGAAGGCAGTGATCTTGATCAAGTTCAGGAAAAAACCGACCAGGGAAATGATCGCCCAGAACGTGAAGATGCTGGAGATGGGTGAAAAAGAGGGGGTAAAGAACCTGAGTCTCCACTGGACCCTGGGCAGCTACGATGCCGTCGCGGTCACCGAGGCACCGAACGAGAAGGCGATCATGAAACAGCTGATCAAGATGAGTGATAACATCACGACCGAAACCCTCATCGCAATCCCGGCAGAAGAGGCGAGGAAGCTCGCTGAATGAACTTGGTGCCCGGTGAACTTTGGGAATAGGTACGGAAAGGATTTGGTCCCCGGGATAACGGTCATCATCCCCTATTTTAATAATGAGGTAACGAAGAATGCAGGGGGAGGTGAAACGATGAATCAGGATTGGAGAAAACGCCATTGGTTCCAGGCTCTTATACTATTTGAAGTGGTTGTCAGTGTAGCCATGCTTATTACTGGATATATTACGGGTTCAGGATATTTCCGGGGGGGTTGGAATTGGATTACTCATAGCCTGGGTCACCGGAGCCATAGCGTATGCGATTGTAAGAGCCCCTTAAAGGAGACATTTGAGGCTGGATTTAAGTAGCCTCGCAACTTTCCGGGCTCCCGTGAACCTGGCGAAAGGGGCCAGTGTCGCCGTCCCCGCACCCCGTGCCCCGGCCCCGCGGGAGATGATAACGGTCGGTCCATGCCCGGAAATGGGAAAAGTTTAAGTCCCCTCCCATTCCAATCCTACTCAATTTATATGGAAACCGTCGAAATAGCGCGGCATCCGAGCCTGAAGGAGAATATCCTGACGCTGTCTTTTATTTTGATTACCATTTTTCTGTTGGCCATCATTCCTGTTCTGGAAAGCCTCCTACTGAGCTTTCTTGCCGTGTTTTTAGCCGCGATTTCGTTATTTCTCGCCCTGTCACTCAAGGGATTTGTTCAGGACATTTTGCGATTTCATACAAAGGATGATGCGATAAGATATTGTAGTAAAATAGCCCAGGCCGCCCATCATGATTACTTCTCGCTCGGAGGCGAGTGCAATGCCGAGTTCTATGAGAATAGAAGCATAATAACAAATCTGTCAGGTTTAATAAGCCAAAATGTTAAAATACGAATATTATTTGGGCCGAATTATGACATTCGGTCAATAAACCTTCTCAGGAATGCGTTGGAGCACAGCTCCCAAATCGAGGTCAGGAGACTAAAGAAGAGGTATATGGGTGACCACTTCAAGGTAGCCGATGAGGAATTTATTCATGTCGGGTATTCTCACCCTCCTCTTGCCTCTGAACGGGAAGGCTATATTATGCGTTCGAGATCGGCGGCCGGCGCCTATAAGAATATTTTCGAGCTAAATTGGGACTCTGCCGAGACATTGGATATTAAGGAGATGGTTTGCAGGGCAAGACCCATTGAAGATCGATATCTGACAGAGGAATGGATGGAAAAGTACGATGCTATCTGGGGTGAATCGGCGGGATTCATAACAGTTGATACAGGATCAAGATATAGGTCTGCAAATGAAGTTGAGATCGCGGGATTGAAAGACGCCTTAGGTATCAAATGCTCTCCATAAATGTGGACCAGAAGGAATTTTTCTTTTTTGGTTTGTTGGTATTTGCTGGAATTGCGATCCAAATTTTTGTCTCAAAAAAACTCGAACGGATATTTTCGTATCATCAAGGATATTCGGTAATATCTCTGATTTTTATCATCAGTTCCCTTTTCATCATGACATTCCCTCTTGTCGCTGGGAATATGAGGACAGCAATTCAGATTGTCAGTTATTTTTTGATCATTTTTGGCTTGATTTTACTCATTCTCCTTATCCTTCTTGAGCCCTCAGGTTTAGACTTTGGAACTCCGATAATCAAATGCGCTAATTACGTGAAGGCTCGAGTCCATCGTTAGATATTCTTACCCTCTCCTGTCCCTCAGGCACTGTTCTCCTTCACCATCCTGGAGGGGCGTCCCC
>DATKKN010000073.1:0-38645 GCA_035542895.1 Methanomicrobiales archaeon | reverse complement strand
TGATATCGCACATAAGTATCCCCGGGAACGTCTTTGCCGGGCAGGGGCAAGAACCCTTGCACCTCTGTCGTTCCCAGATACTTCTATCAGGAGAGATGCCGAATAAATTCTGGATAGCCCACACCGATACCGGAAGGGGGATCGTGAACATGATGCTGTTCCTGGAAGGATCCGGGCACCGGGCGGGATGATCCGGTGCGGCATATCATCTCCATCAGGGATTTTGAACGCCGGGATCTTGACCATCTTCTCGATCGCGCCGAAAAGTTCGCAGGCGGCGGGTATGACCGGAACCTTCTCGCCGGGAAAATCGTCGCCCTGCTCTTCTTTGAGCCATCCACCCGGACCCGCATGTCCTTCGCCTCAGCAATGGCGCGCCTCGGGGGGAGCTCCATCTCGGTCGACTCCGTCGAGGCCTCCTCCATCGCGAAGGGGGAGACCCTTGCGGACACCATCCGGGTCGTGAGCGGGTACACCGACGCCATCGTACTCCGGCACCCGAAGGAGGGCGCGGCCCGGCTCGCCTCCGAGTTTGCGACGGTCCCGGTCATCAACGCGGGCGATGGGGCGGGGCAGCACCCCTCCCAGACGCTCCTCGACCTCTACACCATCCGGCAGTCCATGGACCTCGACGGGCTCGAGGTAGGGATCCTCGGGGACCTGAGGTACGGCCGTACTGCCCATTCGCTCGCATACGCCCTGTCCCTCTACAATGTGACCCTCCATGCCATCGCCCCGAAGGGCCTCGAGTTCCCCGAGGGGCTCGTCGCAGAACTCAGGGAGCGTGGCATGGAGGTAAGGATCCACCACGAGATGGGACGGATCCTCCGCGGCCTCGATGTCCTCTACGTCACCCGGATCCAGAAGGAGAGGTTTCCGGATCTCGGCTCCTACTATGATGTCGCGTCGAGCTACCGGATTACACCCGAGACTCTCCAGGGGGTGAAGGACCGGCTCATCCTCCTCCACCCGCTCCCCCGGGTGGACGAGATCGACCCCCGGGTCGACAGCACCCCCCATGCCCGGTACTTCGACCAGTCCCGGAACGGCGTCCCGGTCAGGATGGCCCTCCTCTCGGAGGTGATGCGATGACCCCGGGCCAGAATCGTACTCTTCTGGTAAGCCAGATCAAGGACGGGACGGTCATCGACCATATCACGGCAGGTGAGGCGCTGAACGTCCTCTCCATCCTCGGGATCGGCGGCACGACCACCGAGTCCCTCTCCATCGCAACGAACGTCGCGAGCAGGAAGGAAGGGAAGAAGGACATCCTGAAGATCGAAAGAAGGGAACTGCGGAAGGAGGAGGTGGACCGGATCGCGCTCATCGCCCCCCACGCGACCATCAACATCATCCGGGACTACGAGGTCGTCGAAAAGAAGGGGGTGACCATCCCGAAGGTCATCCGGGCCGTCGTGAAATGCCCGAACCCGGGGTGCATCTCGAACGCGAGCGAACCCATCGAGTCGGCATTCGAGGTCCTCCCCCGGGGGCTCCACTGCCTCTACTGCGACTGGATAATCACGAAGGACATCGCAAGCCACATCATCTGACGATCCTTCCTTCGCGGTCGATCTCCCCGCGGTAGATCCGGGTGCTTGAGATCCATCTCCCGTCATCGGCGAGGACGCAGGAGATCTGGTGGAGGTCCACCTTCCTTTTTCCCCGCTCCTGCCTGATCCGGTTGATCTCCATCCCGACGGGCAGGGTCTCCTCGGACACGACGAGCGCGTCGAAGTCCTCGTCCGGAGCGGGCCCGTACCGGTCCCCGAGGGGCTCGATGCGGTACGAGGCGGCGAACCTTTCCTCCCTGATGAACCGTTCGAGCTCCCGCTTCCGCTCCCCGAACGGGCGCACCGGGTGTGTCTTCCTTCCGGCAAACTCGTCGGTCGTGAGGCCGATGACCACGCACCCGCCCGGCCCGGCAAGCTCGAAGGAGCGGCCGAGGAGTTTCCGGTGCCCGGCATGGAGCGGGTCGAAGGTCCCGCCCACCATAACCTTCATTCGAGAGAAAATGTAACCTTTTATGGTATTATGGCTGGTGGTGCGTCCGGAAGCCCCCTCTTCATCGCCCCGACGGCGACGGTGGTCGGTGATGTCTCGCTCGGCGAGGACACGGGCGTCTGGTTCGGCGCGGTGATCCGGGGCGACAAGGACCGGATCGAGATCGGGGCCGGTTCGAACATCCAGGACAACGCCGTCGTCCACACGAGCAAGGGTTTTCCGACCCGGCTCGGGAGGGAGGTCTCGGTCGGGCACGGCGCGATCCTCCACGGGTGCACCATCGGCGACCGGGTCCTTGTCGGCATGGGGGCCATCATCATGAATGGAGCTGTGATCGGGTATGAGAGCATCATCGCCGCGGGTGCAGTGGTCACCGAGGGGAGCACCATCCCCGCGGGATCGGTGGTGATGGGGGTCCCCGGGAAGGTCGTAAAACAGGCGAGCCCTGCCCAGAGGGAGAACATCCGGAAGAACGCCCTGAGCTACATCGAGCTCGCGAAGAGTTACCAGCATGGGTGAGGTCGCGGTCATCGGCGGGGGGATCGCCGGCATCCAGGCGTCCCTCGATATCGCGAACCACGGTATCCGCGTCCATCTCATCGAGCGGGAGCCCTCCATCGGGGGGCACATGGCCCAGCTCGACAAGACCTTCCCCACGAACGACTGCTCGATGTGCATCCTCTCGCCGAAAATGACCGAGGTCTCCCGCCACCCGCTCATCACGCTCCACACCTGCACCGAGGTCGTGTCGGTTGAAGGGGAGCCGGGGAATTACCGGCTCGGCCTCGTCGAAAAGCCCCGGTTCGTGGATACCGGGAAATGCAACGGCTGCGGCGACTGCGAGATCATCTGCCCGGTGGAGGTCTACAACCGGTTCGATGCGGGGATCGGCGTCAGGAAGGCCATCTACCGGCCCCATTCCCAGGCGGTCCCCGGCATCGTCATCAAGGACGCGGAGCACTGCATCGAGTGCGGCCTCTGCTACGATGTCTGCGATCTGGACGCCATCAGGAAGGAGGAAGAGGAGAGGAAGTTCGAAATCGAGGTCGCGAGCATCGTCATCGCGACCGGCTACTCGGTTTTCGATGCCCGGAAGAAAGGGGGTCTCGGGTACCTCGCCATCCCCGATGTCATAACGAGCCTCGAGCTCGAGCGGATGATGAACGCGAGCGGGCCGACCGGCGGGAAGATCCTGCGCCTCTCCACCGGGGAGGTCCCGGGGAGCGTCGTGTTTATCCAGTGCGTCGGATCGCGTGACGCCTCCATCGACCGGCCCTGGTGCTCCTGCGTCTGCTGCATGGCGGCCATCAAGAACGCCATCCTTCTTTCGGAGAAGTACCCCGGGATCGAGGTGACCATCTGCCACAACGACATCCGGGCGTACGGGAAGGGCTACGAGGAGTACTTCAACCGCGCCGAGCGGATGGGGATCAGGTTCCTGAAGGGCCTGCCGGGCGAGGTCTGGTCCGATGGCAGGGGCCCGGCCCTCCAGGTGGAGAACACCGAGACGCAGGAGGTCGAGATCCTCCACCCCGGCCTGGTCGTCCTCTCGGTCGGTATCGGGCCCGGCGAGGGGACCTGCGAGGTCGCCGGGATCCTCGGGATCCCGCTCGAGGTCTCCGGGTTCGTGCGCCCCCTCGATGATAAGCTCGGGCCCTTCCTCACGGAGCGGCCGGGGATTTACATCGCAGGCACCGCGACGGCGCCCCGGGACATCCCTGACTCGGTCGCCACGGGGGGCGCGGCCGCGATGCGTGCCTTCACCGATACCCTGCGGGAGTGAGAGACGTGCCCCCGGAGCTGGAACCGACGATATCCTGGGACCGGGAAACAGGGGTCGTACGGTTCATCGACCAGACCCTGCTCCCCGGGAAGTACGAGCTGGTCAGCTGCGACTCTGTCGACCGCCTTATCGTCGCCATCAAACGCCTCGAGGTGCGGGGAGCTCCCGCCCTCGGCGTCGCCGGGGGAATGGGGGTAGCCCTCGCCGCAGGAAAGAGCCGGGCGGCAACCCTCGAAGGCCTTCTCCGGGATGTCGGGGAAGCCGCGGCACGCCTCGCCGCCACCCGGCCAACGGCGGTGAACCTCTCCTGGGGCATTCACCGGGTCCTGGCCCGGGTGAAGGAAGCGAAAACCCCCGGGGAAGCACGGATGGTTGCGGTCCGCGAGGCGATCCTCATGGCCGGGGAGGACCGGGCGACCTGCCTTGCGATCGGGGAGAACGGGGTGAAACTCATCCCCGAAGGAGCAGCCATCCTCACCCATTGCAATGCCGGGGCCCTCGCATGCACCGAATGGGGCACGGCCCTCGGCGTCGTCCGCTCCGCGGCCCGGGCCGGGAAACTGGTGAAGGTCATCGCCTGCGAGACGAGGCCCCTCTTCCAGGGGGCGCGGCTCACCGCATGGGAGCTCTCCCGGGACGGGATCGAGGTCACCGTTATCCCCGATAGTGCAGCGGCGTCCCTCATGCGGAGGGGGCGGGTCGATCTCGTCATGGTCGGCGCCGACCGGATCACCCGGGACGCCGTCTTCAACAAGATCGGCACCTACATGCATGCCGTCTGCGCCCGCCACCACGGGATCCCGTTTTATGTCGCCGCTCCCCGCTCGACCTTTGACCCGGGCACGCGGGAGAAGGATGTGACCGTTGAGGAACGCAACAGGGAGGAGGTGAGCCGGTGCGGCGGGCTCACCCTCGTCCCGGACGCGGCGCGGGTGGAGAACCCCGCCTTCGACGCCACTCCCCTGTCCCTCGTTTCTGCCATTATAACCGAGGAAGGGATCCTCATGCCTCCCTACCGGTTCGGTTCGTTTGCCGACTCTGACTTCACTTCATGACGAAGTATATCTCCTGAAAAGGCCAATATTCCCGGCACAGGATGCTTTTCGACAGTCCCCTCTGGACGGGCACCATGATCCTCATCGGCGAGGCCGCAGTCCTCATCGCGGTGTTCCTCGTGGCCATGGCCCTCGCACTCCTTGCCATCGCGCTCCTCTCGGTGAGGAACGGCCACCTCTACCTGCCGAGGATCATGAAGCCCTGGTTCTTCCTCCTCGAGGGGCTCGTGAAGGCCATCTGCAGGTTCCTCGGCCTGGATGACCGGGACCTCATCTCCTTCTCCATCAAGCTCCAGAACTCCATGAACAAGAAGGCCTTCGAGGAGGTGCCCGTTTCGAAGCGGGCCGTCTTCCTCCCCCAGTGCCTCCGCTCGGCCCGCTGCCCGGCGACCCTCACCCCCGAGGGGATATGGTGCAAGGAGTGCGGGCTCTGCACCACGAGCGAGGCTATCCGGGATCTGCTCGGGATGGGGTACCGGGTCTTCATCGTCCCGGGCTCGGGGTTCATCAGGAGGATGGTAAAAAAGTACCATCCCGAGGGCATTATCGGGGTGGGATGCACCCTCGAGGTCAAGGAGGGGCTCGACATGTGCGACCAAATCGGCATCCCCGGGATGGGCGTCGTGACCCTGAAGGACGGGTGCGTGGAGACCTTTGTGAACTGGAACGAGGTCTTCGACGTGGCAGCCCTCGGCCTCCCCGCATCCTCACGCCACGGCGACCTTCACGGTTCTCCCAGGTAGGCAGCCGCGGGTACCCGTACCCCAGGCCCTCGCACCGCTTCGCGTTGCTCAAGCTCCGTTCCCTTACGGGAACGTCGCTCCGACGATTTTCACGGTTCTTCCCAGGAGCCGGCCGCTCTCGATCTTCCCCTGGACGAGGAGGGTCCTTCCGCTCACGACGTCCCCGACCCGGACGCCGGGCCGGAGCGTGACGTCCCGGGCGGCCTCTATCCTGCCGATGGCCGCGCCGTCGCAGACCAGGACATCGCCGTTCGCCACGAGGGGGCCCCGGATCCGGACGTGGTCGCCGATGGTGGCATTCCCGCACCAGACTCCCGCCTCAACCGTCGAACACGGCCCGAGGGTGAGGTCCCCCTCCACCACGAGCCGGCCCCAGAAGTGAGTGTCCCGGGGAACAAGGAGATCGCCGTCGATATGCACGTTCCCCTCGAAGTACGCCCCCCTCGGCACGATGAAGGTGTGGTCACAGCGGTAGATCCTCGCGGGTTTCAAGACTCTCACCAGTTTTTCACGATGCTGGGATATGAAAGTTCCCGGAAAGCACGGCCGCGATCGCGATGACCGCGAGGGCGAGGTACATTCCCGCCTTCAGGATCGTCGTGGACCGCGAGGCCCTGACACATTCCGGGGTCCGGCACCTGAGCGCCCGGGCGGCCCCGAAGAGGATCACCACATCAGCGACGCCGATCCCGGCGAGGTAGGGCCCTCCCCACCAGGGTACGACGGGAAGGAGGGAAACGACGATGGCGCCGATGGCGCAGGCATAGGCAACCACGGCGGTCCTCTTTACCCCGATAACAATGGGGACGGTCCGGGCGCCGGCGGCTCTGTCGCCGGGGACGTCCTCGGCATCCTTCAGGAGCTCCCGGGAGAGCATGGCGAGGAAGGTGATCCCCGCGAGCGGCAGGGTCCGCTCCATGGCCGGGATGCCCGCGAGGGCCCCGCCGAAGGGGTAAATGCTCGCCGAGAGGTAGGAGACCGCGACGTTCCCCAAGCCGGCCATCCTCTTCAGGGTGCGCGCGTAGACGAGGAGGAGAAGGGAGTTTGCGACTGCGATAACGACGCAGGCGGGCCCTGCGGGTATGGTGAGGGCGAGGCCGAAGGTGAAGAGGAAGAGCGCGAGGATCCCCGCCTCCCTTGGAGTCACCTGACCCGATGGCAGCGGCCGGCCGGGCCGGTTGACCCGGTCGATGGGGAGGTCGCAGAGATCATTGAACACGTTCCCCCCTGCAGTGATGGAGAACACGATGGGGAAGAGGATGAGGGAAAAAGGCGTGAGGGTCCCCGTAGCGACGACGTACCCGAGGAGGGCCGCGAGGCCGGCGACCGAGCAGTTCACCGGCCGCATGAGGGTGAGGAGGCCCGCGAGGGTCATGGATGAGGGAACGGTTGCACCGGATGGGTATTAAGCCATGGGTTTCCCCGGTGGGAGGTTTCGTTAGAAACCGACCTGGAGCAACACGCCGTCAGGCGGGGTGCGATTCGCTATTCCTCGGCCTGGACGGGGAGGATCACCGTCGTTATCCCGCTGAACTGGAGGTTCCTCTGGATGGCAAAGGCGGTCTCGTTGTGGAGGAGCTTGTGGAAGGGGCTCTCGTCCCGGAAGACGATCTGGCCCGTGAAGAAGGTCGAGTCTGAGAACTCTTCTGCAATGGACTTGCAGAGGGTGACCGCCGTTTCCACCACGTCGGTCCCCGTCGCCGTCCTGAAGTCGGCCGCAAAGCCGAACGTGCGGGCGAGGTCCACGTACTTCCGGAGATCGGCCTTTACCGATTCCTCGAGGGACTTCACCTCCCCTGCACCCTTGAAGGAACCGGAGTCCACGACGGCGACCGACACGAAAATGAAGTTCTCGTACAGGTTCGGGAAGCTCCGGATGATGGAGTAGAAGGTGTGGAGCCCGAACCCGTTGAACCCCGTGACGAGCTGGACGGCGGTCTTTCTCCTCGGATCCGGGGGTTCCATGTTCACCGTCCCGGCCGAGGGGACGTTATTTAAGTGGTAGTCGAGCTTGCGGATCCCCTCGCTCACTTCCCGGTAGTGCCTCCTGATGGCGAAGCAGATGGCGATGACCCCGGAGGTGAGGAGGAGGGTGAGCCAGCCGCCCTCGGCGAACTTCTCGAAGACCGTGATGGTGAGGATGGTGAGACAGAGGATCAGACCGGTAAGGTGGATCGCGATGTGCCGCGACCAGAGGGGATCCTCGTGCCGACGGGTGAAGAAGAAGCGGGACATCCCGAACTCGGAGAGTGAGAAGGTGATGAACACGTTGATGGCGTACATCACGACGAGGACTGCGACCGAGCCCCTGGCATAGACGAGGAGGACGAGGGCCGCGCTTCCCATGAGGAGGATCCCGTCCTGCATGGTGAGCCGCTCGGAGAGGGAGGCGAAACGGCGGGGGAACCAGGAGTCGATGGCCATGTTCGCCATCACCCGGGGCCCGTCGATGAACCCGGTCTGGGCCGCCACCATGAGGAGGGCCCCCTCGGAGAGTATGGTCAGGAGCGCAAGGAGGCCCCCGAAGGGCCAGCCCGAGAAGACCGCGCCCGCGAGGACGGCGTTCAGGGTTCTCCCGGGCACGGGAAAGACGCCCCAGAGGAGGTAGCAGAGGAAGAGACCCCCGGCCACGAGGGCCAGGGAGATGGCCATGTAGGCCATGGTCCTCTTCCCGGTCTGCACCTTGGGCTCGCGCATGATCTGGAGGCCGTTCGCCACCGCCTCGATACCGGTGTACGTCCCTGCCCCGAGGGAGTAAGCCCTGAAGAAGACGGCGAGGACCCCGATGATCCCAACGGTCGAAAGGTCGAGGGCAAGGTTTGTCCGGATTCCTGAGGATACCGCCCCGAATCCCGAGGTATGGGCGAAGATGCCATACCCGAGGAGGAGGGCATGGGTGGCGATGAAGGCGAGGAAGATGGGCGCGAGGACGAGGACCGACTCCTTCACCCCTCTCAGGTTGAGAACGATGAGGAGGAGGACGAGGAAGACGGCGAAGACGAGCTTGAACCGCTGGAGCTCCGGGGGGATGAAGCTGAAGATGGCCTCGGCGCAGGCCGCGATGGATACCGTGATGGTGAGCATGTAGTCCACGAGGAGGGCGGACCCTGAGACGACGCCCGCCTTCTCGCCGATGGTCGAGGTGGCGACGATGTACCCCCCGCCCCCGGTCGGGAAGTGCTCGATGATCCGGGTGTAGGCATAGGAAATGACAAAGACCGTGACGGCGGTCGCGAGGGCGAGGAAAACGGCGAGGTAGACATGTTTCCCGAGCGCCCCGAAGGCCTCGGCAGGTCCATAGGATGAGGACGAGAGGCCGTCGGCCCCGAGGCCGATCCAGGCGAGGACCGGGATAAGGGCGATCTTGTGAAAGATGCGGGGATCGGCTATGTTCCGGCGGGCCCCGATGAGAATGTGACGTATCCGGGAAGGGATGCTCTCCGGTTCCGGGTCATGGTTCGCTCGCGTCAAGGGGCTATCACGGGGAAGGCGACGGAGGTCAGGGCAGGGCTCCCGCCTGTACGTCCATGGGATCAAGGTGGGTATCCCGGCATAATATCCTTTCACTTCCCCACCCTGCCATGAAGCAGGATCCACGGGCTTGGGGGGATTCGAACCCCCGACATTCACCTTAGGAGAGTGACGCCCTTTCCTGGCTAGGCCACAAGCCCCCTTTTTATTACGTCTCTCTGGATATATCAATAATGGTAGCATCGATTCGGGGTTACATGGATCTCGTGCCCATCACCGAGGGAGGAACGGGACTCCTGGTCCCTGTCCAGGACCCGGGAAGCGGCTTCCCTCCGGGGTCGTCCCCCGTCTTCTTCAACCGGAGGATGGCCCTCTCCCGGGACGCGACCGTCCTTCTCCTTCTGGGTATTCTTCCCGGGAGGTACCTGGATGCCATGGGGGCGACCGGGGCCCGGGGGATCCGGGTCGCGAAGGAGTGCGGGATACCGGTGACCATCAACGACCGGGACCCCCTCGCCGTGGAGCTCATCCGGAAGAACGCGTCCCATGCCGAAGTCCCTGCAGAGGTCACGCAATGCGACGTGAATGTCCTCCTTTCCTCCCGGAGGTTCGATGCCGTTGACCTCGATCCCTTTGGCACCCCCGCCCCGTTCGTCGATGCAGCGGCCCGTTCCGCAATGAAGTTCCTTTTCGTCACGGCGACCGACACCGCCCCCCTCTGCGGCGCCCACGGACCGGCCGGGGCCCGGCGGTACTTCGCGCACCCGGTGAACAACGAGTACCACGGGGAAACCGGCCTGCGCACCCTCCTCGGTTTCGTGGTGCGGGAGCTCGTGAAGTACGACCGGGGGCTCGAACCCCTCCTCTGTTTTTCACGTGAGCATGCCGTCCGGCTCCACGTGCGGGTCCGGCCCGGGGCGAGGGCGGCCGACCGGACTCTTGCCCGGATGGGTTTCATTCTCCAGTGCGACCGGTGCTTCCACCGGGAGGAGGAGGCCGGCCTCCTCCCGTCGTGCAGAGGCCAGTGCTCCTGCGGCGGGGGACTCGTTCCCGTCGGCCCTCTCTGGCTCGGGGGAATCAACGATACGGAAACCCTGTCGGGAATGCTCGGCCGGCTTCCCTCGGTTCCTCTCGCGGCAGGAGAGGAACTCTTCCGGCTCCTCTCCGTCCTTCAGGAGGAGCTCCCCACCTCGAGCCACTACGACTATCACCGGATGGCGAAGGCCCTGCGCCGTTCACCTCCCCCCATTGTAGATGTTCTGCAGCGGATCAGGGATTCGGGTTACCCGGCGAGCAGGGCCCATTACTCTGGAACAGCGATAAAGACCGAGGCGCCGGTGAGTGTCATCGGGCAGGCCATCGGCGGGACCAGGAAATAGGCTGCCCTGCAGGGATCACCGTCTCGTGATGATCGAGATGAGGTCCCCGTCGTGAACCTTGTAGTGGAGGCCGACGCGCTGCCCTGCGTGCTTCACGAACTCCCCCCAGATCCGGGCGTACCGGAACTTCTCAACGAACTCCCGGTGGAGCTTCCGGCAGACGTCCTCGACGGTCGCGTTCCGCCTGAGGATCATGGGTTCTTCGAGGTCCGCATCCTCTCCCTGGGGCTTCATGTACGCCCGGATGAAGCCGAGATGATCGAAGATCGCGTCCTTGAGCTCCTCCATGTGATACCCGGAGGCCGCCGATATCATGAGGGGGCGCTCGCCGAACCGGGCGCTCAGGTCCTCCTCGATGGACCGCATCGTCGCCCCGTCGACGAGGTCCACCTTGTTCACCGCGAGGATGGCAGGCACGTAGATCCGGTTCCCGAGCATCGTATCGATGAGGTCATCCTGCGTGGCCCCGCCCCGGATGAGGACATGGGCGTTCACCAGCCGGTATTCGGCCATGATCGCCTTTATCTCGTCGTCGTCCATCCCGATATCCCCGACAGATCCGACATGCACCCCGCCGATGGAGGTCTTCCGGATGGTGATGTCCGGCTTCTCCCGGTTGATCCGTATCCCCGCATCGGCAAGCTCACGGATCAGGATATCGAAGTGCTTCTCGTTCCAGACGTCGACGAGGAGGATGATCAGGTCGGCCGAGCGGACGACGGAGATCACCTCCTTCCCCCTGCCCTTCCCCATCGCGGCCCCTGCTATCATCCCGGGGATATCCAGGATCTGGATCTTCGCGCTCCGGTGTTCGAGCGCCCCGGGGATGACCGTCACCGTCGTGAACGCATAGGACCCGACCTCGGACTGCGTCCCGGTGAGGGTGTTGAGGAGCGTTGACTTCCCGGTCGAAGGAAAGCCGACGAGGACGGCCGTCGCGTCCCCGCTCTTCTTCACCGAGAACCCCTCGCCCCCGCCGCCGGCCTTCAGCGCCCGCTGGACCGCCTCGTCCTTGATCTTCGCGAGCTTGGCCTTGAGCCGCCCGATGTGCTTCGAGGTAGCCTTGTTGTACGGGGTGGAGCTTATCTCCTCCTCTATCGCAAGGATCTCGTCCTCAGGGCCGCTCATTCCAGTATCAATTCGCGGGGAGACGTAAAGAAAATATCCTGAATTCCCGTGAGTGCCCTCTGGAGAGGGGTTTCCCTGTTCCTGCACTCTTTCCCGGAATACAGAAGCATTACCCGGTCCCTTCTTTCCTCCACCGTCGATAGGTGGTGAAGCAGATGATCCCGAGAATGACGAGGATCACCCCGTACAGGAGAAGATTCCCTTCGAGTGAGAACCCAAACCAGCCACCTCCGGGTTCCTCTTCCCCGGCCGGCAGGCCGACAGCATGGCCATACCTTTCCTCGATACCCATTGGCCCGGTTACCAGGTATGCGGCCAGCGAGACGATGACGACGATGAGAAGGATCAACCCGAAGATAAGAAGCCCTCTCTTCTCCCGAAAGCCCGTCATCCCCGGTCACCATCAAGAATTTCAGGCCTTACCCTGCCGATGTACGCAACCGTGAGCCCGGTAATTATTGCCTCAATAACTGCCACGCCCATATTCACTGCGGCGAGGAGGGAGAGCCCCACGAGAATCTGGGATGTGGTCTGGGTTACGCCCTGGATACCGGATATGAGGATAATTCCCATCATTACGATATTTCCCACGAACAGCCCGGCAAAGGTCGCGATCCCTGCCCGGGCAAAGAGACTGGACGTGACCCATTTCAGGCTGCGGAACGTAAGATAGGCAACAAGGACCTCAGAAAAATTCACGAGTACATTCGCCCCGACGAGCCCCCAGCCCCCGTGCCCGATTGCAGCGGAGAGGATGTTCACAACGAACACGATGAGGGCGCCGAGGACAGGACCCGCGAGGATACCGATCAGGGGAGTGAGATTCAGGTGCACCCCGCCTGCGAGGGGGATCTGCACCTGGAATATGGCAAAGGATGCGGCGGTAACGAACGCGGCGATGGTTATCTTCCCGGGATCCATCTGCTTTTGTCTTCTCGCGAGGAGGAGCGCGACTCCAACGAGCACGAGTGCACAGAACCACCATATGAGGACCCAGGTAAGGGTGAAGGAACCGTCCGGGAGATGGATGTGAGCCACAGGAACCCCGCCAATGTCCGGCTGGCAGTCATATATTGCCCGATGCCCATATCAAATTTTCCCGGAATTTGGCCATGTACAAAATTTAGGTGCGATGTTCACTTTCCGCCGTGGATCTCTTTCAGGGCAGCAACGATCTCCTCCCTCGTGACCGGCCGACGCACGGGTTCGGTGCCCGTCGCCCTGCATGCATCGAGGTAGAGCTGGATCCCGGATGGCAGCTTCAGGCCCGCCTCCCGGATCAGGCCGGGGTCGTAGAAGATCTCATCCGGGGGTCCCTCGGCAAAGACCGACCCCGCCTTCACGAGGCAGATCCGGTCGGCGATCCGGGCGGCGAGGTCCAGGTCATGGGTGGCGATCACGACGCCGATCCCGAACCTCGCCTTGAGGTCGAGGATGATCTGCTCGATCTTCCCGGCGTGGACCGGGTCCAGGTCAGAGGTCGGCTCGTCGAAGGCGATGACCTGCGGCATCATAGCGATGATACCCGCGATGGAAACGAGCCGCTTCTCCCCGCCAGAGAGGTAGTTCGGGAGCCGGTGCACCAGGTGGGCCCCTCCCACCGCCCCCAGGGCTTCCTCTGCCCTTTTTTCGGCCTCGGCCCGGGTGAGGCCCAGGTTCAGGGGCCCGAACATAACGTCATCAAGGACCGTGGGGGCGAACAGCTGGTCATCGGACTGCTGGAAGACCACCCCCACGACCCTCCAGAGCCCCGACTTCTCGGCTCCCGTGAGCGGCTTTCCCTGGACGATGATCTTGCCCTCCGACGGGGTGAGGAGCCCGTTCAGGTGCTCGATGAGGGTCGACTTTCCGGACCCGTTCGGCCCGCAGAGCGCGACGATCTCCCGCGAGAGCACATGGAAGCACATGTCATGGATGCCGATACTCCCGTCGGGATAGGTGTGGCCGGCGCAGTCTACATGGATGATCTCCCGGTCCGGGTCGACCACCGGGCAGGCCTGGCCGCTCTCACGCCGGAGAATTGCCATCCCTCACCACCCGCCTGCGGATGCCACCAGCGAGCCCGCGACAAGGGCGAGGGCGCAGAGGACGAGGGCCGCGATCTCGGCCATCCCGGGCCGCGGGATTCTCGTGGCGCCCGCAAAGGATCCGGTGTAGCCCCGAGCGAGCATTGCCTTCTCCACCCGCTCCGCCCGGTCGAGGGAACGGATGAAGACCAGGCCGAAGACCTCGGCGAAGAGTATCGCCTGCGTGGTGACCCCCCTGACGATGCCCCCGCCCCGGGAGCGCACCGCCTTCAGGATGGACCCCACCATATCGAGGGTCAGGAAGAAGAACCGGTACGACATCAGGAAGATCTGATCGAGCGGGGACGGGAAGATGCGGGAAATCATGCCGGTGAGGTACTCGTACCGCGTCGTCATCAGGAAGAGCAGCGAGGAGGTGACCGTCGTCAGGGTCTTCATCGATAGGTTCACGACGAGAAGGATCCCCTGGTCGGTCAGGGTGAGGTGGTATCCTGCGATGACAAGGCTCATCACCGGCGTCCCCGGCTGGGTCCAGGCAAGGATCCCCACGAGGGAAAGGACGAAAATGAGGGGAAGAAGGTACCACCCGAAGAGTTTCCCCACCGGAAGGCGTGCAAGGATGTAGAGGGCGAGAACGGCAAGGTACAGCCCGAAGATGACAACCGGGTTCCGGGAAACGGTGACGGCGACGACCACCAGGGCGAGGAGGGCGGCCTTCGTCCAGGGACTCACCCGGGAGAGGAAGGATTCCTGCCGCTCGGCATACCAGGTGATGAGGTTGAGGTCGGGGATGTGCGATGACACCGGCGAGGTGCTCATGGCATTCCCCTCGGGGTGGATGGTCCCTCAGATGCCTCTTCCCGTTCCAGGCCGCAGGTGCCGTGGGTGATCTCCCCGCAGATCCCCTGGCTCGGGTGCCCCATCGCCCGGCATATCCGGTCGACGGCGGTCCGGGACACCAGGCTTTCGAACCTGGAAACCTCGTGGCAGGCCTCGTCGGTGGAGAGTCCGAACCGGGTGAGGACGAGGGCGAGGATCCGGTGCCGCTTCACCAGGAACTCGGCGCACCTCCGCCCTTCACCGGAGAACGTCACCCCGTGGTACGGCTCATGGACGAGCAGCCCGGCCCGGGCGAGCTCGTCGACGGCCTTCGTAATCGTCGATGGATCCACCCCGAACCGGGACGCGATCCGGTTCGTCTTCACCCTTCCCCCGGTTTCGTAGATGAACTTGAGGTACTCCACCTTCCTCGGGGAGAGCCCGAGGCCGTCATCCTGATCCATGGGAGATTATTTCCATGGCCGGGAGAAAAATGTTGGTATGGGGCCAAACTTTGACCGGACCCTGGGGTCTGCGTCGGGAGGAGCCCGGGAAGGATACGTTTAAGTAAAAATGTACCGAAGGTTATAGGGTTGCTGCTATAGTGTAGACCGGCCAATCATGCGGGCCTCTCACGTCCGCGACTGGGGTTCAAATCCCCATAGCAGCACTTCTCTTCCGGGTTTTTGTGGTGAGGACAGGTTATCTCTTCGACCTCTTTGCCGGCGTTTTCTTCAAGGTCGTCTTCCGGATCGGTTTCTTCGCGGCGGCTGCCCTGAGCGCGGGTTTCTTCGCAACCGTCCTTCGAACGGTTTTCTTCACGCCGGCGGTCTTTCCCGCGGGCTTCTTTGCAGTCGTCCTTCGGACGGTTTTCTTCTGGGTAGTGGTCTTTGGCATCGGTTTCACCGCATGTAACTCTTCCTGGAACTTTTTACACCAGGGTACCAGGTCGTGCGTCCCCATACTCTGACTGCACCTGGCGCAGATGGGTTCCAGGTTGCTGACATCATAACCGCCGCCGGCATAGGCCCGGCGACGTCCACAGACGAAATCATCCCTGTGGATGGAATTCTCATGACAGCAGACGCACGTGCCCGTTGAACGAAAGCCAAACCTCTTTTTCCATACCTTGGCCCGGGTTGCCGGGGTTATCCTGTCCCAGTCTCCCTCTCCCATTGCACCTCCCGGTGCGGGAGGTTTTGTCCTGGGTGGTACGACCACGGGTGCCGGAACCCCCGGTCTTTTTACCCGAGGGATCCGTGCATTCAGGTCTGGCATATAAGCAAGGTTGAATTTAAAACTATAAATATTTGTTATTGGATTGAAAAACCGTTTCCAGGCGTGTGCGGGCACGGATCCGGGCTTCATGACACGGGCCTGGCCGGGGACCCCTTTCTGATGCATTAGCAATCCCTCCACCCCGGGGTTCCTGCGCGGTAACGAGGATGGGGCGGAGATCCAGTGGCTCATCGGACAATCGTACCGGTTTCCGTCGCCTGTAACAAATAACAATGGTTATATTTCCCCGATTCCAGAGGTACTCACACTGTCATGCCATATCATGGCAGCCCATGCACTGGCATGGCATCTTCTGGCGGAGGAAAAGGTATGAAACAGGGAACCATGGTATCCGTCCTGCTCCTGATGGTGGTGCTCGCATCGGTGCTCCTTGCCGGTTGCGCCCAGCAGCAGCAGGCCTCGCCCCAGGACATCAAGCTCGGGGCGGTGGTCTCCCTCACGGGCTCGGGGAGCAGCGTGGGGAAGCACATGAAACAGTCAGCCGAGCTGGCGGTGAGCGAGATCAATGCCCAGGGAGGGGTCTTTGTCAAGGCGTACAACAAGAAGCTCCCCATCACGCTCATCGTCGCCGATGACGAGACGAAGCCCGACAGCGCGGTGAAGGCCGTGACGAAACTCATCTCCGAGGATAACGTGGATGTCCTTGTCGGGGGGTGGAGCAGCGGGGTGACCCTTGCCTCGCTGGGGGTTGTCGCCGAAAAGAAGGTCCCGTACGTGGTCACCGGTGCCTCCAGCCCGGATGTTACCCGGAAGACGGATGTGGATAAGAGTTACGTCTTCCACTATTGCCCCACGACCGCCATGTACGGCCAGTACACGACCCTCTTCATGGATCAGGTCATACGCCCTGCCATCAACGAGAAGTTCGAGTTCAACGACAGCCGGCCGCTGAGGGTGGCGCTCCTCTACCAGGACAGCGCATACGGGAAGGGTGTGTTGAACGGCGTCATCAGCACCATCACCTCGAACAATCTCAATATCCAGATCGTCTCCAACCAGAGCTTCAAGATGGGCGAGGCGGACTTCAGGACGGCACTCACGGCGATAAAGGCTGCAAAGCCTGATGTGATCTATCCGGCTGCCCTGCCGGCCGAACAGACCCAGATCGTGGTGCAGGCCCGGAGGGATGTCAACATCAATACCATTATCCTCGCCGTGGAGACGAACGATAACCCTGACTATTACAAGGGCATCGGTCGGTTCGGGGAGTATTCCATCATCGAGAGCCGCTTCAGTCCCTACGCGACGCCCCAGACCGCAATCGCGGCGGCCGATCTCAAGTTCAAGAGCGATTACCAGGCAAAGTATGGGACCCTGCCGGACATGATGGGAACCTCGACCTACGAGGGCGTCTATATCGCTGCAAAGGCAATGGAGAATGCAGGAACCCTGGACAAGGCAGCGGTGAAGGACGCCCTCGCGAGCCTCGCGATGCCGGAGATCGTGGAGGTCATCCAGGATCGCACCATCAGCTTCTCCAAGGACTACCACGAGGTCCAGTTCGCCCTCTTCATGGAGCAGCTTATCTGGGATGCCCAGGCAGGAGAGGTCAGGCCCAAGATCGTCTGGCCCGACAACCTGAAGGTGTCCGATTTCGTCCTCCCGGACTGGTACCAGCCCGGGTCCGGATAAATTCCCTCCATTTTATCACGTCCTGTCTTCGATAGTATACAGGGAGGTCCGTGAGTACACGTGGCTCTTGATCTCGGGGTCCTGATCCAGGTTCTCTTCTGGGGCCTGTACGCAGGTTGCATCTACATACTCCTCGCGACGGGGCTCAACCTGATCTTCGGCGTGATGAAGATAGTGAACTTTGCCCATGGCGAGCTCCTCATGCTGGGGGCTTATGTCACTGCCACCGTCTTCGTCCTCTCCGGGTGGAACCCCTACCTCCTCATTCCCCTCACCATGTTCGTGCTGGGTCTGGTCGGTATCGGGGTCGAGCGACTCTGTTTCAGGCCCATCCTCGGTACGGGCAAATTGAACGAGATATTCCTCTCCCTCGGGCTCATCTACATCTTCCAGAACGGGGTGGCCCTCATCTGGGGGGACGATCGCCAGGTCCTCAACAGCCCGTACCAGGACCTCTCCGTTCCCCTGGGACCTATCCAGCTGCCCCTCGACTACATCATCATCATTGTCGTCACCGCCCTCATCCTCATCGGTCTCTACGTCCTGCTCAGGAAGACAGACCTGGGGAGGGCCCTCAGGGCGACCTCCCAGAACCGGAAGGGTGCCATGATCGTGGGGATCAACGTGGAGAGGATGGACATGATCAGCTTCGGCATCGGGTCCGGCCTCGCGGCCGCGGCAGGCACGCTCTGGGTGGTCAGCGGGCAGGTCTTCAACCCGTACATCGGCTCTCTTCCGGCC
The DNA here is from genome assembly GCA_035542895.1 of Methanomicrobiales archaeon. Lineage (GTDB taxonomy): Archaea > Halobacteriota > Methanomicrobia > Methanomicrobiales > JACTUA01 > JACTUA01. The sequence continues at coordinate 20,564 of DATKKN010000073.1, read as the reverse complement.
ATCAAGGCCTTCGCCATCATCATCCTCGGGGGCCTGGGGAGCATCCCCGGCGCCATCGTGGGTGGCCTCCTCTATGGGATTGCCGAGAACGGGGCGGCGTACTTCCTGGGAGGTATCTGGAAGGACTCCATCTCCTTCCTGATCCTCATCGTGGTGCTTATCTTCAGGCCGACAGGCTTATTCGGGGAATCGGGGGAGTGAACCGGGTGGATACAGCGAGGCTCTCCAGGTATCTCACGGCCTTGACCCTGGGGATCGCGCTACTACTCCCTCTCCTGGCCGGGATGAGCTTCTATGTCCTGAATGTTGCCATCATCATGCTCACCTTCATCCTCTTCTCCTCTGCCTGGAACTTCCTGGCCTACTCGGGGCAGGCCTCCCTCGGCCATGCCGCATTCTTTGGCATCGGTGCGTACGTGTCAACCCTGGTGGCGAGGGGGACGGGATTCTCCCCATTCGGCACCATCCTGATCGGAGGGCTCGTGGCGGCCTTCATCGGGCTCCTCATCGGCCTCACCTGCGCGCGGCTCAAGGAATGGTTCCTCGCGATGGTGACCTTCGGCTTTGCAGTCATCCTCCAGGCCATCATCGCAAGTCCCCTCTCCGCCACGACAGGAGGCTGGGATGGCGTCGCCTCTCCCCGTCTCCTCCCGGGAGGGATCCCCAATTACCTGGCCTACGAATATTACGCGGTTCTTGCCATCACCGTGGTCTCCATCTTCTGCATCCACCTCATCCTCCGGTCCCGCACCGGCCTTGCCTTCGCCGCCATCCGGGAGAACGAGATGGAGGCACGGGCATCGGGGATCAATCCCGTCAGGTACAAGCTCCTGGCCTTCACCGTGAGCAGTTTCCTCGCCGGGATCGCCGGGGCGCTGGAGATCCATCACATCAGCTTCATCTCTCCTGAAATCTTCCATGCCGAGACCTCCTTCTGGCCGGTCATTTACTCAATCTTCGGGGGTCTCGGGACCATCGTCGGGCCGATCCTCGGCACCGTCATCCTTACCGTCGTCTGGGAAGGCCTGAAGGGGCTTGGCCTGACCTACGAGCGGTTCGTCATCATCGGGGTGCTCCTCATCCTGGTCGTGATCTTCCTCCCCCGGGGGCTCGTCTCCCTGCCCGAAGAGCTCCGGAAATGGAGGAACAGAGGTTCGGGGAAGAAACCGGCAGAACCGGACAAGGGGAGCGACAGCCGGACGGCGTGACCAGTTCCAGGGGAATTCGGGCCGGTAACTGTTATTTACGGACAAAGATGACCAGATTGCCTATTGGGATTCGGGATCACGAATAAAGGATTGATCCACAGATCTCCCGGGCACCCGACACCGACTCGCCGCCAAGCTCGCTACACGCCGAGGTAGGCCCGCTCGATGTGAGGGTCATGGAGGAGCTCCTTCGCCTTCCCCTGGAGGACGATCCTCCCGTTCTCGAGCACGTACCCGCGGTTGCAGAGCTCGAGGGCATGCCGCACGTTCTGCTCGAGGAGGAGGACGGTCATCCCCTCCCTCCCGAGCTGCTCCAGGGAGCGGAACATCTGCCCCACGAGGAGGGGTGAGAGGCCGGTGGAAGGCTCATCGAGGACGAGCATCCGCGGCTCTGACATGAGGGCCCGGCCGATGGCAAGCATCTGCTGCTCGCCCCCGGAGAGGGTCCCTGCCCTCTGCTTCTCCCGCTCCGACAGGATCGGGAAGAGCTCATAGATGTGAGAGAGGGTCTTTCTCCAGTCCGGTCGCCCGCTGGCCCCGAGCTGGAGGTTCTCCACTACCTCCATCCCGGGGAAGATCTCCCGGCGCTCGGGTACGAGGGCGAGGCCCTTCGCAAAGATCCGGTGGGGGGGCATCCCCAGTATATCTTCCCCCATGAACCGGATGCTTCCCGCTGCCTTCGGGTTCAGCCCCGCGATGGTCTCGACGGTCGAGGTCTTCCCCGCACCATTGGGGCCGATGAGGGTAACGAGCTCGCCGGTATCCACCCTGACCGAGAGGTCCCAGACCACCTGCAGGTTCCCGTGAAACACGTTCAGGTTCGTGATCTCAAGCATCGGGTTCACGATCCTAGAAGGCACAGACGTCGCCGAGATAGGTATCGATGACCCGCTGGTCGTTGATCACTTCGTACGGGTGGCCGTCGGCGATCTTCTCGCCATGGTCGAGGACGACCACCCGGTCGGACACCCCCATGATCACGCTCATGACATGCTCGATCATGAGGATGGAGATACCCTCGGCCCGGATCTTCTTCACGAGTTCCACCGAGTCATTGCTCTCGGTCGGGGTGAGGCCGGTCATGAGCTCGTCGAAGAGGAGAATTTTCGGCTTGCTCGCGATCGCCCGCGCGAGCTGGACCTTCTTCAGCTCGACGACGGTCAGGTTCCTGACGAGCGTATCCCGCTTCTCGGCGGGGAACCCGACGAAGCCGAGGGTCTTCTCCGAGAGCTCCCCGGCCTCGCCCAACGGCATCAGTTCCGGGTTCCCGAAGATCGCCCCTACCTTCACCGAGTCGAGGGCGGTCAGGTTGGGGAAGGAGTGGGCGATCTGGAAGGTCTTGGCGATCCCCCTCCTGCAGATCTCCTCGGGAGGGCGGGCGGTGATCTCCTCCCCATCGAAGGTGACCGACCCCCGGGTCGGCCGTGAGATACCGGAGATGATGTTAAAGAGGGTGGTCTTTCCGGCGCCGTTCGGGCCCACGACCCCCACGATCTCACCCTTCCCGACCGAGAGGCTCACCTCCGAGAGGATGGTCATGCCGCCGATGAGCTTCGTGACCTGTTTCACGTCGAGCACGGGAACTCGTACCTCCCTCGGGCACGCCCGGTGGCTAATGGTTACCGGGGAAGAGGCTTAAGCATTGTGAACCTGAAGCGGCCGGGTACCTCTTTGGGGAAAGCCCGGAAAAAGAAGGGTATGGTATTTCGGAGGAGGGTGAATGAAGGAGGGAAGGGATAGGAGGGATCAGGAAGCCTCCATCTCGATCGAGGTCAGGATCTCCGCGATGTCGTGCTTGCAATGTTCATCGAACCGGATGCTCGCGATTTCCTGCTGGTCGATGACACCGTTCACGAAGAGGGGGATGCTGATGAAGTTGAAAAGGTTCTTGTAAAACGAGATCCAGTAGACCTTTTCCTTGTCCATGTCGGACGGGAGGTTGTCCAGGTCCACGGACCTGATGTCAAAGCCGAGATCCCGTACCTTCTCGCGGGAGATGTCTCGAACCTTGAGAAGCCGGTCCAGAATCTCGTTCATGTCCTGCAATCCATCCATGTTCAGGAGATTTTCGATCTCGTATGGGAACATCATACCTGATCTTCATCCCGATAACCAGAGAGAGACTCCCGGATATCGTTCTCTGCAAGACAGTGTATATCGATACACTTGTATATAAAGATTTCTTATTGCCTATTTTTGATTAATTCTTGATTGGCTGGATTTGCCAATATTATCGCCGTCTGATGAGTGCATGAAAGGTTAACGAAACCATGATAACCTTTATCAACCCGGGAAAGGTCCTGCCCTTAAGCATCCCGGGCATGCCCCGGTCCCTTCCGGCCTTCCCTCCTCCAGGTACGCGTGGGGACGATTTTATTGTCATCTTCATCCTATATATGTGTAGGGGGCTCTTGCTGACGAGGGGTGCAACCCGGGGGAACCGACCCGCAGCCGCGGATGATGCCGGGGCGATCCTCGACCTTTTTGAGGACGGGATGGTCCTCGTGGATGCCGGGGGCCGGATCGTCCATGCCAACCCCGCCATGGAGCGGATTTCGGGACTGCCCGGCGAAGAGGCCCGGGGGATGGCGATCCGGAACTATGTCGAGCACTGCATATCTCCCCGGCTTGTGTCAAATCCGGCTCAAAAGGACCTGCCCGACCTCCTCTCTTCCGGGAACGTGGAAGGGATCCTCGAGTTCAGCATCCGGCTTCCGGCCGGGGAATGCTGGTTCGGGTACTCGAGCAGGGCCCTCCGCAATCCTCCCTATGAGGGCTTCCGGCTTGATTCATTCCGGGAAAGGACAGAAGAGAGGAGAAAGGAACGGTTCCTGAAAGAGAGGGAGGACCGGCTCCTGACCATCTTCCTCCGGGCCATGAAAATGAGCCTCTCCCGGGACCGGGAGCTCACCGAGCGGGAACGGCGCCTCTCGGCCGTCTTCGAGGCGGCCCAGAATGTCGCCTTCGTGACCTCGGATCTCCGGGGGAAGGAGAGCCGGATCTCCGACTTCAGCCCGGGGGCAGAGGGGATCTTCATGTACTGGAAGGGGGATATCATGGGCGAGAGGCTCGCCATCCTCTACCCCCCGGAGGAGCTGGACCTGCTCGAGGAGATCCACCGGAAGATGAAGAGGAAGCAGGTGGAGTATTCGGGGGAGATCACCCTTGTCCGCAGGAACGGGGAGAAGTTCCCTGCCCTCCTTAACATGTACCCGCTCAGGGACGAGGCAGGGAAGGTGAAGGCGGCGGTCTCGGTCTGCATCGACATCACCATCCTCAAGCGTGCCGAGGCCCAGATCCGGGCCTCCCTCCTCGAGAAGGAGAACCTGCTCCGGGAGATCCACCACCGGGTGAAGAACAACATGCAGGTGGTCTCGGCCCTCCTCATTCTCCAGTCCAAGAAGACGAAGGACCGGAAGATCCTCGAAATGTTCCGGGACAGCGAGCACCGGATCAAGACCATGGCCCTCATCCACGAGAAGCTCTACCAGTCCCGGTCCTTTGGGAACATCGACCTCGCGGAGTACCTGACCCGGCTCGTCCAGTACCTGTTCCGCTCGTACGAGGAACGGTCGGCGGGGGTCGAGCTCCAGATGGACGTGAAGGACATCTCCCTCGACATCGACACCGCCCTCCCCGCGAGCCTGATCATCAACGAACTCGTGAGCAACTCCCTGAAGTACGCCTTCCCCGACGGGAGAGGAGGAATGATCCGCATCAGGGTGAAGAAGGATGAGACGGGCTTTCTCATGGAGATAGGGGATGACGGTACCGGGCTTCCCCCGGGCTTCGACCCGGAGAGGACCGAGACCCTTGGCCTCAGGCTCGTCCACGGCCTCGTGGTGAACCAGCTCGGGGGCTCCATCGAGACCGGGAAGGGGAAGGGTACAAGCTTTATCATCAGGTTTCCAGAAATGAAGAAGTAAAGGGGTTTTCCACGTGGCCAAAGCCAATATTCTCATCGTTGAGGACGACTTTGTCATAGCAAAGGTCCTTGCCGAGAGCCTCCAGGAGCTCGGGTACCAGGTCGCCGGGATCGTCTCCACGGGGGAGGAGGCGGTGGAACGGTCGGCGAAGGTCCATCCCGACCTCGTGCTGATGGACATCCGGCTGAAGGGGGAGATGGACGGGATAGAGGCAGGGGAGCAGATCTCCGGGGACCTCCACATCCCCATCGTGTATCTGACCGCGTACTCGGACGAGAGGACCGTCGAGCGGGCGAAGATCACCGAGCCGTACGGGTACCTGATCAAGCCCTTCACCGATACCGAGCTGAAGACCACGCTCGAGATGGCCATCTACAAGCACCGGAGGGAGAAGCGGGAGCGGGAAAAGGGGGAGTGGTTCCTCGAGACCCTCATGGCGATCAGCGACGGGATCATCACCACGAACCCCGAGGGGCAGGTCACCTTCATGAACCCGGCCGCGGAACTGATGACCGGCTGGCAGTCCTCCGATGCCTACCTCCGCCCCCTCCCGGAGATCCTCAGGCTCGTGCACGGGGACAGCGGGACCGAGGTCGAGAACCTCGCGAAGCGGGCCGCCCGGGAGGAAAACCTGGTGACCGCGGTGGGGGACGAGGTCCTGCTCGCCAAGAACGGCACGAAGTGGCCGGTCGAGGACCGGGTCTCCCCGATCCGGGACGCCCGGGGCAGGACCATCGGCGCGGTGGCCATCTTCCGGCCCCGCGGGGGAAAGGAGGAACGATCCTCTGACGACCTCGAGGCCATCAGGAACATCGAAGGCGTCTTTCGGTCAATGGCGCCCGACCTCCTCAGGCAGATCGACCTCGACTACCTTTCCGGAACGACACCCACGAGGAAGAGGTGACCCCGCGGGCCGGGCGGCTCCCCGGCCATTCCCGGCCAGGGTCGCCGGGCCCTCCCCGCATTTTCAGTCATATCCCGACGGAGGTATCCGCCTGAATCCCGTAATACCGGGCTTCTGTAGGTATTTTCCCATTGATTACAAGCCAGATTTTCTATAAAGGTATATTCCGCGTTTACACGATGAAGGAAATGTATATATACTATTAGTGATTATTGTTATATGTGAACCGGGCTGGGTTGGGACAGCCCCCTCCCGGTTACAAGAGAGAGACCAAGTGAAAGGAGTCACCTCATGTGCATGAAAATCTGGGGAGATCCGAAGGGCCGGGTGGCAAATCCAAATCCCCACACCACCAGTGACGAGCACTCCCGCTATCAACCGCCCGGAACCCTGAACTCTCCTCCCTTTTTTACCCCGCCGAGATAGGGCGGGTTTCCATCGGGGATGCCCGGGGGGGAACCAGTCCCCCGGGCGAGATCCCTTACACTCCTTTCTCCCGGGACATGCACGCGTCCCGGAACCATCCTTCTCCTCGGGACGATTTCTTTAACCATATATACGGGGAGAGCAGAAGGTCAGGTGGCATGGAGCGCACCATAGGTTTTAAAGAAAGGAGATACATCGAGGAGCTCCGGATCCTCACCAAATCCACCGCCATCGACTGCATCATCGACGAGCGGTTCGACCGGATCATCTATGTCATCAGGCCCGGCGACATGGGCCTTGCCATCGGGAAGAAGGGGGAGAATATCAGGAGGATGCAGAAGGTGCTCGGCAAGAAGATCGAGATGGTGGAGTACGCCGAAACCCCCGAGGATTTCGTGGCGAACATGTTCCGGCCTGCCCCTCTCTCGGCGGTGAAGAGGGACGAGGCCGGGAGGGTTGCCGTGGTCCTCCAGAAGCGGAGCGACCTCGGCCTTGCCATCGGAAAGGGGGGGGCGAACGTGGAGAAGGCGAGACTCCTCTTCCGGAGATTCTTCGGCACCGAGCTCGGCGAGATCCTCTCGGGGGGGGAGACGGCATGACCGGGAGCGGGATCCTCGACGAGGTCTGGGAGGTCATAGGCGACCGGATCAACAACCCGCGGGAGAATTCGTACGTGGGCCGGCTCGCCACCGGTGAGAAAGGTATCGACGGCATCCTCGAGAAGGTGGGCGAGGAGGCGGTGGAGTTCATCCTCGCGGTGAAGAACGGGAAACGGGAGGCCGCCGTCTCCGAGGCGGCCGACCTCCAGTTCCACCTGCTCCTGGCCCTCGCCGCCGCCGGGATCGATATCGAAGAGATCTACGCCGAGCTCGGGAGAAGGCGCCGCCCGCGGTAGGCGGAAAAAAGGGCCCGGGGGACCTACATCACCGAGTCCAGGTCCTGCAGGTTCTGGAGATCCTCCCGCTTCTTCCTCGCGAGGGAGACCACGCTCTCCTCGACGGTGATGGGGGCGTCGGTGCGAAGCGCGATGGCGATGCCGTCGCTCGGACGGCAGTCCACCACCTCGACCACCCCGTCCATCTTCACGTGGAGCTTTGCAAAGAAGATCCCTTCCTCGAGGGAGTCAATGGAAAGCGCCGTGACCGTCGCATGGAGTCTCCTGAGCACTTCAACAAAAAGGTCATGGGTGATGGGCCTCGGGAGCACCTCCCCCTTGATGGCATTCCGGATGGAGATGGCCTCCCAGAGACCGATGTATATGGGGATGCAGTCGCCACCCGGGAGGTCGAGGAGCACCGTCGGTGCTGCCGCCCCTGCCTCGCTCATCGAGAGAAATACCCCCCGGACCCTGCAGCGCTGCTCGTCCATGGCGAAGGTAATCATCGCCCTTTCCCACGTTAAACCTTGGGGTGATCGACAGCCTCACGACGGACCATCTCCCTCTGGATGATGGGGATGGAGGCGATGATCCCGACGGCGATATTCAGGTAGTAGAAGATCGCCCTCCAGACGACCACGAGGACCCCGACGATGGACGTATTGATGAAGAGCCCGTAGATGGAGGTCGCCGAGAGCTCGGCGATCCCGGAGGACCCGGGGGTGAGGGGGATCATCATGATGATGGCGATGACGATCTGGGCGACGAGGGAGAGGAGGTAGTAGGGCTGCTCCCCGAGGCCCATGAGGATCAGGGAGACGATGATGAACTCCGAGAACCAGAAGAGGGCGGTGAAGAAGGCTCCCTTGAGGAGGCCGGCCCGGCCATGGGCCATGAACCGGGAGAGGCTGTCATGGAAGTTGTCCACCTCCCGGTCAATGGAGGCGATCAGGCGCTCGACCTTCTTTAAGTCCCACCGCTTCATGAAGAGCCTGGAGATCCGCTTTAAGAACCGCTTCAGGAACGCGGGGTTCCTCATCGAGAAGACGAAGGCCGCGATGAAAAGGACCATGACCATCCAGGCGATGAAGATCACGATCGTCAGGTCCGTCGGGACGTCCGCGACCAGCTCACCGAGGATGAAGATGGCCGCGATCCCGGCTACCCCGAGGATGATGGCATCGAGGACCCGCTCGACCACGACGACCGCCGTGGCATCCCCAAGGGGGACGTCGTGCCGGTACAGCTGGTGGATCCGGACGGGCTCCCCGCCGGCCTGTGCCGGGGTGATGGCCCCCGCGAGGAGGTTTGCCATGACCAGGTTCAGGCAATAGCTGAACTCCACCTGATGGCCGAGGGAGGCGGCCATAACCCTGATCCGCATCGCCCAGAAGCCGTAGGCAAGGAAATGGAAGACGATGGCGAGGAGGAGCAGGAGGGGATTTAACCGCCGGAGGTACTCGAAGGTCTGTTCGGTGACCGTGAAACGGAGGACGAGGGCGAGCACGACCAGGCTGAAACTCACCGAGATGACGAGCCACTTCCACTGGGAACGCTCCACCGAAAAACCACCAACCCGATCGCGCCACCGGCCTGTCCCGGCGCTGTGCTGCTGTACCGGTTACAGGGAAAGTTCAAAAACTTTCTACAGCGGGCCCAGGGGAGGTCCCCTTCTATAAGGGGCCCAGGGGAGGTCCCCTTCTATAAGGGGCCCACCGTAAAGAGCTCCCGGGAATGGAGGATCCGGAAGAGCCCGGCCCGCACCCCGGCATCGAGCCACCCGTGCCCGTGGCTGTATGAGGAGAGGGCATCAGCCTCATTTCCCCCTCCGGTGAAGTGATCCCCTTCCCTGAGAAGGGCCCCTGCCCGTTCGAGGATGGATGCCGCCGCGGGATAGAGGGGGCTCCCTGGATCGGGCGAGCATTCGAGGGCCTCGAGAGCCCCTGCAAGCATCTTCCGGTACCGGGCTCTTTTCTCCCGGACCCGTTCACCAGTGAGGGATCCCTCCTCCTGCTGGAAGGCCGGGAGGGGGGGGACCGCCTCCCCCGAGAGGAGGCCAAGGGAGAGGGAGGCCGCGAGCCACCCGGAGGCATAGGTGAAGGCCGCGAGGCCGTTCATGAGGTCCCCGGCGGCGAGGAAAGCCCTCCCGTCAGAGAGGTACGCGCCGGCCATGTCCCGGGCATCCCGGGCCACCCGGTGGAGGGGGGTTCCCTCCGGCGGGGCAGGGCAGAGATCCCGGAGGGTCGCCGCGAGAGCTTCGCCGTAGTCACCGATTTTCATACCAGGCGAACGCCTCCAGGTACTCCTGTTCGACGGGATGAAGCTCCGCCGGGACCGCGAGGATGTGGAGCGGCGGCCCGAAGTCAAGGTCCCGGAGCCGTCCCGGGCTTCCGGCGGCGACGAAGGCATCCGGTGATCCGGCCCGCGCGATGCCCACACAGAACTCCGGCGCTGGCCGGGAGATCCGGGCCGCCATCTCCCCGAGGAGCGCGATCCCCTCGTTCACGGTCATGAACCGGTCGGCCCCTATATCGAGAAAGACCAGGGTGTGGAGGTTCCGGGCGAGGTTTGAAAGGACGGTCTCGAGGGGGGTGGTCGGGAACCAGGACCCCGAAGGGAAGGGGATCGAGGTGGACTTCCCGAACCGGTAGTTCTGGAGGCCGGTCTCGCCGGAGACGGCGCTCGCTATCGATGCCCCGTGGATGATCCGGGTCTCCACCCCCGCGGCCCTTGCCCTTAGCCTGAGGTCGGCGTGGGTCGTGGAAACCATGGGATCGCCGCCGCAGAGGAGGGCCACATTTCCCTCCCTGGCAGGGGAGAGGATCCCTTCGGGCCGCACCTCCATCTCCTCTCTCGTGACGGTTACCACCGGCCTGCCGTAGAACCGCTCCAGGGCAGGGAGATCGGCCCCCATGAGCCGGAAGGTGTGGGTCTCGAGGTAGACAACATCCGCCGAGCGCACTGCCTCGAGGCCCTTTACCGGGATGTCCCGTTCGTCGAAGAGCCCGAGGCCGATGAAGGTGAGCATGGCTCTCCCTGTACCTATGCGAAGATGTGGTTAATCATTGCCCCGATCCCGATCCCGAGGAGCACGGTGTACACGGTTATCATGGCCGCCGCCTTCCAGCCGTTCTCCCGGGAGAGGACCGCCATGGTGGAGATACACGGGACGAAGAGGGTGGACATGAGGGCAAAAATATAGATCTGGAGCCGGGTCATGACGAGCGGGAAGTCGGCGGTCCCGGCGAGCACCGCGAGGGTCCCGATGGCCATCTCCTTCCGGAGGATCCCGAAGAGGAGGGCGGTGACGGCATAGGAGGGAAGGCCGAGGAGGCCCACGAAAATGGGGGCGAACAGGTCCTCAAAGGCCGCGAGAACCCCGAGGTACTCGAGGACCCCGAGGACGATACTCCCCGCGATGAGGAGGGGGATGGCGAGCATCAGGAAATCCAGGAGCCGGTGCCAGGACTTGGCGAGGGCAAGATGGGCCTTCGGCCACCTGAGGGGGGCGACCTCGAGGATCATGCCCATCTGCCTGCCGGGGGTGACCCGGGAGAGGAGTGCCCCGGTGAGGGCGATGACAAGGAAGACCACGGCGTATATGGAAAGGGCCGCGGGGATCCCGACGAAGGTGGCCACCATCCCCGCGATGATGACCGTGCGCGCGGAGCAGGGGACCATCGTGATGAGGAATGATGCGATGAGCCGCTCCCTTCTCGTGCCCAGGTTTCTGGTTGCCATGATGGCCGGTACATTACACCCAAAGGCAAGGACCATGGGAATGATGGCCCCGCCATGCATCCCCACCCGGTGCATGGCCCGGTCCGCGAGGAAGGCGGCCCGGGTCATGTACCCCGAGTCCTCGAGGATGGAGATGAGGATGAAGAAGAGGAGGATGTAGGGGAAGGCGATGCCAAAGCCCGCCTGGAGGCCCACCACCGCCGAGACCACCACCTTCTCGAGAAGGGGCGGGAGGCCGAGGGACAGGATAGGGGCGATGGCGTACTCCTGGAAGAGGCCGACGATGAGGGTCTCGAGGAAGCCCCCGACGACAAAGACGAGGAGGAGCATGCCGAGGAGGATACCCGCGAGGATCGGGATCCCCGGGATCTCCCGGGAGAGCAGCTCGTCCAGGTCGGGCCCTGCCCGTGTGCCACCCCTCTTCACCACCTTACCGGCGATCTCCCGGGACAGGGTATACCGGTTGAGGGCCATGATCTGGTGGACCGACATCCGGTGGGTCTCCTCGATCTCCCGGGCGAGGTCCGCCGCGGCCTCCCCGATGGCCTTGTCTGTGCCGATCCCGTCGAGAGCCCAGATGGCCTGCACCCGGGAGGCCCCCAGCTCCTTCTCCAGAGTCCGGACAGCCGCCTCGACATCGGTGTCATAGGGGACCGCGATGGAGGCCGGCCGGGCGCGGGCGAGGGCGAGGGGGATGATCTGCCCGATGTTCCTCCCGCTCACGGCCGAGGTCCCGAGGACATCCACCCCGAGGGTCGCGGAGAGGGCCGTGAGGTCGAGGGAGAGGCCCGAGGCCTCCGCCTCGTCCATCATGTTCACCACGGCAACGAGGGGGATCCCGGTCTCTGCCACCTGGAGGAGGAGGTAGAGGTTCCGCTCGAGGTTCGTGGCATTGAGGACGAGGATGGCCCCATCCAGGTCCCCCGCCGAGAGGATCCGCCGGGCGAGGACTTCCTCCTCCGCGTCCCCGTCGATGGAGTAGATGCCGGGGAGATCGACGATCTCCACCTTCTCCCGCTCCACGCATGCCGCCCCCTGGTGGAGCGCCACCGTCGTTCCCGGGTAGTTGGAGACCTCGACCCCGAGGCCGGTGAGCTGGTTGAAGATGAGGGACTTCCCCACGTTCGGGTTCCCCACGAGGGCGAACCTCATCCCGGCTCCTCCACGAGGATGCAGGCTGCGATCCCGGCGGAGAGGGCCACCTCCGAGCCCTTCACCTCCACCACCACCGAGCCGTTGGAGAGCCTCCGTTTCAGGAGGAGGGACTCGCCGGGGAGGAGCCCGAAATCCTCGAGCCGCCGCACCCGAGCGAAGTGCCGGATGGCCGCCACCCGGAGGATGGTGCCCTCCGGGTACTCGGCGAGGGTGCGGGGCACCGGCCCGGCCGCGCCACCGCCGCGGTGCCGCCCGCGGTGCCGCCAGTCCGGAGGGGAGCACTCGCCGTCCGCGCCGTCCAGGAACTCCGAGAGCCTCCGGATGGTCTCCTCCGAGACCTGGTGCTCCAGGTGGCAGGCCTCCCCGGAGGCCGCCTTCCTCTCCATGCCGAGCCGCTCTGCAAGGAAGCACTCGAGGATCCGGTGCCGGTCCGCCACCCGCGCGGCGATGGCCCGGCCCGGGGGGAGGAGGAGGACGGTCCCGGGGGGAACGATTTCAACCTTCCCGCCCCTCCCGAGTTCCCCGAGGAGGGCGACGACAGAGGCCTCGTCCCGGTGCAGGTACGCCGCGAGGTCGCCTGCGGTCGGGGGTGTCCCCTTCCCGGTGAGGACGAGGACGGCCTCCAGGAGGTCTTCGCATGCGACATGCTCCATGTAATGAATGTCTCTCACCGGCCCGTCATATCGGTTTGGGCCCGGTCCCGAAAGGGAGCAGGACGTGTCCCGTCAGGGACACGGACTGTTCAGGGGGAATGGGGCCCCTCTGGACCAGTGATCGGGTCCCGTAAGGGAGCCGGTCCCCTGGACACGCAAACCTTCAACCCAGGAAGGAGAGAACATATACCGCGGGGTGGAGAGATGTACGCATGGCGGCCTCGAACCGGCAGGTGGCGGAGCGCCTCCGCTTCATGGGCCAGCTCCTTGAAGTAACGGGGGAGGAGGACATCTTCAAGGTGCGGGCCTACGAGCGGGCGGCAAAGCACCTGGAGGAGCTCCCGGTCCCGGTCTCGGGGCTTGACGATAAGGCCCTCCTTGCCATCCCCGGGATCGGGAGCAAGATCGCCGGGAAGATCGCGGCCATCTTAAAGACCGGGACCTTCCCCGAGCTCGAGGAGCTCGAGAAGAAAATCCCGGAGTCTCTCCCCGAGCTCCTGAGGCTCGACGGGGTCGGGCCGAAGACGGTCCATACCCTCTGGATGAAGCTCGGGATCCAGTCCGTCGACGACCTGGAGCGGGCGGCCCGGCAGCGGAGGATCCGGGCGGTGAAGGGCTTCGGCGAGAAGAAGGAGTCCGAGTTCCTCAGGTCCATCGCCCGGTACCGCGCCGCGGCTACGCGGATGACCCGGGACCAGGCCGAAGCCGTGGTGGCGAAGGCAACCTCGGTCCTCACCCCGGGTAAGTTCGAGGTCGCGGGGAGCTACCGGCGGGGGAAGTCCACGGTGGGGGATATCGACATCGCGACCAAGGAACCCCCCGCGGCCGTGAACGCCCGGGTCAGGTCCGTGGCCGACGAGATTGTCGCTGCGGGGAACGAGAAGACCACGATCCGTTGCCTGGGCCAGAAGGTGGATTTCCGGTTCACGGAACCGGACTCCTTCGGGTCCATGCTCCTCTACCTGACCGGCTCCAAGGAGTTCAACATCCACCTCCGCGAGATCGCCATCGGGAAAGGCCTGAAACTGAACGAGTATGGCCTCGGGGAGCGTGAGGAGGGCGGGCTCCACATTTTCCCGGACGAGGCCTCCCTCTTTTCCTTCCTGGGCCTCCCCTACTTCCCTCCCGAGATCCGGGAGGATCGGGGGGAGATTGAACGGGCCCTCGCCGGTGATCTTCCCATACTCGTGGAACCCCCGGCCATCCGGGGAGACCTCCATGTCCACACGTCCGCGACTGATGGGTACCTGACCCCTGAGGAGCTCGCGGCCGCCGGGGACCAGCTCGGTTACGAGTACATCCTCGTCTCGGACCATACCTCGACCCTTGGGGTGACCCACGGCCTCGACGCCGACGGGGTAAAGGACCAGGGGCGGGAGATCGAGCAGGCGAACCGGGGGCACCACTGCAAGCTGCTCGCCGGTATCGAGGTGGACATCCTCGCCGACGGGAGCCTCGGCCTCCCGGATAGGGTCCTCGCCGACCTCGACCTGGTCATCGCATCGGTCCACTCGGGGATGCATGAGGAACTGGACCTCATGACCCGCCGGGTCCTCACGGCCATCTCGAACGAACACGTGGACATCCTGGGGCACCCGACCGGCCGGCTCATCCCCTCCCGCCCGGCCTACGAGCTCGACATGGACCGGGTCATCGAGGCCGCGAAGACCACGGGGACCGCTCTTGAGATCAACTCCTCCCCATACCGGATGGACCTCGATGACCCCCAGATCCGGGAGGCCCGGGACCATGGGGTGAAGCTCTCCATCGGGACGGATACTCACAAGAGGGAGGAGCTCACCCACATCAGGTACGGCATCACCCTCGCCCGGAGGGGCTGGTGCAGCCCGGATGATGTCCTGAACACCATGGACCGGGAATCGCTCCTCAGGTGGGCCTCGTGATCTACTGGCTCTACGAGCGGCTCCTCCTCCGGAGGCTCACCCTCCTCCCCGAGCACCTCTGCTTCATGATCACCGAGCAGGACATGCTCGACGCCCCGGAAAAGATCGCCGAGGTGAGCGGCTGGTGCCGGGATGTAGGGATCCCCGGGGTCACCTTCCACATCAGCACCAGGAACACGGCAAGGATCGACCCGTTTCTCCCCTTCATCTGCAGGATCGCGGATTTCGCCCGCCTTGAGCTCCACGGGGGCGACCGGGAGGAGCAGATGGGGGAAGGGATGCCGGTCCACGTCGCCATCGGCCACTCGGGCCGCGAGGAGATCACCGGGTGCATCCGGGGAATGGCCGAGGACGGGGTCGACCCGGAGGGGGTGGACGAAGGGCTCATCGACTCGTACCTCACCTTCCGGTACACCCCCGATCTCGTGATCAAGACCGGCGGCTCCCACCTCACCGACTTCCTGATCTGGCAGAGCGTCTACTCCGAGCTCTTCTTCTCCGACGTGAACTGGAGGCTCTTCCGGAAGGTGGACTTCCTCAGGGCGCTCCGGGATTACCAGTCACGGAAACGCCGGTTCGGGAGCTGACGGCAACGGGATCCGGTTCACACCGGGCCCGGGGGCTCCTTCTCCCGCATCCGCTGGTCATAGAGCCGGAGCGCTCGGAGGAGGTCGATCTTCCTGAAGGCCGGCCAGTGGGGTGCGCAGAAGTAGACCGCGCTCTCCTTCCCGTTCGCGAGCCAGGGGAGGAAGTTCGAGGTGCGGCGCTCGTTCCCGGTCCGGATAATGAGATCGACGGGGGGGAGGGACTTACCGTCGCAGAGGTGCCGCTCGACCAGGGCAGGGTCGATCTCCCCCGGGGCGATGGATCCGTCCCTCACCGACCGGAGGATGGACCGGGCGGCGTGGACGATCTCATTCCTTCCCCCGTACGCTATGGCAATGTTCAGGAAGTAGTTCCCGTACGCCCGGGTCGCCTCCTCCGCGGCCTCCACCCGCTCCAGGAGGTCGGGGGGGAGGAGGGCCCGGTCGCCGAGGACACGCACCCGGATCCGGCGGCTGTGGACCCGTTCGTCGCAGATGATCTTCGAAAAGCGCTCCTTGAAGAGGGAAAACAGGCCTTCGACCTCTGCACTGTCCCGCCGGAAGTTTTCTGTTGAGAAGGAGTAGAGGGTGATGTACTTCACCCCCATCTCGTGCGCCCAGTCCAGGACCTGCTCGGTGGTGTCCGCCCCCGCGCGGTGCCCCTCCCCGGTTTCCATGCCCTGCAACCGCGCGAACCGGCGGTTCCCGTCCTGGATGATGGCGATATGGAGGGGGACGTGCCGGATCTGCCAGCCGAGGAGGCGCTCGTAGAACCCCTCGAGGCCGGACCTGGCCCTCACAGGGGGGTCACCTCGACAACGACCCCCCGGTTGGGGTACCGTTCGACAATGTACTTTTTTCCGGGGAGCCGTTTCGCCCTCTTCCTGAGGGCCCTCCAGGAGAGCTCGATCGCGCCGTCGCACACCTCGTAATCCCCCTCGGGGAGGCCGAGGGTGCGGGGGGGGGATACCCCTTCGGGCTCGAATACCCCGTACACGACGGTCCCGTCGCCGGTCACCTCGTCGAAGGGCCGGGCGGTCCGTGCGGCGATGCGCTTCAGGCGTTCGCGGAGCTGGACGGCGTCCTTGGACCGGGATGAGCACCAGCGGACCTTCTCCCGGTGGGCGAGGTCCTTTGTCCATCGCCGGGAGCCCTGGACCGCGTTGTGGAGCCCGTCGGCCGGGACGTATCCCCTTCTCCTCATCTCGCCGGCATTGGTCCCGCCCCACTCGAGCTCGTTCACGTTCAGGAAATCCACGAGGGGGAGGATATCCGCGAGGGCATGGACCCCGGGAAGCGCGGGGACCTCGATCCCGACGGCAAACCCGAGGTCCCGGGCGATCCCGAGCGCCCGGGCAAAGGGCGACCCGGGGATCCGGGGCCATTCCTCCTGGGGCGGGTGGAGACGGATCTCGTCCACGAGACCGGTGAGGGGGAGGAGCATTTCCGCGGTGGGCGCCATCCCCGTGTAGAGGTGAATGTGGTGGTCCACCCCGAAGGTCTCCTTCAGGGTACGGCAGAACCGGGCCACCCGGTCGGGGACGAGGAAGGGCTCCCCGCCGGTGATGCTCGTCCCGAGGGCATCCATGAGCCGCGCCTCGGCAATGAAGTCCTCCGGACGTTGCACCGGCCGGTCGTTTGCGAAGGCGAGATCCCTGCCCGACCGCTCCTCCGACAGGGGGCAGTACCAGCAGCGCCGGTGGCAGAGGCCGGTGACGAAGAGGACCATCTTCGCCCCCCGGCAGCAGAGCTCGCATCCCCGGGAGAGGGAGGGCCTAGAGGACACAGGGGTACACCGCCTCGGAGAGGCGCCCGGTGACGAACTCCCTCCCGAGGGCCTCGAGGAACCAGCCGAGCCGGGGCCCCCGCGTCTGCCCGAGGAAGGCAAGGTAGACGAGCCCGAAGAGGTGCTTCGCATCCGTCCCGCACCGGGGCGCGACCTCGTACACGCCGTTGTGGATCTCCTCGGCCGACCAGCCCGGGAGGGCCTTTAAGAACTCGAGGTACGCCGAGAGGGCCTGGATGTCGGCCTCGGGGAGGTCCCCGATCTGGAGGGGGAGCCTCTCCTTCACCGAGAACCTCACCGACTCGGGCGCATACTTCCGGATCCAGACCCGCACGCGCTCAGCCTGCCTGAGAATGTTTTCCGTGTTCGTCACGTCGTAGCTTGTCCGCGCGAGGCACTGGAGGAGCCTTTTTTCGTCGTGGGCGATCTGGACCACGGTCACCATGTGCCGGAAGGGGATCCGGGTGGGGATGGAGGCGATCCGGGAGAGCTCGTACTCCCTCCCCGAGGCCTCGTGGGAGACCCGGTCGTACTCGTCGATGAGGGAGATGAGCCCCATCCCGGGGTCGAAGTCGATGGTCCGCTCGGGCCTCGTCCGGGCGATGAGGTACCGGAGCACGTCGGGCGGGACGATCTCGAGCATCTCGTTGATGGTCACGACCACGCCCTTTGAGGAATGCATCGCCCCCTTCCCCTTCAGGCTGATCCATTCATAGATGACCGGGTGGGGGGGCTCGCACCGGAAGATCCTGCGGGCTATCTCCTTCCCGGTATCATAGGAACCCCCCGAGGTGGCATGGTCCTTGCCAAAGGGCTCGACGGTGACCCCGAAGTGGGCCCAGCGCATGGGCCAGTCGACCCGCCAGACGAGCTTTCCCTCGCCCCGCGAATAATCGGCGGTGCCCTCGTTCCCGCAGGCGCACCTGTACCGGACCGTGTGCCGGTAGGGGTCATGTTCAAGGATCCGGGCCGGGGAGAGTTTCCCGCAGACGCTGCACAGCGGGTAGAAGGGGGACCAGTCGGCGGGCAGGGTCCGGCCCGACACATGCTCGAGGATGTGCCGGATATCGGCCGTATGCTCGATGGCGATCCCGATTTCCTTCGTGTACGCCCCCGAGCGGTAGAGTTCGCTCGCGAGGTACACCCTTGGTGCAATGTCCAGCTCCGAGAGGGCCGAGAGGAACGGGGTAAGGAAGTGGTCCGCATAGCTCCGGTGCCTGCCACAGGGGCAGGGGATGTCCGAGACCGGCTTCCCCACGTACGGGGCATAGGACTCGGGAAGGAACGGGTACACCTTCCGGAGCGGGTCGAAGTCGTCGGCGATGTAGAGGAGCTCTGCCGAAAGCCCACGCTCTTTCATGGCCTTGTACACGAGGTCCCCGGTGAGGACCTCCCGCATGTTCCCGATGTGGATGGGCCCGGAGGGGGTTATCCCGGTGGCTACCCGGTGCCCTGCTCCCTCCTTAACCGAGGCCGCGACCACGTCTGCCCAGTGGACCTTCTCGCCTGCTCCTCCCATGGTCTCATCATACATCGTTCTCTCCCTTTATTTAGTGTTTGACTTCCGAAGGAAGTCGAAACTCCGAGGAGCGGAGCTCCGAGGTGTTTGACTCCGAAGGAGTCGACCTCCGAGGAGTCGAAGACTCCGCAGGTGTTTGACTCCGGGGGGTGCCAACTCCGAGGGGTGAAACCCCGAAGTGTTTGACTCCGGGGAGAGATCTTCACGGCCTTCCCCTTCCTCTCATTTATTTTAAACCAGGTCGAAGAACAACCAGAGCTCCGCAGGGATCAGCCGGGACCCCCGGACCGGCAAAGGAAAAAACCCAAGATATTTATATAGTTTACCATTTTATAATATATTAAAAACAGCCCTGCATCGGAAAACCCTGAATTTTTATGGGGATCATGGCAGGGCGCCCGGGAAGAGGAGAAGAATGAATTGCGGCTTGGGGTCGTCGCGGGGCAGGGCCCGGCGGGAAGGAGTCTCCGAGGCCATCGGGTTTGTCCTCATCCTCGCCGCCGTCATGATTTCCCTCACCGTCTACCTCCTTTACATGATGCCGGCCATGGGGCGGGAGAACGAGATCGCCCAGATGTCCGCGGTGAAGGACAGCCTCACCGAGTATAAACTCAATATCGACACCCTCTGGACGAGCCGGCAGTGCACCACCGACTTCGGCCCGGCCCTCACCCTCGGGAGCGGCGAGACCGGTGGGATCCTCGGCTTCTTCCCCTTCCTCAGGCCCGCGAAGGCCGGCGCGATCCTGGCCCTCAACCAGCGGGCCGAGAACATCACCATCACCTCGGATTCCTTCTTCCCCGTGAGCTCATCCGGCTACACTGACACCCGGACAATAACAACGACACCTTTCGGCCTGAACGTGAACATCACCCCCCAGCACCTCTTCATCGACATCTCCTCAGCCGATCTCTTCCCGCAACGGGGGATCCTTGTCGACGGCCCCGGTTGGGATGTCTGGGTGAACATCTCCCCCCAGTACAGCTACACCCAGCGGTTCAACATTACCACCTTTCCCCCTGGCTCGCCGGAGGAAGGCGGCATCGCCAGTATGACAGAGTGGTACGAGTACGTCTGGAACAGCTCTGATATCACCGTGAGCACGTTCACCGGCTCAACCCCTATCGTGAACAACCTCGCCGTCTACCGTGGCATATCCGCCTCAGCCGTCTACCGCGTCGATCTCATGAACCCTGTATACGGCATCTCCTCCCAGTTCCAGACCCCCCAGAACCTCCTGATCTCCAAGAGCGATGCGATGGTGTCCGGGACGTACTATGTCAATTATGGGTTCTCCCCCTCTGTCACCTCCATTACGATGCCCCTCGGGTCGATCGAATACAGGTCCAACAATATCTACTATACCCCCCAGACCTACTACTACCAGCTCGGCGGGGTTTTCCTCGAGCAGGCAGACGGCTCGACCAACGAGATCCCCCCCTCTATCAGCTTCTCGATGGTGAACAGCTCACCGGTAGTACGCATTGGTGAGATCCTTCTCCAGGGATCCGTTTTGGACGCCGATGTAAGCGGGAGCGGCCCCATCACCATCACAAGCGCCGTCACCGATATCAAGAATACCGCACTTCCGGCGGGGAACAACACCCGGTGGGTCAACCTCACCATCCAGGCCACGACCGCCAATGCCTCAGCGATGTGGCTCCACACGCTCCGCGACCTCGCCGATCGCGGCGGCCTCCCGGCCACCTCCTACACGAACGGCTCCGCCGGAAACACCGCTTTTATCAATGTCACCGGTAACCCCCAGGTATACGACGTGCAGCTCGCCCTTGCCCAGGTGAACGTCTCCGCCGATTACGTGGAGGAGTACACCTCCGGCGGTATCTCGCGGTCCTGGCGGAGCGTCCCGGGCTACGCTGC